>NZ_JBFAAE010000005.1:0-274124 GCF_040639575.1 Streptosporangium sp. NPDC023825 | reverse complement strand
CGAGGCCTGGGCACGCCTATCCCAAGCGGTTCACGGTCGACTACGTCAGGGGCTACCGCCCCGTCGCCTCCGGCTGAGCCGGCCGGCGTCGCCACTGCCCGCCACCCGGACGCGGTCCCGAGGGACGGAAGCACGCGACGGCCCGGCGGCGAAAAACCGGCGCCGGGCCGCCGAGCACGCCGCCATCTTCAGGTCCGCCAGTCCTGGCGCATGGCCCAGGCGTGCAAGCTCGTCGGTCCGGTCCTGATCACCGTGGGGTCCGGGGCCGGAGGGGGTGGCGTTCCCGGCAGGGGTGGGGTGTAGGCGGCGGCGACGCCCGCGGCGGCCTCGGCTCCGACGTACGGGGCCAGCATCCGCTCGTACTCACCCGGCTCGACGCTCCGCCACCGCACCTCGTGCCCCAGCGCGGCGGCGAGCTCAGCGGCGACCTGGTCGCCCGTCATCGCCTGGGGACCGGCCATGATCCGCAGGGACGGCGGTTGCGGCTCGGTGACCAGCGCGGCGATGGCGGCGGCCAGGTCGTCGAGCGCGAGCCAGGGCACCGGCAGCTCCGCGGGCAGCGGGTAGGCCACCTCCCCTGCGGCCACGCGCGCCAGTGACCAGGGGGCGGTCAGGTTCTCCATGTACGTGAACGCCGGACCGACGACGGTGGCGGCGCCGACGACGCCCGGCAGCTCGGCGGCCAGCAGCGCCCGCGCGTCCACGAACGGCACCCCGACGGGCTCGGCGACGGGCGGGCCGCCGGTGTTGAACACCACCCGCGGCACCCCCGCGCCCTTGAGCGCGCCCAGCACCGCCTCGGCCTGCGGCACCGCCGCCTCAGCGGCGAAGACCAGCGGCAGCTGCACGACGACCGCGTCGGCCCCGGCGTAGGCGTCGGCCAGGGACGCGGGAAGGGACAGGCTCGCGAAGACCGGCTCGGCACCTGCGGGCAGGCCGGGCGCGGCGGTGTCGCGGACGGCGGCGCGCACGCGGTGACCCGCGGCGAGCAGGCGCCGGACCACGGGGCGCCCTTGGGCGCCGGTCGCTCCATGAACGACAACAGTTGATCTACTCATGGAACGGCACATTAGTTTCCATTGTGAAGTAGTACCTAGAAAGAAATATAGTGCCGGTATGGAAACCAATGGCGGAGATGTGGCTTCCCGCCTGGCGACGGCGTCCCCGCGGAACTGCGGCGTGGAGCGCACGCTCAGGGTTCTCGACGGCAAATGGTCGACGCTGATCATCCGGGAGCTGCTCAGCGGCCCGAAGCGGTTCGGGAAGCTGCGTACCGCTTTGGGCGATCCCAGCGCCAAGACGCTCACCGACCGGCTCCGCACCCTGGAGAACCAGAAGATCCTCACCCGCACGGTGCACGCGGAGGTGCCGCCACGGGTCGTCTATGAGCTCACCGAGCAAGGCCGGAGCCTCAGCGGCATCCTGTACGCCATGCTCGCGTGGGGCGAGGAGCACCCGCTTGCCGAGGAGCCGCAACGACCGTGATCCCGGTTCCGGAAGCAGATCAGCCACCGGCTTCTGGAAACGCGCTCGAAGGCATGGCGCAGAACCCGCGCAGAGCTTCCGGAAACACGGCTGTCGTGCCCGCCTGGACGGCGGGAGGAAGCAACGGCGTCGGGGGTGGCGGGGTGGAGATGGCCGCCATGACCTGTCGGCTGTGATCCGCGTCGCCGTCAGGCGACGTGTCCCAGTACCAGGGCGGCGATGACCGGGCCCATGTACAGCAGGGGGAAGACGACGGTCGAGTACGAGCGCGCCCGGAGCACGGTGACGACGGCTCCGGCGAAGTACAGCACCAGGCAGATCCCGGCCAGGACGCCGATGACCGGCACGAACAGGCCGAAGAGCAGGCCCACGGCCCCCGCGGCCTTGGCCGCGCCGAGCCAGGTCCACCACGAGCGGGGAACGCCGTAGTCCGTCAGCGGCTCCACGACCCAATCGGCGCGGCGGAGGAGAGAGAAGGCCGAGAAACCCACCCAGAGGGCGGCGAGGACGGTGACGACGACGGCAGTGGTGGACATGGGGACACTCCCTGGTAGTGCTTCCTTGTGACACCGATCCTGCGAGTCCCGGTTGATATCTCCGCGATGCGTTCACGATGCGCGGCCTCCCGGCCTCCCGACCGGCCTGCGACCCGGCGGGGGCCGTTTCGCTCGAGGTCCGGTCGGCGGCCGCGGGCGATCGGTGACCGGGTGACGGGCCGGCCGGTGGCGCGGTGGCGCCGGAGGGCGGCGGCCGACGCGGTTCGGCCGCCGGACGGCACGGGGACATTCAGCCCGCCAGGGACGTGCCTCACGGGCGGGCTCACCTGCCGGTACGCGTCGCCGCACCTGTTCCGTACCCGTTCCCGGCATCGGGACTTGCTCGTCTAGGGGGTCTCCGCGGGCTCCAGGAGGCGGGAGAAGCGGGCGGCGGCGAGGTCCCAGTTCCACTCGCGCGCCGCCCACTCGCGCCCGCGCTCCCCCATCGCACGCGCCCCGGCCGGATCCTTGAGCAGGCCGACCAGGGCCGCCGCGACCTCGTCGGGGCGGGTGCCGTCGACGACCAGGCCGGTCTCCCCGTTCAGCACGGCGTCGGGGGCGCCGCCCGAGGAACCGGCCACCACGGGCAGGCCGCTGGCGGAGGCCTCCAGGTAGACGATGCCGAGTCCCTCCACGTCGACCCCGCCCAGGCGGGTGCGGCACGGCATGGCGAACACGTCACCCGCGGCGAGGTAGCCGGGCAGCTCCGCCTCCGGCACCGGGCCGGTGATCCTCACCGAACCGCCCATCGGCCGGGCCAGCCGCTCCAGGGTCCTGCGGTACGGGCCCCCGCCGACGATCAGGAGCACCGCGCCGGGCACGTCACCGACCACGCCGGGCCAGGCCCGCAGGAGCGTGTCCTGGCCCTTGCGCGGCACCAGCCTGGACAGGCAGACCACCACCGGCCGCTCCCCCAGGCCGAGTCGCGCGCGCACCCGCCCCCCGCCGGCCCCCGGGTGGAACACCCCGGTGTCGACGCCGGGCGCGAGCCGCACCAGTTTGTCCGCCGCTATCACCCTGGCCAGCCGCCGCCGGGTGTACTCCCCCAGGTAGGTGACCACGTCGGCGTCCGCCCCGATCCTGGCGAGCACCCGGCGGCCGATCGGGATCCCGGCCCAGCCCGCCTCGTGGCCGTGGGTGACCATGACGACGCGACGGGCCCCGGCCTCGCGCATCCGGGGCGCGAGCAGCCCGAGCGGCGCCGCCGCCCCGAAGACCACGGTGTCGCACCCGAACTCGGCGACCAGCCCGGCGGCCCGGCGGGCGACGGCGGGCGACGGCAGCATCAGCGAGGTCGGGTGCCGCACGACGGGGTACGGCTGGCGCAGGTCGAAGGCCGCGCTGCCGGCCCACCGGGGAGCGTAGACGACGACGGAACCGGGCGGGCGGCGGGCGATGAGACCGTACACGAACGACTGGATCCCCCCCGCGCGGGGCGGGAAGTCGTTCGTGACGACCAGCGTGCGGCTCACGGTTCGGGGAGGCCGTTCAGCCTCGCCCAGGATCGCGCCAGGGCGATGCGCTGCGGCGTCGTGGGGTGCGATGCATAAAGTACATATTCGACTAGATCGGGCGACAAATCCGAAATGTTGGTAGCCGCCAGTCGTTTCTGCATGGCGACGAACGTCGCCGGGTCCCTGGTCAGGTCCAGCGCGTGCACGTCCGCACGGGCCTCGATCTGCCTGCTCACCAGGTTCTGGGCCGGTCCCGACAGGACGGTGGCCAGGCTCAGCAACCCCATGACCAGGCCCACCGCCCTCGGGTCACCCAGGGAGGAGATCCCCGCCCTGCGCCGTACGACCCCCGCGGAGGTCACCGCGTAGAGCAGGCACGCCCCGAACGCCGCGCCCAGGCCGCCGACGAGCGTTCCCGACAGCACGTCGCCCGCCTTGGCGTGGCCCAGCTCGTGGGCGACCACCAGCTCGACCTCGCCGGCGGGCGCGCGGAGCAGCGTGTCGTAGACCACGATCCTGCGGGTCGCGCCGAATCCGGAGACGTAGGCGTTGAGCGCGGTGGTCCGCCGGGAGGCGTCGGCGACGAGCACGTTCTCGACGGGCACACCGTCCCTGGCGGCCATGGCGAGCAGGTCGTCGCGGAGTTGCCCGGCCTCCAGCGGCCTGAAGTCGTTGAAGACCGGCTCGATGAGCACCGGGTAGGCGAAGGAGGCCACCACGGTCAGGACGAACGCCCCGGCCGCGGCGGGGATCCACCAGCGCCGGTAGCGCCGCGCCAGGGCGATCACCGCCAGCACCATGATCGCGGTCAGCGCGGTGCCGATGCCGGTGCTCTTGGCCCGGTCGGCCGCCCACGCCGGCCAGGCCTGGGTGGACAGCCCGAAGTCGCGCAGGTAGCTCTCCGACCACATCCCCAGGGGCCAGCGCAGGATCGCCACGGCCACCGACAGCGCCAGCACGCCGAGGAGCGCCCGCAGCCACCAGGGGCCCGGCAGCCGGCCGGCGAGCCGCGCGCCCAGCGGGGTGGCGACCAGCACCCCCGCCACGACCAGCGTCAGGCCGAGCGACAGGTAACCGGGAACGCTGACCAGCGCGTCGAACGTCTCGGCCCTGGCGATCTGCTCGGCGGTGAAGTCGCGGGCCGGATCGGGGACGACGGCCGGGGCCCCCTCGGGCAGCGCCCTCCAGGGCGTGGTGAACGCCACGACCGCCACCGTGACCACCCCCAGGACGGCCAGCGCCCACCCCGCCGACCGCACGCCCGCGGGCGTGTCCGTCGTGCTCAGCGTCACGTGAGTTCCTCCCTGAGGTAGTCGCGCCAGGCTCGGGTGAACTCGGCCACCGGCAGGCCCAGCGTGCTGTCGACATCGCTACCGTAGAGCCTCACCAGGGCCTTCTCGCCGAAGCGCTCCGCGACGAACCGGCAGGCGAGCCACGCCTCCTCGTACGCCTGCGCGAGCCTCGGCGCGCCGGGGGCGAAGTCGGCCGGGACGGGGAGCCTGGCGGGCAGGACGCCCGAGCGCACCTCGGCGGCCAGCTCGGCGGCGGCCGTGCGCACCGCGATCCCGGCGTCGCGGTAGCCCGCGTAGTCGGCGAAGCCCTCCGACAGCCACATCGGCACCCGGCCGCCGCGCGTCGCGCCGGTGGCCACGTGGGCGAGCTCGTGGGTGATCACCACGTCCCTGCCGGTCGCGGTGAGCCGGGCGTACCCCGACGGCAGGACGATCACCCGGTCCGCGGTCGCCATCGCGGCCAGGCCGCGGGTGCTCCCGGCCCCGGCGAGCGCCGCGGCCTCGGCGTCGGTGGCGGGGAAGAGGACCACCGCGGGGACCGGCCCCCAGATCGCCGCGATCGTCGCGCGGGCCCGGTCGGCCCTGGCCGCCAGGTCCCGCAGGACGGCGGACGGGACGCCGTGGCCGATCACGAGGGAGTGCTCGCCCCGGACGGTGACCGCGGCGCCCGGCCACAGGTCGCGGGGATCGCGCGGGCTCCGGGAGGCGTACGGGACAGGCGGAGGGGTCCGGGCGCCGTACGGGTCAAGGGAGCGGGGGGCGCGTGGAAGGGGCGCGGCTCCGGCCAGGAGAGGTCCCGTCCCGGCGAACGGACCGGCGCTCATCAGCGCCAGCATCCCGGCGAGCACGGCGCGGCGCCCTTTCGGGACGGACATACGAGCCGATGGTACTCGACCGGCATGGAGCGGCCCCGGCCCTCCTGGTGGAGGGCCGGGGCCGCTTTTCCGTGCTCGGGCGCGTGCTCGGGCATGTGCTCGAGCGCGTGCCCGGACGCGGGCTCAGGCTCAGGTTCCGAACCTGGGCTCCGTGCTCACGCGTGGATCCCGGGCCCCGCGCTCACGCGCGGGCCTTGGGCTCCGTGCGGGGCTCAGGCCCCGGGCCGTACCGCTCCGGCGAAGGAGGACCTGTAGTAGCCCGCCAGCCTCACGATACGGACCGTCTTGCCGCTGCTCGGCGAGTGGACCATCCTGCCCTTGCCGACGTACATGCCGACATGGCCCTTTCCACTGAAGAACAGCAGGTCACCGGGGTGCAACTTGCTCCACGAGACCTTTTTCCTGATCGACCTGTACTGGCTGTGCGTGATCCTGGGAAGGGACACGCCCGCCTTCCGCCAGGCGTACCGGACGAGCCCCGAGCAGTCGAACGCTCCGGGACCGGAGGCTCCCCACCGGTACGGATCGCCGATCTGCTTCTTGGCCGCCGAGACCGCCTTACCGGCCCGGATCCTCTGCAGTGCCGCCCTGCTCTTTTTGGCCTTGCCCTTGGCCTTGGACTCAGCCTTGGTCCCGGCCTGGGAGGCGGTCTTGTTGGTGCTCTCGGCCTTCTCGGAGACACCGGCCGCGCTGTTGACCAGTATCTCGGAGGGGCCGTCCACCGCCTGCGCCGCCGTGGGCCCCAGGGTGACCGCTCCGGCTGAGGCGGTCAGGGTGAGGGCGATGCCGCCGAGGGAAAGGCGGAAAAGGCGCGACAGACGGGGGTTGTACGGGGTGGTAGACAGGATTTCTCCTTGGGACTTCCACTGATGCCTACCGGGTTAGCTGACGGATTCGGGCTTGGAAGATGCCCTACGGCAAAACGCGCCGATTCACCCCTGGCCACGCTGTATCGGGCCTTTTGGGTCCCCGGTTCCATGCCTCCTGGCTGCATAGATTCGGCGGGCCGCCGCGATGAGCCCTGCCCCCGGGTGGGGGCACGGCGGCCGATTGGATTTCTATAGGGACACCGGCCCGAAGACCGACATTCGCCGCGACGGCGTGGCTTGCACGTCGCGACGCCAGAAGTTACCCCGATCTCCAACTTTCGGCAAAGCATTCGCCAAATTGGGAGATCGACAACCTCTCTTGATCTTCCTGTTACCCCTGCTTAATGGCTATTTATGCTATTGAGATATGACTCTCGTCACACCCTTCTCGCCAGTCCGACAAATCACGATTTATGTAATCTTCATCACACTCACCGCTGATGGAGCGGTCCCGCATGATCCGGCCGGCTGGCCTCAGCGTCCGACGCGCGTGCGGGCGCCGTGGACCGACTCCCGGAAGTCCGCCCGGCGATCTCGAATCCGGCGGCGTCGAGCATCCGTTCGGGGAGCCACCCGAAGGTGCCGTACCCGGTGCGCAGATGCTCGGCACAGTCGTCGCGGGTGCAGCCCAGCGCGGGCGTGGCTCAGCGCGGGTGCAGCCCAGCGCGAGTGCAGCCCAGCGCGGCATCGCCCGCCACGCCGTCGAGCCGGCGGCCGAGCACGGCGTCGGCGTCGGCGTCGAGGCGCCCGGGACCGGCGCACGCGAGCTCGTCGGGCGTCGATGGCTTGATCATGTTCCGATGCCGGCGGTGCCGCCGCGTCCGGCACACCCGGTTTCCCGGCGTCCCATCACGCGCGAGACGGGGCCGGCGCACCGGTTTACCCGGCGTCCTGTCACGCGCGAGACGGGCCGGCACATCCCGTTTCCCGGCGTCCCGTCACACGCCAGGCGGGGCCGGGACGCCCCCGGTGGGAGCGCGGCCCGGCCCGGTCAGGGGCGGACGGCTCCGACGATGCGGCGGCCGTAGGCGGACAGCGGGACGACCTTGACGACGTCGCCGGTCTGCGGGGCGTGCACGATCTGGCCGTTGCCCGCGTACATGCTGACATGGCCGAGACCCTCGCTGAAGATGAGGTCGCCCGGCTGGAGTTCGCTCAGCGAGACCTTGCGGCTCGCGCCCCAGCTCCACTGCTCCCAGGTCGTGCGGGGGAGGCTGACTCCCCCGCTGCGCCAGGCGCTCTGGACCAGGCCGGAGCAGTCCCAGCCGCGCGGGCCCGTGCCGCCGTACTGGTAGGGCTTGCCGACCTGGGCGAAAGCGAACTGCAGGGCGGCGCGGGCGTTGCCCGAGGCGGAACCGTCGTACTGGATCCCGGCGCTCTCGGGGTTGCCCGTCCTGAAGGCGTTGAGCTCGCGCAGGATCTTCGTCTGGGCCTTGACCATCTTGTCGGCCTTGGCCTTCTCCCTGGCCAGCTCGTCACGCGTCTCGTCGGCCTCGGCCAGCGCCTTCTTGGCCTGGTCCCGGCTGGTCCGCAGCACCTTGGTGGCCTCGTCGAAGGCGTTCAGGGACTGGGCGCGGGAGGTGGACATCTGGTCGGCGGCGGCCAGACCGCTCAGCAGGGCGCCGGGGTCGGTCTGGTAGATCATGCCTTCCCAGCCGTTGACCACGCCGACCTGGTAGGTGCTGACGGCCATCGTGACGAGCTCCTTGCGCAGCCCGGCCACCTGCTCGTTCTGACGGGTCAGGTCGTCGTTGAGCGTCTTGTACTTCTTCCTGGCCCGCTTCCACTTCTCCGAGGCCTGGTTGTACTTCTCGACGACCTGGTCGGCCTGCTCGTTGAGCTTCTCCAGCTTCTTCTTGGCCTGGGCGGCCGTCGGCCTCGGATCGGCGGCCGCTCCGCCCACCGGCAGCGTCAGCAACGCGAGAGCGAGCCCGGCCGCCACCGGTATCCGAATCAGTCCAACCGGCAAACCCGCCACGGCCACGTCAACGCCTCCCGACTGCACCAGACCTGCGGCGAATAGTACAGAAGAAGTAATGATTGACTCACCTTTTTGCCGGGTTTGCTCCTTAAGCTCAGATGAAACCCTTTACCCGCGACCGGCGGCGCCCGTCTCACGACCGGCGGCGCCCCGGCCGCGGGGGCCGTCCGCCCCGGACCCCGCCCGGTCGCGCTACCCGCAGGTGGCGATGTCGCAGATCTTGGCGGTCATCTTCTTCGCGTCACGCAGCTGAACGGTCCAGTCGCTCCTCGCGGGCTTGGCGTACTCACCCGCCCAGAGGTAGACCACGACGGCGTTGCCCTTCCTGACCAGCACGCTCCGGTCGCCGCCCACCCCGGCCTTCTTCCCGTAGTAGACCTGCCCGGAGATCCTCAGCGCCTCGTCGCCGAGCCCGGTCAGGCGCGAGGAGGCGTAGCGGTAGCCGGAACCCGAGCCGGTCCTGCCTCCGCACCTGGTCAGGGCGGCGCGCACCTGGGCGACGGCCGAGACGGCCGAGGCCCGCGAACCGTACAGGACCACCTGCTCGACCTTCATGAAGTCCGGCACGCCGGTGAAGGTCACCGTCCGGGCGGCCACCCGGCCGGTCGCGGCCAGCGTGCTCCTGTCGCACGGGTTGACGGCCAGCTTCGCCTTCGCCGAGTTGCCGACCTTCCAGTTGGTCTCGGGGTCGTCGTCCTTCCTGGCGGCGTCCTTCTCGTACAGCAGGAAGCCCTTGGGGATGGCGGCCGTCGTGGCCGCCGCGGGCGTGGTGACGGTCGCTCCGGCGGCCAGGACGGCGAGGGCGAGCGTTATGATCTTCTTCATCGAATCGAACCTCCTGGGTGATCCGATGCGCGGCGACCGTGAAAGGTTTACGCGCGGCCCAGACGCCGGAGAAGAAGCACCGAGGGCACCGGCCTGGCGCCCATCCTGCGGACCGACTCGGCCACCTCGCGATCCGATGAGACCACCGCGACCGCACGCCCCGCGGGCTCGGCGCGGACCAGCTGGCGGATCAGGTCGTCGGCGATCTGGTTCGGGGCGCTGAACATCACGCGCACCCCCCTGGGCGCCGAAACCGGGACCGGCCCGTTCAGCTCGGCGCCGTCGAAGACACAGGTCAGCTCGGTGCGGGTCTGCGCGTAGAGCGCGCCGAGACCGGTGAGGAGGCGGGTGCGCTGGTCGGCCAGGGTGAACGTGCCGTAACCGGTCTTGGTCACGTTGTAACCGTCGACGATCAGGTGGATCTGCGGCAGCGCGAGCAGCTGGTCGAGCAGGGCGGGGTCGTCGTCGGCGAGCGCCCGCGCGGGAACCGCCTGGACCCCCTGCCTGCCGGGCGCCACCGAGGCCACCGAGTCGGCGGGGCGGTGGATGCCCGAGGGCAGGGCGAGCTCCCTGCGCAGCCCGGCGGCGGCGTCCTGCAGGGCGTCGAGCAGCATGCGCACCTTGGTGTCCTCCACGCTGCGGCCCTCGCGGGCGGCCCTGCGCGTCGACTCCAGCTGCCGCTCGGCGTCGGCCAGCCGCTCGCGCAGGCGGCGCAGCTCGCTCTCCACCGTGCTCCCCGCCGAGAGCGCGGCGGCGCGCGCCTCGTCGGCCACCTCCTGGGCCGCGGCGGCGCGCGCCTCGGCCGCCCTGGTCCGCTCACGGGCGTCGTGCAGCCTGCGGCGCAGGTCGGAGACCTCCGAGCGCGAGGTCTTGAGCTGCTCGCGCAGCCGCTCGGACTCCTCCTTGGCCGCGGTCTTCTGGGCGGCCAGCTGCTCGCGCAGCCGGGAGACCGTCTGCTCCTGCGCCGAGCCCTCGGCCGCGGCGGCCGACCGCTCCAGATCGGCGCGGGCCGTCTCCACCATCTCCGCCCAGCCGGGTGGCCGGGTCAGGTAGGCGGCCGCGGCCACCATGACGGGCTCGGCGGCCGGCGGGACCGTGCCCTCGGCGAGGCTCGCGACCAGCTCGGGCCAGCCCTCGGTCAGCGTCTCCGCGACCAGCTCGCGGAACTTCTTGTCGGTCTCCAGCTGCGCGGCGATCGGCGCCCCGCCCAGCCTGGCCCGCTTGCGGGGGTCGAACCTGGCGATCCCCTTCAGGGGCAGCGGCACCGAGGCGGCGGGCATCGAACCGAGAATCTGGGAGGCCAGCTCCACGACATGTAAGCGAACCTGCTCGGGTAACGGACGAGACAGGCCCTCTCCGGCTGAACTCATCACGGCCCCTACTCGGATCGGTCTTCACGTCAAGGGTACGGCTCCCGCACCCTGACCCCGACCTGACCGGGAGTCGACCGGTGGCCGACGGGCCCGTGAACGCTTTATGGACAAGCGCTTGCTGCTGGGTTACGACTGTGCGGATCGCCTTGTGACGCACGCCACCCGGGAGAGCGCGATGGACGAGCCGACGAACGAGCCCGGCGGGCAGGCCGGCAAGAGCATGCGGACATCGACCCGCGACCTCGGGGAGTTACGGGAGCGGATGCGCTCATGGCTCGCCGGGAAGGTGGGCTCCCCCGTCGCGGTCTCCCCCCTGTCCCGTCCCTCGGGCAACGGCATGTCCAGCGAGACACTGCTCTTCGACGCCTCCTGGACCTCCGCCGAGGGCGGGCACGAGGTCGCGTGCGTCGCCCGGATGGCCCCGGCGAGCGAGGCGGTGCCGGTCTTCCCCGGCTACGACCTCGGCAGGCAGTACGAGGTCATGCGGCTGGTCAGGGAGCGCGCGGGCGTGCTCGCGCCCCGGGCCCTGTGGTACGAGCCCGACCCCGGGCGGCTGGGCGCCCCGTTCTTCGTGATGGAGCGGCTCACTGGCGACGTGCCGCCGGACGTGATGCCCTACACCTTCGGGAGCTGGCTGCTGGACGCCTCCCCCGCCGACCGCGACCGGCTGCAGCGGAGCAGCGTCGAGATCCTGGCCACGCTGCACGACACCCCGTTCACCGCCGAGGAGCTGCGCCCCCTGGAGACCCCCGGGACGGGCGGGACCGCGCTGCGCAGGCACGTCGACGAGCAGCGGGCCTACTACGAGTGGGCGCACGGCTCGATGCCCGTCCCGCTGCTGGAGCGGGCGTTCGGCTGGCTGGAGGAGCACTGGCCGGCCGATCCGGGGCCCGACGTGCTGAACTGGGGCGACGCCCGCATCGGGAACGTGATGTACCGCGACTTCACCCCGGTGGCGGTACTCGACTGGGAGATGGCCGCGATCGCCCCCCGCGAGCTGGACATCTCCTGGATGATCTTCCTGCACACCTTCTTCCAGGACCTCACCGAGTTCATGGAACTACCGGGGATGCCCGACTTCATGCGGCGCGAGGACGTCTGCCAGACGTACCACGAAATAACGGGATACAAGCCTCGGGACATGGAGTTCTACGAGACGTACGCCGCCCTCAGGCACGGCGTCATCATGGCCCGTGTCTGGCAGCGCCAGGTCCACTTCGGCGAGCAGGCCATGCCCGACGACCCCGACGACCTGGTGATGCACCGGGCCCTCCTCGAACGGATGCTGGACGGAAGTCACTGGAGCTGAGGCCCTCGGGAGGTCCTCGGGAGGCCCTCGCGGCCCCCGGAGGGGGCGGGTTCTCCCGGCACCGGCGCGCACCGGCCCGGGGAGGGCCCGGTGCGGTAAATGTCGGTCGGGGCTTCTATGGTCGTGAATCGTGAACTACGCCGTGCAGGGAACACTCGACGAGCTGGGCACCCCGCTCAGCCAGATCACCTTCGTCGTGTTCGACCTGGAGACCACCGGCGTCTCGGCGGGCGAGCACGCGATCACCGAGATCGGGGCGGTCAAGGTCAGGGGCGGTGAGGTGCTCGGCGAGTTCGCCACCCTGGTCGACCCCGGCTCGCCGATCCCGCCGTTCATCTCGGTGCTGACCGGCATCACCGACAGCATGGTGGTGGCGGCGCCGAGGATCGAGTCGGTGCTGCCGTCCTTCCTGGAGTTCGCGGCGGGCTCCACCCTGGTGGCGCACAACGCGGGCTTCGACCTGGGGTTCGTCAGGGCGGCCTGCGCCGCGCACGGCTATCCCCCGCCGGCCCACCAGGTGGTCGACACCGTCGACCTGGCCCGCAAGCTGCTCACCCGCGACGAGGCGCCCAACTGCAAGCTGTCCACGCTCGCCAAGATCTTCAGCCACACCGAGCCCTGCCACCGGGCGCTCGCCGACGCGCGGGCCACCGTCGACGTGCTGCACGCCCTGCTGGAGCGGGCGGGCTCCTTCGGGGTGCAGACGCTGGAGGAGCTCAAGGGCTTCGTCCGCGCGCCCACCCCCGAGCAGCGCCGCAAGCGGCACCTGGCCGACTCGGTGCCGGCCGGCCCCGGCGTCTACGTGTTCGAGGACGAGGGCGGCGACCCGCTCTACGTCGGCAAGAGCACCAACCTGCGCAACCGCGTGCGCAGTTACTTCACCGCGAGCGAGACCAGGCCGCGCGTCCGCGAGATGATCGGCATCGCCGCGCGGGTCCGGTCGATCGCCTGCGCGACCTCGCTGGAGGCCGAGGTCAGGGAGCTGCGGCTGATCGGCTCGGCCAAGCCCCGCTACAACCGCAGGTCGCGCTTCCCCGAGAAGATGTTCTGGCTCAAACTGACCGACGAGCCGTTCCCCCGCCTGTCGGTCGTCCGCGAGGTCAGGGACGACGAGGCCTCCTACCTCGGCCCGTTCAACAGCACCCGCGCCGCGGAGGACGCCCGCACGGCCCTGCACGAGACGGTCCCGCTGCGGCAGTGCACCGAGCGGATCACCCCGCGCACCAGGCGTTCCGCCTGCGCCCTCGCCGAGATCGGGAAGTGCGGGGCGCCGTGCGAGGGCCGCCAGAGCCCCGGCGAGTACGCCGTGCACGTCGTGGCGGCCCGCCGGGCGATGGAGCTGGACGCGGCCCCGGTCTTCTCCGCGATCGAGGCCAGGATGGAGCGGCTCGCCCTCGACCAGCGTTACGAGGAGGCCGCGGCCGACCGTGACCGGCTCGCCTCCTACGTCCGCACCTCGGCCCGCATGCAGCGGCTGCGGTCGCTGACCGCGATCTCCCAGATGGTCGCCGCCGCCCCCCTGCCGGGCGGCGCCTGGGAGATCCACGTCATCCGGTACGGGCGGCTCGCCTCGGCCGGGGTGATGCCGGAGGGCGCCCACCCCACCCTGTTCGTCGAGGCGCTGACCGCCACCGCGGAGACGGTGCCGCCGGGCCCCGGGCCGGTCCACGCGGCCAGCGCCGAGGAGACCGAGTGCGTCCTGCGCTGGCTGGAGACCCCCGGGGTGCGGCTGGTGCAGGTCGAGGGCACCTGGAGCCTGCCCGTCTCGGGCGCGGGGCGTCTCAAGGCCCGCATCGACCGCGCCTACCAGGCGGCCGAGCCGCGGCGGGCGCGCGAGGGCCGCCCGCTGCGCTGATAGCTTCTGAGACGAAATGCCGCACTCAACGAGGAGGAAGCTCGTGGTCACCGCGATCGTTCACATCAACGCCGAGGTGGACCGGATCTCCGAGGTCGCCCAGACGGTCGCCGAGATCGACGGGGTGAGCGAGGTCTACTCCATAACCGGGGAGTACGACCTGCTGGCCATGGTCCGCGTCCCCTCCTACGAGGAGATCGCCGAGGTCGTCCCCGGCCGGATCAACAAGGTGGACGGGGTGCTGCACACCGAGACCCACGTCGCCTTCCGGGCCTACTCGCGGCACGACCTGGACGCCGCCTTCTCGATCGGCCTCGGCGAGTCCGACTGATCCTCACCCGCCCGTAAGGCACCCGGGCGCGGCCCGGCGGGCCGGATGGGGGGCTCCTCGCCCGCGCCGGCACCCGGCCGCGGCCCGGCGGGTCCGGCGGGGGCCGCCTCACCCGGGCCGGCGGAGCCCAGGGCGGCAGAGCCCGGGCCTGCCGAGCCCGGGCGCGGCCCGGGGCGCGCCGTGACGGTGAGGTCACCCTCGCCGGTGCGGCCGCCGGCCTCGCCCGCGGTGGGCAGCCGCGCCCGCACCTCGAACCCCCCTCCGGGCAGGGTGCCGGCCGCCAGCGTCCCGCCGAAGAGGGCGGCCCGCTCGCGCATGGCGAGCAGGCCGTGCCCCGCGGCCGCCGCGGGGACGGTCCTGCCGTCGTCCCGTACGAGAACGTCGAGGAGGCCCGGCCGCCAGCGCAGCGTGACGCGGACCGAGCGGGCACCGGCGTGCCGCAGGGTGTTGTCGAGCGCCTCCTGGACGATGCGGTAGGCCACCAGCTCGAGGGCGAGCCCGACCTCGGCGGGCCTGCCGTCCTCGACCACGTCCGCCCGCAGGCCCCGCGCCCTGACCCCGGCGAGCAGGTCGCGCAGGTCGGACAGCCTGGGCTGGGGCGTCCTGCCTGCCGGGAGACCGTCGAGGTCGAGCAGCGCCAGGGTGCGCTGGAGCTCGACGAGCGCCTGGCGCCCCGACTCCTCGGCCACCCTCAGGGTCTCCCTGGCCCGCTCGGGGTCCTTGTCCATGATCATTCGACCGGCGCCCACCCCGAGCGTCATCATGCTGATCCCGTGGGCGACGACGTCGTGCAGCTCGCGGGCGATGCGCGCCCGCCTCTCGGCGAGCCGGGCGCCGGCCAGCGCCTTCCCCTGGTCGGCGAACCTGGCCTCCCAGGACCTGAGCCTCAGCAGCAGGAGCCTGCGCTCCCGCACCAGGCCCGCCACGGCCGCGCACAGGACGAGCGCCGCGCACGACAGCAGGATGGGGAACATCTGCCCGGTCAGGAGGTCGGCACGCCACATGGCCGCAATCTAGGACGGCCGCCCAGGGCGGCACATCCCCTGGCGGGCGGATCTTGCATCCGCCCGCGAGAGGAGGACCTCCGGCTCCCCGGCGAGGGTCAGGACGACTTCAGGGCCCGGCTGACCTCGATCCAGCGGTCGAGGGTCTCGGCGGCGGCACCGGAGTCGACGGCCCTCGTCGCGCGCTCGTACCCCGCGGCCATCGCGGCGTTCAGGTCGTCGCCGGCACCGTCGTCCGCGCCCTCGCCCGCGCCGTCGAGGGCGACCAGCGCGGCGGCGGCGTTCAGCAGCACCGCGTCGCGGACCGGCCCCGTCTTGCCACCGACCAGGTCGCGGACCGCCTGGGCGTTGAACACCACGTCCCCGCCGCGCAGCGCGTCGGGCGCCGCCCTGGGGATGCCGAGGTCGGCCGGATCGAAGACGACCTTCTCCAGGGCGCCCCGGCGCACCACCCAGACCGTGGAGGTCGTGGCGATGGTGAGCTCGTCCAGCCCGTCGTCGCCCCTGAAGACCAGCGCGGAGACCCCGCGCTCGGCGAAGACGCCTGCGACGGTGGGGAGCATCCCCGCGTCGAAGATGCCGATCGCCTGGGCGGCGGGCCTGGCCGGGTTGGTCAGCGGGCCCAGGAAGTTGAAGATCGTGGGGATGCCGAGCTCCTTGCGCGGGGGGCCCACGAAGCGCAGCGCCGGGTGGTAGACCGGCGCGAAGCAGAAGGCGATCCCCGCCTCGACGGCGACCCTGGCGGTGTCGGCCGGGGCCAGGTCGAGCACGATCCCGAGGTGCTCCAGGACGTCGGCGGCGCCGCAGGAGGAGGAGGCGGCCCGGTTGCCGTGCTTGACGACCCTGGCCCCCGCCGCGGCGGCCACGATCGCGGCCATGGTGGAGACGTTGACGGTGTGGGCCCGGTCGCCGCCGGTGCCGACGACGTCGACGACGGGGCCCTCGACCGACAGCGGGGTGGCCCGCTCCAGCATCGTGCGTGCCAGGCCGGTCACCTCCGCGACCGTCTCGCCCTTCGCCCTCATCGCCACCGCGAAGCCCGCGATCTGGGCGGACGTGGCGGAGCCTGACATGATCTGGTTCATCGCCCAGGCGGTCTCGTCGGCCGTCAGGTGCTCGCCCGCGATCAGGGCGGACAACAGCGCGGGCCAGGTGGTGCGCGCGTCCATGGAGGTCTCCAGGGGGGGTTCCGGGGGGTTACCGGGCGGGCAGGCGGGTGGACAGGCGGCGGCGCATCAGGTCGGCGACGGTCTCGGCGAGGACGACCGGGTCGATCGGCTGCGGCACGACGGCCTCGGCCCGCGACCACTCGGCCAGCCAGCGGTCGTCGCGGCGGGCGATCAGCAGGCAGATCGGCGGGCAGTCGTGGACCTCGTCCTTGGCCTGGCGGGCCACGCCCATGCCGCCGGCCGGCTG
Organism: Streptosporangium sp. NPDC023825; assembly: GCF_040639575.1. Lineage (NCBI taxonomy): Bacteria > Bacillati > Actinomycetota > Actinomycetes > Streptosporangiales > Streptosporangiaceae > Streptosporangium > Streptosporangium sp. NPDC023825. The sequence continues at coordinate 257,519 of NZ_JBFAAE010000005.1, read as the reverse complement.
GGCCTCGGCGTCGAGCACGGCGACGTCGATCTCCCCGGAGTCGAAGTGCTGGACGACCTTGGCGTGGGTGGCGCACTCCACGATCTCCACGAGGGGCACGTCGCCTGCGGGGCGGCGGCCGATCGCCTGCCGCACCTTCTCGCGGGTGCTCGCGTCGTCGCTGTAGACGAGGACCCTCATCTTGTCGTCGGTGCTCACGGTCGCGCTCACTATCCCTCGTCGATGTATGGTCACCTGGGATGCTACCGGTCAGCCGGTCCGGAGACCCAGGCCGGAGCCGACCCCGAGCGAATTGCCCCATACGTCCACTTTGAGGGGACGTGCGCACCCGCTATCGGGGGGTCGTGCGGCGACCCGAGCAGGAGAGCCGCAATAATGCTGCCCGTGGCGACAGCATCCGCAATTTCAACGACGACGACAGCACACTCGTCCCGCAGACCCGATCTGGTCAGCGTCGGGACGATTGTCTGGCTGTCCTCCGAGCTCATGTTCTTCGCGGCGCTGTTCGCGATGTACTTCACCATCCGGTCGGTGAGCATCGGCCAGGGCCTGCCCTGGCCCGAGGCCCATCTGAACGTCCCGTTCGCCCTTGTCAACACGATCATCCTGGTCCTGTCGAGTGTGACCTGCCAGCTGGGCGTGTGGGCGGCAGAGAAGGGCCAGGTCGCCAAGCTGCGCTTCTGGTACATCGTCAGCTTCCTGATGGGCGCCGTGTTCGTGGGCGGCCAGCTGTACGAGTACAGCCAGCTGGTCCACGAGGGGCACACGCTGTCGCACTCCGCGTACGACTCCGTGTTCTACCTGACCACGGGCTTTCACGGCCTGCACGTGACCGGTGGACTGATCGCGTTCCTGTTCATGCTGGGACGCACGTACGCCGCGAAGCGCTTCACCCGTGAGCAGGCGACCAGCGCGATCGTCGTGTCCTACTACTGGCACTTCGTCGACGTGGTCTGGATTGGCCTTTTCGTAACCATCTATGGCATTCACTAAGGAATCGGGGATCTCTGTGAATAGGATCACCGCTGGGCGGCGGCATCCCCTCGCGAGATACGCCGTCCTGCTCCTGGCCCTGGGCCTGATCGGCGGGGTCTACACCGTCGCGCTCGCGGTCTCCCCCAGCCGGCAGGCCGACGCCGCCATCGCGTCCGGCAGGGCCGACGACGTGGCGGAGGGCAAGAAACTCTTCGAGCAGAGCTGCTCCAGCTGTCACGGCCTCAACGCCGAGGGCACCGCGCAGGGTCCGACCCTGATCGGCGTCGGCGCGGCCTCCGTGGACTTCCAGGTCGGCAGCGGCCGCATGCCCCTGGCCAACCCCAGCGCGCAGGCACCGCGCAAGCCCCTGGCGCCCTGGGTCAACGAGGACACCGTCCGGCAGCTCGCCGCCTACGTGCAGTCACTCGGCGGCGGCCCGACCGTCCCGACCGACGAGCAGGTCGACGCCTCCAAGGGCGACAAGTCCAAGGGCGGGGAGCTGTTTCGCGCGAACTGCATCCAGTGCCACAACTTCGTCGGCTCCGGCGGCGCCCTGACCCAGGGCAAGTACGCACCGCCGCTCCACCAGGCCAGCGAGAGGCAGATCTACGAGGCGATGATCACCGGTCCGCAGGCGATGCCGGTGTTCAACGACAGCATCATCACCCCCGAGCAGAAGCGGGACATGATCGCCTACATCGTGGGCGTGCGTGAGGAGCCCAACCCGGGCGGCGCCGGTCTCGGCCGCATCGGCCCGGTCACGGAGGGTCTGGTGGCCTGGGTCGTCGGGCTCAGCCTCCTCTCCCTGGCCGCCATCTGGATCACCGCGAAGAGGCGACAGGCCAAATGACTGACAACAATCACGACATCGAGCAGCCGGAGGAGCGCGCGCCCAAGCGCGTGATCGGCACCCCCTCCCCGGCGGCGAGCACCTCGCTTCTCGGCCGCGACGAGCCGAGGAAGACGGACGTCGTCCAGGTTCCCGGGGTGGTCCCGCAGGACGAGGCGACCGCGAAGAAGGGCGAGCGGTACGCCGCCCTCTGCTTCCTGGTCGCCTTCCTGGGGGGCATCGGCTTCGTGGTGTCGTACGTCGTCTTCCAGGTCGGCGACATCGAGAAGACGCAGGTCTCCAACCTCGCGCTGGGCGGCACGCTCACCCTGGCCCTGCTCGGGCTGGCCGCGGGCCTGACCACCTGGGTCCGCCTGGTCATGCCCAAGTACAACCTGGTCCAGGAGCGCCACACGATGGCCTCCGACCCCGAGACCAGGTCCTACGTGGCCGAGACCTTCCTGCAGGGAGCGAACGAGAGCGGCATCGTCAAGCGCCCGCTGCTGCGCCGCACCCTGCTGGCCGCCGCCGCCCCGCTCGGCCTGGCCCCGCTGGTCCTGCTGCGCGACCTCGGCCCGAGCCACACGAACTTCCCGGCCAAGCTGCGGCACACCGTCTGGGGCGAGAAGACCAAGGACGGCAAGCCGCGCAAGCTCCTCGTCGAGGGAAGCGGCTCGCCCATCAGGGCCGCCGACTTCAACTCCCCCGGCGGCATCCTCTCCGTGGTGCCCGAAGGGTACGAGCACGACCTGAACGCGCTGGCCAAGGCCACGCTGATCCTGATCAAGTTCCGTCCCGAGGAGCTCAAATCCGGGACTAACCTGAACTGGACACACGACGGGATCGTGGCGTACTCCAAGATCTGCACGCACGTCGGCTGCCCCGCGGCCCTGTACGAGCAGACCACCCACCACATCCTGTGCCCGTGTCACCAGTCGACCTTCGACGCCGCCGACGGCGCCAAGGTCATCTTCGGCCCGGCCGCTCGGCCGCTTCCTCAGCTGCCGATCGCCGTCGATAATGAGGGATATCTCGTCGCAACGGCGGATTTCGCGGTCCCTGTCGGTCCCAGCTTCTGGGAGCGCGGCGACGCCGAGGCCGAGGTCCGTGAGAACGGAGCCCAGAAGTCATGAGCATCGAGACCGTGCCCAAGCCCATCGAGGGTGCGAGCACCTTCGTCGACGACCGCATCGGCGCGGGGAACTTCCTCCGGCGCAACCTGCGGAAGATCTTCCCCGACCACTGGTCGTTCCTGCTGGGCGAGATCGCGCTCTACTCGTTCATCATCCTGCTGCTGACCGGCACGTTCCTGACGTTCTTCTTCAAGCCCGGCATGGGCCACGTCGAGTACGCCGGCTCGTACGGCCCGCTGCAGGGCGTCACCATGTCCGAGGCGTACGCCTCGTCGCTGAGCATCAGCTTCGACGTGCGCGGCGGCCTGCTGATGCGGCAGATGCACCACTGGGCCGCCCTGCTGTTCATCGGCGGCATGATGGTGCACGCGCTCCGGGTGTTCTTCACCGGCGCCTACCGCAAGCCGCGCGAGCTCAACTGGCTGATCGGCGTGCTGCTGCTCACGCTGGCGCTGCTCGAGGGCCTGACCGGTTACTCCCTGCCCGACGACCTGCTCTCCGGCGCCGGTCTGCGGATCACCGAGGGTGTGGCGATCTCGCTGCCGCTGGTCGGCACCTGGATCACCTTCTTCCTCTTCGGCGGCGAGTATCCGGGCGAGGACGTCATCGCGCGCTTCTACTCGCTGCACATCCTGCTCATCCCCGGCATCCTGCTCGCGCTCATCACGGCTCACATGATCCTGATGTGGGTCCAGAAGCACACGCAGATGCCGGGCAAGGGCCGCACCAACGAGAACGTGGTGGGCGCGCCGTTCTACCCGGCCTTCATGATCAAGGCCGGCGCCTACTTCATGTTCACCTTCGGGGTCATCGCGATGCTGGGCACCTTCGCCCAGATCAACCCGATCTGGCTGTTCGGTCCCTACACACCGGCCGACATCTCGGCGGGCTCGCAGCCCGACTTCTACATGGGCTTCCTCGAAGGCGCGCTGCGCCTGATGCCCGCCTGGGAGATCAACCTCTTCGGCGGCGCGGGGGGCACGCTCGCGATGAGCGTGCTGATCCCGGCCCTGGTGCCGATGGGCATCGTCATGACGGGCCTGGCGCTGTATCCGTTCATCGAGCAGTGGGTCACCGGTGACCGCCGCGAGCACCACGTCGCGGAGCGTCCCCGCAACAACCCGCACCGCACCGCGATCGGCATGTCGGCGGTCACGTTCTACGGCGTCCTGTGGCTGCTGGGCGCCAACGACGAGATCTCCGCGTTCTTCCACATCTCGCTGAACTGGACGACCTACGCGGGCCGGTTCCTGGTGATCGCCGGCCCCGTGCTGGCGTACGTCATCACCTACCGGATCTGCCTGGGCCTGCAGCGCAGCGACGCGGCGATCATCAGCCACGGCGTGGAGTCCGGCGTGATCAAGCGCCTGCCCCACGGCGAGTACATCGAGGTCCACGTCCCGCCGCACGAGTCCATCGAGGCCCACATGCGGGGCAAGGAGGCGATCCCGATCGTCTCCGGAGGCGACGCGGGCCCGAAGAGCCGCGACGACATCCCGTCCAAGGGGATGCGCGGCCCGCTCGGCAGGCTGCGCGCCAAGATGAGCGCGGCGTACGGCGGCGAGAAGATCCCGCTCGACGACGGCCACGGCCACGGCGAGGACCACGACGCCGTCGGCACGGGTCACGGGGAGCACGCGGCGGTCGGCCGGTCCGGAGACGACAGGTCCCTGACCCGCTGACCCGCCACGGCTGACGCCACCCGGAGGGCCCGGACACCTTACGGTGTCCGGGCCCTCCGCTTTGCGCGCCACCGGACGACGGCCTCGCGGGTCACCGGGCGACGGCTCCGTGCCGCCGGACGACGGCCTGGCAGGCCGATCAGGCGACGGCTCCGCACGCCACCGGGCGACGGTCCGGTGCCGGACGACGGTTCCGAGTGGTGCCGGACGACGGGCGCGGCAGTGCCTCCGAGGCCTCCGAGCTGCACAAGACCCCCGCAGCGGCCCCCAGGAGGTCTCTGCGGGCCTTTCCCGGGCCGGGGCCACTAACGGGACTCATCCCGTGTCCCCGGCGCTCCCACGGAGCGTCAGGACGGCGCCGGTCAGACGTCGTCGGTGTTGAAGTGCTTGAGGCTGCTCCACTTGAGCCACTCTTTCCAGCTCTCCTGCCAGTGGCCCCACCCGTTCAGGGGCTCCAGGACGCGGGGCGAGCCGGTGATGATGATCGGGTCCCCGATCAGGGTGTTGTCCAGGAACCACTTGGCGTTGCTCGGGCTGACGTTGACGCAGCCGTGGCTGACGTTGGAGTTGCCCTGGGAGCCGACCGACCACGGAGCGGCGTGGATGTACTCGCCGCTGTTGGAGATGCGGACGGTGTCGTAGACGGTCAGCTGGTAGTAGCCGGGGGAACCGGGCCCGATGCCCGGGGAGGTCATGACGGTGACGTTCTCCCGCGACATGGCCAGGTGCACGCCGCTGGTCGTGTGGTACTTCCAGTTGCCGCCCTGCCCGGCGCTCATGGGGATCTCGCGGACGACCTTGCCGTCGCGCTTCACGGTGAGGTGGTGCGTCTGGACGCTGCCCCGGGTGATCTGCGAGCGGCCGATCTTGAAGTTGACGGTCTTGTTCGCCGCTCCGTACAGGCCGTTGCCGCCGCGCACCCCCGCCAGGCGGGCCTCGACCCGGACCCTCGTACCGGCGGGCCAGAACTTCTTCGGGCGGAAGTGGACGTTGCGGGCGTCGAACCAGTGCCACGCCCCCAGGACCGGCCTGGAGGTGCGGACGAACAGGTTGCGCTCGATGGAGACCCGGTCGGTGACGTCGCGGTCGAAGGTGATCATCACCGGCATGCCGACCCCGACGGTCAGGCCGGTCGTGTCCCTGCCCGGCATGAAGTTCTCGATCGCGAAGGCCTCGCGTTTCCTCACCGTGGAGAAGGAGGAGGTCGTGGTGGTGACGGCGCCCGCCGGGTTGACGGCCGTCACGGAGACCTCGTAGGAGGCCCCTGGAGCCGCGACGCCCCTGCTACGCCACTGGGTACCGTCGGCGCTGAGAACGCCCGGCAGGGAGCCCTTGGCGCCCTTCACGGCCCTGACGGCGACCTGCCGCAGGGTGCCGCCCTGCGCCGCGACCAGGATGGGGGTGTCCGTGGGAACGCCTCTGGTCCTGTCGAGAGGGGCCACGGTGACGACGGCCGCGGCGACGGCGGCGGAAGGATTCTGCGACGCCTGTGGCGTCCGGTCGCCTTGGACGGCGGTGTTTCCCGAGCAGGAGGCCGCCGCCAGCGCGAGAGTCAGCAGTCCCGCTCCCTGGCTCGAACCACGGATCGCGTGCCCCACATGAACTCCCCTGTCCCGGACTGAACCACTGATTCAGTTATTACCCGGAGTAAGCGGTTCACCACATAAGACATCCACCCTAGGCGCCAAATAAACGCCAAAAAGCGGGCCACGGAAGCTTTTCCGTGACCCGCTCGGATGGCGGTGAAACGCGAGTTCGGTGCGAGAAGCGAGGTCAGTGCGAGAAGTTGCCCCGGTAGTACTCGAAGACGAAACCGATCATGCTCATCACGATCGCGAACACGCCGATCAGGAAGAGCCACCAGCCGATGACCAGGCCGACCGCGCTGAGCGCGACGGCCAGGCAGACGAAGAGCGGCCACCAGCTGTGCGGGCTGAAGAAGCCGAGCTCGCCGGCGCCCTCGCTGATCTCGCCCTGCTTGTCGTCCTCCGGCTGGTCGCCGATCCGGCGGGCCGTGTACATGAGGTAGTAACCGATCATGAACGCGAAGCCCACCGAGATGGCCATCGCCGTCGTGCCGACCGGCTCCTTGGACCAGTACCAGTAGACGACGTCCACGGCGGCGAAGAAGACGCCGCAGAGGATGAACAACCAGCCCTGGACCTTCATCGGACCTCCTCCAGCTCACGATCGGCACCGGCCGGGATGTGCGGGTGCTTGAGGTCGAACGCCGGGCGCTCGGACCGGATGCGGGGCAGCGAGGTGAAGTTGTGCCTCGGCGGCGGGCAGGACGTCGCCCATTCGAGCGAGTTGCCGTACCCCCACGGGTCGTCCACTGTGACCTGCGGCGCGGTCTTGTGGGTCTTCCACACGTTGTAGAGGAACGGCAGCGTGGAGGCGCCCAGCAGGAACGCGCCGACCGAGGAGACCATGTTGAGGTCGGTGAAGCCGTCGATCGGGCTGTAGTCGGCGTAGCGGCGCGGGAAGCCCTGCGCGCCGAGCCAGTGCTGGACCAGGAAGGTGGTGTGGAAGCCGACGAACAGCGTCCAGAAGTGGATCTTGCCCATCGTGTCGTTCAGCATCTTGCCGGTGAACTTGGGCCACCAGAAGTAGAAGCCCGCGAACATCGCGAACACCACGGTGCCGAAGACCACGTAGTGGAAGTGCGCGACCACGAAGTAGGAGTCGGAGACCTGGAAGTCCAGCGGCGGGGAGGCCAGGATGACGCCGGTCAGGCCGCCGAACAGGAACGTCACCAGGAAGCCGATCGAGAACAGCATCGGCGACTCGAACGACAGGTGGCCGCGCCACATGGTGCCGATCCAGTTGAAGAACTTCACTCCGGTGGGCACCGCGATGAGGAACGTCATGAAGGAGAAGAACGGTAGCAACACCTGTCCCGTGGGGAACATGTGGTGCGCCCACACGGTGATCGACAGACCCGCGATGGCGATCGTCGCGCCGACCAGGCCGATGTAGCCGAACAGCGGCTTGCGGCTGAAGACCGGCAGCACCTCGGTCACGATGCCGAAGAACGGCAGCGCGATGATGTAGACCTCCGGATGCCCGAAGAACCAGAACAGGTGCTGCCAGAGCAGCGCGCCGCCGGTCTGGGAGTCGAAGATGTGCGTGCCGAGCTTGCGGTCGGACTCCAGCGCCAGCAGCGCGGCGGCCAGCACCGGGAACGCCATCAGCACCAGGATCGAGGTGAGCAGGACGTTCCAGGTGAACATCGGCAGGCGGAACATGGTCATGCCCGGCGCGCGCATGCAGACGATCGTGGTGATGAAGTTCACCGAGCCGAGGATCGTGCCCAGACCGCTGATGGTCAGGCCGACGATCCACAGGTCGCCGCCGACTCCCGGCGAGCTGATCGCGTTCGACAGCGGGGTGTAGGCGAACCAGCCGAAGCTGGCCGCGCCGCCCGGGGTGATGAAGCCCGACAGGGCGATGAGGCTGCCGAAGGTGAAGAGCCAGTAGCTGACCATGTTCAGCCGCGGGAAGGCGACGTCGGGGGCGCCGATCTGCAGCGGCATGAGCTCGTTGGCGAAGCCCGCGAACAGCGGGGTCGCGAACATCAGCAGCATGACGGTGCCGTGCATGGTGAACAGCTGGTTGAACTGCTCGTTGCTGGTGAACTGCAGACCGGGCTGCGCCAGCTCCGCCCTCATGACCAGCGCCATGACGCCGCCGATGAGGAAGAAGATGAACGAGGTGATCAGGTAGAGATGTCCGATGATCTTGTGATCGGTGGACGACGCCCACTTCGTGATGATCGAGCCCTTGCGGGTCGGCACCGAGGGGAGGGGCAGGGGTTCGTTTCGTGCGGTCACTGGGCACCCGCCTGGCTAGCGATGTACTGGTCGAACTCGTTCTGCGGAACGAGCTTCACCGAGAAGAGCATCCTGCTGTGGTCCACGCCGCAGAGCTCGGCGCAGCGGCCGGCGTAGACGCCCGGCTTCACGGTGTCGACCTCGAACTTGTTGGTCACGCCGGGGATCACGTCGCGCTTGAAGTGGAACGCCGGGACCCAGAAGGAGTGGATGACGTCCGGCGAGTGCAGGTCGAACTCGACCTTCTTGCCGGCCGGCAGCACCAGCTGCGGGCCCTGCATGTAGTCCGCCGCGGGCTTGCCGACGACCTGGACGGTCTTGCCGTTGTACTCCGTGGTGAAGCGCCAGCTCCACTGGAAGCCCTCGACCTTGACCTTCACGTCGGGCTTGCCGGACATCTCGTTGATGTAGTTCTGGTCCCGCGCGGTGAAGAAGAAGAAGACGCCGACCATGATGATCGGCACCACCGTGTAGAGGATCTCGATCGGGAGGTTGTACCGCACCTGGGGCGGCAGCTCCTCCTTGGAGTTCTTCTTCTTACGGTGGAAGGCAACGGACCAGAGGATCAGGCCCCACACGACCACACCGGTGGCGAGGGCGGCGATCCACGAGCCGTTCCACAGACTCTGGACGGCGTCGGACTGCTTGGTGACGCCCTCGGGCAGGCCCCCTCGGGACCAGTCTTCGGCACTGCACGCCGTCAGGGAAACCAGCAGCAGCGCCAGAGCGGCAGCGCGTGGCACCCGGCGGCGGGCCAACGGACGCCGTGCAGAACGGCGGGTCGGACTCACGGATCGCCTACCCCACAGATGAAGCCCAGGAGTCGCTCCTGGGCGGTCGTTTGTTCACGTTCAAGATTTCGTAGTTCACAGCTTCACACTGGGGGACACATTAGCGCGGACACCCCTCGCCCTCCCCCGCAGCCCCCGCCCGCACCTTGCGTGGTGCGACGATTGGGACGTGGCGTACTTCGACGCGGCCTCCACGGAGCCGCTGCACCCCCAGGCGCGCGAGGCTCTCATCGCGGCCCTCGACGTCGGCTGGGCCGACCCCGCGAGGCTGTACGGCTCCGCCCGCCGGGCAAGGATGTTACTGGAACAGGCGAGGACCGAGGTGGCCGAGGCCCTGGGCGCCAGGGCCGACGAGGTCTCGTTCACCTCCTCCGGCACCCAGGCGGTGCACCTGGGCGTGCTCGGCACCCTGCGCGGCCGCCACCGGGCCGGTCGCCGCCTGGTGACCTCGGCAGTGGAGCACTCCTGCGTGCTGCACGCGGCGGGCGTCCACGAGCGCGACGGCGGCTCGGTCGAGACGGTCGGCGTCGGGATCACCGGCGCGGTCGACCCGGAGGTCTTCGGCGAGGCGGTCCGCGCCGAGGGCACGGCCCTGGCCTGCCTGCAGAGCGCCAACCACGAGGTCGGCACGCTCCAGCCGGTCGCCGAGGCGGCGGCGGCGTGCGCCGAGGCGGGGGTGCCGCTGCTGGTGGACGCGGCCCAGACGGCGGGCAGGATGCCGCTGCCCCCCGGCTGGTCGGTGCTGGCCGCCAGCGCGCACAAGTGGGGCGGCCCGGCGGGGGTCGGCGTGCTGGTGGTCCGCAAGGGCACCCGGTGGCGCACCCCGCTGCCCGAGGACGAGCGCGAGCGCCGCCGGGTCCCCGGGTTCGAGAACGTGCCGGCGGTCGTCGCGGCGGCCGCCGCATTGCGCGCCACGGTGGCCGAGTCGGCCATGGAGTCGGCCAGGCTCTCGGCGCTCGTGGACCGCGTCAGGACCGAGGTGCCCCGGCTGGTCCCGGACGTCGAGGTCATCGGAGATCCGGTCGTACGGGCGCCGCACATTGTCACCTTTTCGTGTCTTTACGTGGAAGGTGAGGCGTTGCTGACGGAACTCGACAAGGCCGGGTTCTCGGTATCGTCCGGCAGCTCCTGCACGGCGAGTACGCTTCGTCCGTCGCATGTTCTGGAGGCCATGGGAGTGCTCACGCACGGGAACGTCCGCGTTTCGCTGCCCCGGGGCACCTCGGCGACGGATGTCGACCGTTTCCTCGCCTTCCTGCCCGACGCGGTGCGGAGGATACGCGAGGAGGCCGGTGTCAAGCTTTGATCAACATTCGGGGAGTGAAGACGTGATGACGTCCGGCCAGACCACTCCGGCGGGATCGGCACAGCCCCCCGCCCTGACCATCGACGCGCTGGGCAAGAAGTGCCCGATCCCGATCATCATGCTGGCGGCGCAGATCAACGACGTGCCGCGCAACGGGATCGTCGCGGTCCTCGCCGACGATCCGGCCGCCTTCACCGACATCCCCGCCTGGTGCCGGTTGAAGTCACACCACCACGTGGGCAGCTACGAGCTCCCGGAGCGCGGCTGGTCCATTCACGTGCGCCGCAATTACTGACATGTCCTGAAATTGGGTATGACCTCCCCCGAAAACACGCCAAACGGTTCGGGGGGACGGCATGAGCGGTGAGACGGCCAGAGATCTGATGAACGCCGGGGTCCGGTGCGTCGAGGCACACGAGACACTCGACCGGGCGTCACAGATGATGCGGGACATGAACGTGGGCGCGCTGCCCATCTGCGGCAGCGACGACCGCCTGAAGGGGATCATCACCGACCGCGACATCGTGGTCAAGTGCGTGGCACAGGGCCTGGACCCCTCCCAGATGACAGCGGGAGACCTGGCGACCGGCCTGGTCTGGGTCTCCTCGGACGCGAGCGTCGAGGAGGCGCTGGCCAAGATGGAGCAGAACCAGATCCGGCGGCTGCCGGTGATCGAGGACGGCCGCATCGTCGGCATGATCACCGAGGCCGACCTGGCCAGGAAGCTGTCCGACGACCAGCTGGCCGAGTTCGTGCACCGCGTCTACGCGAGCGGCTGACACCCGGCCCGCGCGGGCATCCGAGCGGGCACCTGACACGGTGGCCGCCGTACCGGCGGCACCGGACCGGGCCGCCACCGGACGACAAGCCCGGTGGCGGCCCGTGATGGCCTGCGGTGGCCCGGCCCGCGGGCCGGGAGCGGTGTCGCGGAACGACGCCCGGGCCCGGCGACCCGGGAGAGGCGTGGCGGCTCAGGCGTGACGGCTCAGGCGTGGTGGCACTTCACGAAGGGGGCCACCTCCGCGGCGGCGTCGGCGCCGTAGGCGTCGGCGAGGCGCTCCAGGAAGACCTTCTGGCCGAGCTCGTACTCCTGGCCGCCGACACGCTCCAGGACGTGGGTGGCGGTGAGGTTGCCGACCTGGCCGCAGCGCTCCAGGGGCAGGCCCCAGGCCAGCGCGGACAGGAAGCCGGAGCGGAAGGCGTCGCCCACGCCGGTGGGATCGGCCTTGCCGAGCTCGGGCGCCGGGGGGACGTGCAGGGACGGCTCGCCCTTGCGGTCGATGACGACGCCCTTGGGACCGAGCGTGGTGACGCGGACGCCGACCCGGTCGAGGATCTCCTCGTCGCTCCAGCCGGTCTTCTGCTCGATCATGCCCTTCTCGTAGTCGTTGCCGAAGAGGTAGGCGGCGCCGTCGACCAGTTCGCGGATCTGCTCCCCGGGCATGCGGGCGAGCTGCTGGGAGGGGTCGGCCGCGAACGGGATGCCGCGCTGGCGCGCCTCGGCGGTGTGCCTGAGCATCGCCTCGGGGTCGTTGGGGCTGATCAGCACCAGGTCGAGGCCGCCGACCCGCCGGGCGACCGGGTCGAGCTCGATGAGGCGGGCCTCGGCCATCGCGCCGGTGTAGAACGACGCGATCTGGTTGTGGTCGTCGTCGGTCGTGCACAGGAAGCGGGCGGTGTGGTGCGTCTCGGAGACATGGATGGAGTCGCAGTCCACACCGTGGCGCTCCAGCCAGGAGCGGTAGTCGGCGAAGTCGGTGCCGACCGCGCCGACCAGGAGGGGCTTGAGCCCCAGGCAGCCCATCCCGAACGCGATGTTGGCCGCGCAGCCGCCGCGGCGGACCTGCAGGTCGTCCACGAGGAACGACAGGGAAACCCGGTCAAGCTGGCCGGCGATGAGCTGGTCGCTGAAGCGGCCGGGGAAGGTCATCAGTTGATCGGTCGCGATTGAGCCGGTGACGGCGATGCGCACGGGGTTCTTCTCCTCGTTGTCTGCATCTTCGGAACGTGGGCGATTGAGCCGCACGGGAAGTTGAGCCACGCAAGAATACGCGACCTTTCCCGCGTCCCGCTCTTACCCCGAGGGCTACCCCGATCGGGCACGCGAAAGCCCCGCGGGGTGACCGAAGTCACTCCGCGGGGCCTGGCGCTCTCGCCGGTGCGGCTCGCCTGGTACGGCTCGCCTGTCGAACTCGCCTAGTTGAACGAGTCGCCGCAGGCGCACGAGCCGGTGGCGTTGGGGTTGTCGATCGTGAAGCCCTGCTTCTCGATGGTGTCGACGAAGTCGACGGTGGCGCCCACGAGGTAGGGGGCGCTCATCCGGTCGGTGACCACGCTCACGCCGTCGAAGTCGGAGACGACGTCGCCGTCCATCGAACGGTCGTCGAAGAAGAGCTGGTAGCGCAGACCGGAACAGCCGCCGGGCTGCACGGCCACGCGCAGCTGGAGACCTTCCTCGCCCTGCTGCTCCAGCAGGCTCTTGACCTTCGCCGCGGCCGCGGAACTGAGGATCAGGCCCTGCGCCGTGGTCTCGCTGCTCTCAACCGACATGTTGGTGACTCCCGCGTCTGCGTCAGCCGCTCCCCGGGAACGGCTGTCTGTTTGTGACGTCCTTCTCAGACGCTACCAACACCCGTCCCCCTGTACACATTCCTGAGACGACAGACACATCCGTCCTTGGACAAAACCCCCTCCCCCGGAATAAAGCCCCAATCCTGTGTGTCATCATTAGTCGTCACTTCGACGATAAGGGGGTGTGGCCATGACGACCACCGAGACCGGGCTTCCGCTCTTCGTCCTCGGCAGAGGTGTCGACCCGCACAGCGAGCGCGGCGTCGACTGTCCCGGCGAGCTGCCGTCCGCTTCCGACCCGGCGCTCGTGGAGCGCGCCAGGAGGGCCAAGGCGGCGCTCGGCGACCGGGTTTTCGTGCTGGGCCACCACTACCAGCGCGACGAGGTCATCCAGTTCGCCGACGTGACCGGCGACTCGTTCAAGCTCGCGAAGGAGGCCGCGGCCCGCCCCGACGCCGAGTACATCGTCTTCTGCGGCGTGCACTTCATGGCCGAATCCGCCGACATCCTCACGTCGAGCTCCCAGAAGGTCGTGCTGCCCGACCTCGCGGCCGGGTGCTCGATGGCCGACATGGCCACCTTCGACCAGGTCGAGGAGTGCTGGGAGGCTCTGGAGGACGCGGGGATCGCCGGGGTCACCGTCCCCGTCACCTACATGAACTCCAGCGCCGACATCAAGGCGTTCTGCGGTCGCAACGGCGGCGCCGTGTGCACCTCCTCCAACGCCAGGCGCGCCCTGGAGTGGGCCTTCTCACGCGGCGAGAAGGTGCTCTTCCTCCCCGACCAGCACCTGGGCCGCAACACCGCGGTGCTGGAGATGGGCCTGTCGCTGGACGACTGCGTCGTCTACAACCCGCACCGGCCCAACGGCGGCCTCACCGCCGAGCAGCTCGGGAACGCCAAGGTGATCCTCTGGAAGGGGCACTGCTCGGTGCACGGCCGCTTCAGCGCCGAGTGCGTGGACGACGTCCGCGCCCGCATCCCCGGCGTCAACGTGCTGGTGCACCCCGAGTGCAGGCACGAGGTCGTCACCAAGGCCGACCACGTCGGTTCGACCGAGTACATCATCAAGAAGATCGAGGAGGCTCCGGCCGGGTCCTCCTGGGCGGTGGGCACCGAACTCAACCTGGTCAAGCGGCTCGGCGCCATGTTCCCCGACAAGAACGTGACGTTCCTGGACCGGACGGTCTGCTACTGCTCGACGATGAACCGGATCGACCTGCCGCACCTGGTGTGGGCGCTGGAGTCGCTCGCCGCCGGCCAGGTCGTCAACCAGATCACCGTGGACGACGACACCGCCCACTGGGCCGGGGTCGCCCTGGACCGGATGCTGGCCCTGCCCTGAATTCGGCGGACCTCGGCGTGGATGGGCCCCGGCGGGTGGTGACCCGCCGGGGCCCATCGCGTTCCGGGGACCTGTCGCGTACCCGGGGTCGGGGGAGCACCGCGTGAGCGGGGCCTATTCGAGCTCGTAGACCACCTTGACGCTGACGGAGACGTTCCGGCGGCCGGGGCTGATCGACGCCCTGTCGACGGCCGCGGCGAAGCCGAGGATCGGCGTCGGCGGGGTGACGTTCTGCTCGCTTATCTCCATGACACGGCCGAGCCCGCGGCCCGCGAGCCTGGCGTACTGCGTGGCGCGGTTCTGGGCGTCCCTGAAGGCGGCGTCGCGCGCCAGCCTGAGCGGCGCGCGGTTGTCGGACACCTCGAAGGAGATGCCGTTCAGCCGGACCGCCTCGCCGACGGCGGCCGCCGCCTCCACCACGTCGTCCGCGTCGTCGATGTCGCGCACTATGGCCTCGACGCCCTGTGTGGCCCGGTAGCCGGAGATCGTGGGGTATTCCTTGTACTCGGGCCCGAGGGTCAACTCGTCGGTCCGCAGGTCCCTCTGCGCGACCCCGGCCGCGAGCAGCGCCCGCGTCAGGTCGGCGGCCGCGACGCGGGCGGCGGTGAACGCCGCCCCGGCGGTGGGACGGCGCACCTCGACGCCGGTGTCCAGACGCATGATGTCGGGGGTGGTGGACACGGTGCCCTCGCCCACGACCGTGATCTGGGGGCGGTTTCCCTCCGCGGCGGTCACGGAGGGCTCGGAGTCCGCGAGCGCGGTGCCGCCGGACAGACCTGTGAGGAGCAGTCCCGAGGAGACGAGCACGGCCGAGGCGACCGCCTGAGACATCTTGATCATAAAGTCATGGCACCACGGGACCGCGGTCGCGGCGGCGAGCGCTGCGTGGACCCTGCCGTGTCTTGGCCGAATCCCGGACGGGTGTTTTGCCGCCGACCGGTTGGATTCCGGCCGGACCACGGCGAGCGGGCACGAGGCGGGCCCGGGCGGGTGGACCTCTCCATGACCCGGGCGGGTGGACCGGGTCCGGGTGATCGGACCGGGTCCGGGTGGGTGGAGGCGACCCGGGCCCGGTCGGGTGCGCGCGGTCTAGATCCGGGTGAGCCCCCGCCACCAGCCCAGCAGCCCGCCGTCGCCCTCGATCGCGTAGTCGTCGGGGCTGCGCCGCCCCCAGACGACCTGGAGCAGGTCGGCCGACGTGGCTGCGCGCACGGTCACGGTGCCCGGTTGCAGGGACCGCCGGTGGTGGAAGCGGTCGGGGTCGAGGGTGATCACCCACCCGGCCCCGGTGTCGGCCTGCAGGGAGATCGTCTCGCCCCCGCCCCTGATCTCGGCCACGTCCGGGTTCCATCTCACGTACGGCAGGACGTCGAGGAACTCCTCGACCCCGTCGGCCGCCACGTGCTCGTCGATCACGACCGGGACGCCCAGCGCGAGCTCGGCGTCCACCCGGTGCACCAGGGTCTCGTGGAGCATCCGCCTCGACCAGAACCGCACCCGCTTCTCCGCGCCCCAGGTCCACATCGGCGCCTCCGGGTCCTGCGACAGCAGCGCCTCGGGCAGGAAGGTGGCGCCCTCACCGAGCCAGGCGGCGTAGCCGTCCGGGTCGGCGGGCAGGCCCATGTCCATGCCGTCGCGGTCGAGGCGCCGCTCGGCCAGGTCGCGCACCATGGCGGCCACCCACCGGTGCACGCCTCCGGTGTGGGTGACGAGCCTCGCCAGATCCCAGCCGGGACAGGTACGTACAGAAACGGACATGTCACGCCCCTTTAGGACGTCGGCCATCCGGGCGATCTCCGTGGCGGCGGCCGCGGCGTGCTCGGCGTGGGTCCACTCCCTCATGTCAACCCTCTCGCGTGAAGCGCATGAACTGCTTTTCGTACTCCTTGGCGTCGGTGCTGGTGACCAGCAACCGCTGCACCTTCCCCGTGAAGTCGAACACCACCGCCTCGTAGCCGGAGCCCTTGCGCCGCCAGCCCGCGACGTGCTCGTCGTCGTACCAGCCGATGAGCCGCTCCGTCTCGAACGGGATCCGGACCTTCGCCGGGGCGTCGGAGCCGGTGGACCAGACGCAGATCTCCTTCTTGCTCTCCTTGCAGTACGTCAGCAGGGACGAGCCCGACGGGGAGATGTCGTCGCCCTCGACCGTGATCGGGGTGCCCACGTCCAGCAGGGTCTGCAGCACGGTGCCCTGCGTGTCGTAGAAGCGGATGCGCTGGGTCTTGCCGGTGAGCGCCCAGGTGCCGACGGCCCTGCCGTCGCCCCGCCAGAAATAACTCCACTTGCCCGCGTCCTTCTCCTTCACGCGGACGACCTTCGCCTTCTTCGTGGCGACGTCGATGATCGCGAAGCCGTACTCCCTGCTGATGTCGCCGACCGCCTCGTAGAGGGTCACCAGTCCGCGCCTGCCGTCCGGCGACCACTGCGGCAGCGTCGGGTAGATCGGCGCCTTGGTGACCCTGATCCTACTCGCCGCGCCGGATCGATGATCGACGATCGACACGATCGCGTAGCCCTGCGCGTCGTACATCCGGTCGGTGGCCAGCGCCTGGGTGCCATCGGCGTTGACCGTGTACTGGAAGTACTTGCCGTTCCTGACGAACCGCTCTGTGCCCCGCTCGCGGACGTAGAGGGTCTTGTCCCAGTCGAGGCTGTAGGAGCTCAGCTTGATCGGGTCCCGGTCGCTCTCGTGGAGCGTGAGCGAGCTGCCGGGCAGCTTGATCGTGCTGCCGGCCTCCGGCACCGCCGGAGCGGTGGGAGTGGGGGTGTTCGCGGCCCTCGTACTGCCCGCCCGGGTGGTCCCCGGCGTCTCGGTGGTGCCGCGCAGCGCCAGCACGACGCCCCCGGCCACGAGGGCGGTGACCAGCAGGCCCCCCACGACCGCCGGCCACACCCCGCGCCGGGCGGGGGCCGCCTGTCCCGGGTACGCGGCCTGTCCCGGGTACGCGGCCGCGGGGTTCCGGTACGGCGCCCCCTCCGAGGAGGGGTAGGTCGCGGGACCACCGTAGGGCTGTCCCGGATATCCCGCGGGCTGTCCCGGATATCCCGGCGGCGGGTGCCCGGGGCCCTGCGGGGGGCGGCCGCCCGCGTGGTCGTCGGGGCCGGGATGTCCGCCGGGAGAGGACCGGGTGTGGGGCGGCCCCTGCCGCGGGAAACCGTGGGGCCCGGACTGCTGGAAGTGCCCGGGGTGCCGGGCCTGACCGCGGGGGTCCGAGTGCTGGGGGTACGGGACGTGACCACCCGGGTCCGGCTGCTGAGGATGCCGGGCCTGACCGGTGGGCCCGCCCGGCTGGGCGAACGGCTGCGGCCCGGAGTGCTGCCGGTGGTCCCACCGGGCACGGTCGTCGCCGCCCGGACTCCGCTGCCCGTACACGGTGTGCCCAGGGCCGGTCCCGTCCGGGCCGGGGCCGGTCCGCTGGGCCGCGGCGGCCGAGCCCTCGGCCAGGATGCCGCGCGGCGCGGTGGGCGGCGCGGCACCGGTCACGCCGCCCATGTCACCCGGGCCGCCCGCGTGGCCGAGCAGCCGCAGCAGCGCCTCACCCGCCGCGGGCCGCAGGGCGGCGTCCTTGGACAGGCACTGCCCGACCAGGTCGCGCAGCGCCGGATCGGTGATCGTCCCCAGGTCCGGCTCCATGTTCATGATCCGGTTGAAGATCGCCGGAAGGCTGTCCGTACCGAACGGCGGCTGCCCGGTGGCCGCGAAGACCATCGTGCAGCCCCAGGCGAACATGTCGGCGGGCGACCCCGCGTTCTCCCCGGCCAGCTGCTCGGGGGTCATGTAGGAAGGGGTGCCGATCGCCATCGCGGTCAGCGTGGAGGTCCGGTCGAGCGCCTTGGCGATGCCGAAGTCGATCACTCGGGGGCCGTCGGGGGCCAGCAGCACGTTGGACGGCTTGAAATCGCGGTGCACGATCCCCGCCTGGTGGATGGCGACGAGCGCGGTGACCGTTCCGATCGCCAGGCGGTGCAGGGCCGCGCCCTCGCGCGGGCCCTCGGTGCTCACGACCGCGTCGAGCGTCGGGCCGTCGATGTACTCGCTGACGATGTACGGGCGATCCCGGTCGACCCCGGTGTCGATCACCGCGGCGGTGCAGAAGGGCGCGACACGCCGGGTCGTGCTGACCTCGCGGACGAAGCGCTCCATCGCCTCCTCGTCCTGCGTGAGATCCGCGCGGAGCAACTTGACCGCGACGCGCGCCCCCGCCGGGGAAACACCCAGGTAGACCGTGCCCTGGCCTCCCTCGCCGAGCCTGGCGGTGAGCCGGTACTCCCGCACCTGCTCGGGATCCCCGGACCGCAGGGACGCGAGGTCCGCCATGGTCACACCCTTCTCGCGCGATGAATTTCCGGTCCCATTGTGGGGGCAAAGGGTCACAGGACGTACATCAAATCGCAAGCCGGACAGCCACGGTGGCGCGTTCCAGACGGCCTCGCGAATCACGCGGAAAGGCCGGGTGGGAAGGGCTTCGCGAGGACCTCTCAGAGGCCGGGCGCACCCCAGAGGGGGAACCAGCGGCCGAGGTCCGGCTCGATCTCCAGCTCCCCGCCGATCGCGCCGCGTACCTGCAACTCCAGCGCGTTGTCCCTGCGCTGTGCCTGCCCTCCCCCGTACCCGGACGCCCGCCCCTCCGCCCGCTCGGCGGGCAGCGGGGCGAACGGGTAGAAGGTGCCCTGCTTGTAGAGGTAGACCAGGGCGAGCCCGCGACCGCCGGGAGCGGCGAAGAAGACCAGCGAGCAGAGCAGGGAGGGGCCGAAACCCGCCGCCTCGAGGGAGGAGTTGACCGCGTGCAGGTCCGTGACCAGGTCACCGAGCGTCTCGGGGGCCCGGCGCACCAGCAGCCACGTGTAGCCGAAGGAGTCCCTCGACACCTCCACCGGGGGGCCGCCTCCGGCGTCCAGCAGCTGGGTGACGTCGCGCTCGAGCTCGGCGAACGCCCCGCCCTCGGCCGAGCGGAAGCAGACCGCCCCCACCCCCGTCGGCGCCAGGTCGGTGGCGGCCTGCAGGGTGACCGCGGCCGAGGGCAGCGCGAACAGCGCGTCCAGGTCGGCCCTGGCCGGCTCGCCGCGCCCCATCAGCGCGTCCCACCAGCGCATCGGATCACTCCCCCTTCACGTCCCCGTACGGCCAGGCGTCCGGTCACCCGCCCTGCCCGAGCTGGGCGGAGATCCTGCCGAGCTGCTCCAGGCGTCGCTCCAGCGGCGGGTGGGTCGCGAAGAGCGCGGCCAGGCCGGCCCTGCCGGACAGGGCCGGTGCGAAGAAGAAGGCGTTGAACGGCTCGGCCTCGCGCAGGTCCTTCGTCGGGATGCGGGCCATCTCACCGCTGATCTTGACGAGGGCGCTGGCCAGGGCGGAGGGCCGCTGGGTGAGCAGTGCTCCCGCGCGGTCGGCGGCCAGCTCGCGGTAGCGCGACAGGGCACGGGTGAGCAGGAAGCTCACCGCGTACACCAGGACCGAGACGAGCAGGATGATCACGCCGATCGGCAGGCCGCCCCGGTCGTCGCGCCCGCGCCCGCCCAGGCCGCTGTAGAGCGCGACCCTGGTCATCAGCCCGGCGACGATGCCGAGGAAGGACGCGATCGTCATGACCGCGACGTCACGGTGGGCCACGTGGGACATCTCGTGGGCCAGCACGCCCTCCAGCTCGCCGCCGTCGACGCGGCGCAGCAAACCCGTGGTCACGCAGACCACGGAGTTCTTCTGGTTACGGCCGGTGGCGAACGCGTTCGGGACGTCCGAGTCGGCGATCGCCACCCGCGGCTTGGGCATGTCGGCCAGCGCGCACAACCTGTCGACCATGCCGTGTAGCTCCGGGGCCTCCTGCGGGGAGACGACACGTCCGTGCATCGCGAACAGCGCGATGCGATCGGACATGAAGTACTGCACGAGCAGGATGCCGCCGGCGATCAGCAGCACCACGACGGCCCGGACGCCCAGCGCGATCAACACGGCCACGAAGACCACGTAGAGCAGTCCGAGCAGGAACATGGTGACCACCATGCGCCTGGTCAGGCCCCGGTCCGGGGCGAACCGGGTTTGTGCCATATGCCCAAGCTAGCCGGGAATCAGCCCTTCATTGCCGAGCATCTCCCGCACTTCGTCCATGGATGCGTCGGCCGGAGGCAAAATCAGCTCCGAGGACTCCAGGCTGTCGTCGGGCAGCGCCTTGCCGACGTGGCGGACCTTGTCGAGCAGGGCGTGCAGCCGCACCCGGAAGGCCTCCTCCTCGCCGGCCTCGATGGCGGCCTCCAGCTCGGCGTCCAGCGCGTTCAGCACGTCGAGGTCTGCGGGGGCGATGTCGATCTGCCCCTCCCCCATGATGCGGACGATCACAGGCCCTCCCCCGGCTGGCGCAGCTGCTGCGTCTGGTTGGACTGCGGCTGCTCGTGGTGCGGCTGCTGAGGCTGGGGCTGCTGGTGGGGCTGGGCCGGGCCGGGCGTGATCGCGCCCTGCGGCGCGGGGCCCTGGCCGAGCTCGGCCTTCATCCGCGCGATCTCCAGCTCCACGTCGTGCCCGCCGCCCATGCGGTCGAGCTCGGCCTGGATGTCGTCGCCGCGCTGCCCGCTGAAGTCGTCGAGCGCGCCGCTGGCCAGCAGCTCGTCGATGGCACCCGCGCGGGCCTGCATGGAGGCCGTCTTGTCCTCGGCGCGCTGGATCGCCAGGCCGACGTCGCCCATCTCCTCGGAGATGCCGGAGAAGGCCTCGTTGATCCGCGTCTGCGCCTCGGCGGCGGTGTAGGTCGCCTTGATCGTCTCCTTCCTCGTACGGAAGGAGTCGACCTTGGCCTGCAGCCGGTGAGAGGCGGTGGTGAGCTTCTCCTCCTCGGCCTGCAGGTTGTCGTGCTGCACGCGGAGGTCGGCGATCTGGGTCTGCAGGCTGCCACGGCGGGTCAGCGCCTCACGTGCCAGGTCCTCGCGGCCGACTCCGAGCGCCTTGCGGCCCTGCTCCTCAAGCTTGCGCGACTGCGCCTCGATCTGGTTGATCTGAAGCTCCACGCGCTTGCGCGAGGTGGCGACGTCCGCCACACCACGGCGCACCTTCTGCAGCAACTCCAGCTGGCGCTGATATGAGTAGTCCAGGGTCTCGCGAGGATCTTCCATCTTGTCCAACGCGTTGTTCGCCTTGGACCTGAAGATCAGCGAAAGTCTCTTCATCACGCTCATGCGCGTCGGCCGTCCCCTTCTTCAAGTGCGCTTCGGGTCACCCCAAGTGAGTCCAGCCCCCCGAAAAGCACCGGAGCCACCATAGGGTTCACCCTACGCATAACGCGCGGGGGCGTCACTAAGTTGCACTCCCGGTAGGCTGACGTTGTGTTCCGACGTACCCAGACCACCGCGGACGACTCCCCCGCCTCCGCCAACGATCCTAAGCCTGCGGGCAAGGGGCGTCCCACACCCAAGCGACGGGACGCCGAAGGCCGTCGCCGACAGCCGGTGAACGCCCCCCAGAACCGCAAAGAGGCCTACAAGAACCTCCGCGAACGCCAGGCCAGCGAACGTGTCAAGGCGCGCGAGGGCATGCTGCGCGGCGACGAGCGTTACTTCCCCGCCCGGGACAAGGGGCCCGCCAGGAAGTTCGCGCGCGACTGGGTCGACTCCCGTCGTCTCGTCAGCCAGTACTTCCTGCCGTTCTCCCTCCTCATCCTGCTGCTCACCTGGATCCCCTTCCCCGCGGACATCCGCGGGTACGTCTACGTCGCGGTGATCACGGTCGGCTGGCCGCTCATGATGGTCGGCGTGCTCCTCACCTCGATCTGGGTGTCCTGGAAGGTGAAGAAGCTGGCCGCCGAGAAGTTTCCCAACGAGAACCTCAAGGGTGTCGGCTTCTACGCCGCCATGCGGGCGCTGCAGATCCGCAAGCTGCGCTTCCCGCCGCCCACCGTGCTGCCCGGCGGCAGGCCCGTCCCGCCGAAGAACTGACGGCGAAGAACTGACGGCGGAGCCGGCCGCGGAGCCCGGGAGGCACCGCGGCCGAGCACGTTCCCGGACCCCGTCCCCTCCACGAGGGGGCGGGGTTCTTCGCGTCCTCGCCGGCTCGCCGGCGAACCTCACCCGCGAACCGGACGAGCGTCATCGAACCGGACGAGCGTCGTCCCGGGCGAGGGTCACTCCTCCGACGGTCGCTCCTCGACGACGGTCCAGTCCAGCTCGCCGCCGGTGACCGTCGGTTTCCAGAAACCGACGGCCCCGCCGGTCTCCAGGGCGTGCGCCGTCGCCCGCAGCAGGCCGTAGTACGACCGGATCGGAACGCCGCCGGGCTCGAAGTCCATCATGCCCTCGTGATCGGTGTCGCCGACGTCATGTATCACGGAGTCGATCACCAGGTGGTTGCCGCTCCCGTCGGCGCCGAACGGGATCATCCGCCCGTCCCACCACTCCGTCCGCGCGTCGCCGTCGCCCCTGACCTCTCCCTCTATCTCGCACAGCTGCCGCCAGGTGTCACGGATCTCGCGGACCCCCTGGTTCCAGTTGCCGAGGAACCCGAACGGCCAGGTGTCGGCCACGACGGAGGCGCCGTCGTGGCGCAGCAGGGAGGCGCGTAGATCGTCGGGGAAGCGCAGGCCCATCTGCGCCTCGGCGACGGCGATCGTACGGGCTCTGGCGGGCTTGCCCAGCGTGCGAAGGCTCGCGGGGGCGTTGGCCTGCAGCCACCTCTCGATGCGGCGCCACTGGCGGTTCACCGCCCGGGTCACCCTCGGGTCGACCGCCCGCACCCGCGCGGTCCGCACCCGCGGGTGGCAGTCGGCGTCGGGAACGACCACGGGGGTCTCGGCGGTCTCGTACGGGACCGGGGTCTCGTACGGCCGGACGGGATCCAGCCCTTCCCCGGCGGCCTCGAAGAGCTCCTGCACCTCGGGCGCCTCGGGCGTATCGGGCACTTCGCGGCACGAGTCCCCCGAACACTCATCCTTCTTGCACACGGTGACGATCAGGGTCCTCGGCGGCTCCGCCTCGTCCGTGGGGCGCGCCGCCGAGTCCGCCGGGCCGCTCGATCGCGGAAGCTCGCACATGTCGTCCGCGCCGGGCGAGTTCCGGAAACCGGTCGCCTCGACCGTCTCCGTCCCGTTCGAGAAGACCGCGCTCTCCAGCGCCTGCGTGCCGAAGGCGAGCAGGCACAGCCCGATCCCCACGGCACCCCAGCGGACCAGGCGGCCCCGGGCAGCCTCGTCAAGCGGCTCTCGCGGCGTCCGCGGCCCCCGCTCGAACATCCGCTCGACGGCGGTCCGGACGGCGGAGGGGGGCCTGGCGTACCGTCTGAGATCCTCGTCCGTAGGGGTGCCGAGGATTGGCGCGGGGGGCCATCGCGGCGCGCGCCCGGCTCCGGAGTCCGGCCCCCCGCCCGGGGAGGCGACCCCGGACCTCTCGACCGGGGAGGCGGCCCGGCGATCCTCCGCCCGGCGCCACAGGCGGGCGACCGCCACGACGACGGCCGCCAGCACCGCCGCGGCGAGCGCGAGCCCTACCCTCCGAGAAGTGATCAACCGCAACACGCCCGGCAGGGTATCCCGAATCATTCCGAAATATGGCGCCTACTAATGTCGGACCATGGAATTCCGCCACCTTGGCCGCAGCGGTCTCATGGTCAGTGAGATCAGCTACGGCAACTGGATCACACACGGTTCCCAGGTAGAGGAGGACGCCGCCAAGCAATGCGTGCGAGCGGCACTCGACGAGGGGATCACCACCTTCGACACCGCCGACGTGTACGCGGGCACCAAGGCGGAGGAGGTTCTCGGCCGCGCCCTCGCGGGGGTTCGCCGCGAGTCCCTGGAGATCTTCACCAAGGTCTACTGGCCGACCGGCCCCGGCCCCAACGACCGAGGGCTGTCGCGCAAGCACATCACCGAGTCACTGCACGGCTCGCTGCGCCGCCTGCAGACCGACTACGTCGACCTGTACCAGGCACACCGCTTCGACAACGAGACGCCGCTCGAGGAGACCCTCAAGACCTTCGACGATCTCGTACGTCAGGGCAAGGTCCTCTACGTCGGCGTCAGCGAGTGGACCGCCGAGCAGATCGGCCGGGCACTGAAGATCGCCGACGAGATGGGCTTCGACCGCCTGGTCTCCAACCAGCCCCAGTACTCCATGCTGTGGCGGGTCATCGAGGCCGAGGTCGTGCCGCTGAGCGAGAAGGAGGGTGTCGGCCAGGTCGTCTTCTCCCCCATCGCCCAGGGCGTGCTCACCGGTAAGTACCGGCCGGGGCAGCCGCCTCCCGCCGGTTCCCGGGCCACCGACGACTCCGGAGGCAAGAACTTCATCGCCCGGATGCTCAACGACGACGTGCTCACCCGCGTCCAGCAGCTGGAGCCGGTCGCCGCCGACCTCGGCCTGAGCATGGCCCAGCTCGCGGTGGCCTGGGTGCTGCAGAACCCCAACGTGTCCTCGGCCATCGTGGGGGCCAGCAGGCCCGAGCAGGTGCGCGACAACGTCAAGGCCTCCGGGGTGAAGCTGGAGTCCGAGGTGCTGAAGAAGATCGACGACATCCTCGGCCCGATCGTCGAGCGCGACCCCGCCAAGACCGTGAGCCCCGAGCGGCGTCCATAGCGCGATGACCGGTCCCGGTGAACGCCGGAGGCGTTGACCGGGCCTCTCGCGTTAGTGCGCGGGCCTCTCGCGTTCGCGCGGGCGTGGGCGTTCGCGCGCGGGCGCGAAACGGGAAAGAACCCCTCGGTTCCTCATCTTCACCGAGGGTCCGAGGGGTTCTCCGTTCATCCGGATTCGCTCCGGTTCACTCCGGGCGCAGTGACATTCCCTCGTACTCGACGCGCTCGCCTTCGAGCAGAGTGACCTTCTCGACTCCGGACTCCAGCAGCTCACGCCAGCTTTCACCGAGCCACGACTCGGCATCCGCCTGGCTCGGGAACGTGTCGGACGGCGAAACACCCTCGACCACCTCGCCACCATTCGCGTTTTCGTAACGCCAGCGCCACGTCATGCCATAGCTCCTTCTCGCGGATCCTGCCGGTGCCCCTCGGCGGCTCAGCGAACACTACCTCTCCCGGGCACTCCCGGGCATGAAGGCGAGATCATGACCTCGTGCTCCGCCGCCGGGACGTTCCCGGCACCCCCGGCCCGCCGCGCGGGTCGTCAGCGTCCGCCCGGAGATGGAGACACGCGGTCTCTCAACCGGCTCCTCAACCCGACGGGAGAGCGGGCGTGAAAATCTTGATCTCCGGCACGGCGAGCGCGGGCGGATGGCCGGCGCCGGACTGCGGGTGCGCCTCCTGCGCCCGTGTCACGCCGGGCCGCCGCCCCACCTCCGTGGTACTCGACGTCCCGGTGGCACCCGACGGCGCCCTGATGCCAGGCGACTCCCTGATGCCTGGCGGCTCCTTGATGCCCGGCGGTCCCGGCGGCTCGGCGCCCCTCGACGGTTCGGTGACATCTGACGGCGCCCTGCCGCTCGACGGCCCCGGCGACCCGGTACCCCTCGACGATTCGGGGACGCCCGGCGGCTCGACGGCGCCCGGCGGCCTCGCGCGGCTGCCGCCGGCCGGCCCGCTTCCGCCCGGGTACCACGCCTCGACCGGCCCGGACGGCCTCACCGTCACCACGCCCGGCGGCCGACGCGTCCTCCACGCCGTTTCTTCCTCGCCCCTGCCCGCCTCTCTCCCGTCCCGAGAGTCTCCCCCGCTCGGCGGGCCTCCGCACGATGGGCTTCCGCGCGATGAGCCGTCGCGCGACGAGCGGGGCGTTCGGGAGGGAGACGCCGAGGGCGCGGGAGGGGCGTTGGATCTGGTGCTGCTGGACGTGCTGGATCGGCCGGAACGGCTTGGGGACCTGCGCCGGCGGGGCCTGGTCGGTGAGCGGACGCACGTGGTGGCCGTCGGTGTCGACCACCGGGTCCCCACGGAGGCGGAACTGACCCGGAGGGCCGCTCTGTGGGGCGTGCGCGTCGTACCGGACGGCACGATCGTCGACACCGGCGAGCCTCCGCCCGTTCCGGTTCCCCCGCCCAGGAGGACCCTGCTGCTCGGGGGGAGCCGGTCGGGCAAGTCGGCGGAGGCCGAACTGCGGCTGGCGGCGGAGCCCGAGGTGCTCTACGTCGCGACAGGCCCGTCCGGTACCGGCGACCCCGAGTGGCTGCGCCGGGTCCGGGCCCACCGCGACCGCAGGCCCGCGCACTGGAGGACCATCGAGACCACCGACCTGGCCGGGCTGCTGCGGTCCGCCGACATCCCACTGCTGATCGACGGGCTCGGTACCTGGGTGGCCGCCGTCTTCGACGAGTGCGCCGCCTGGCCGGGCGGCGACGGCTCCACCCGCGAGGACGGCGGGAACGGCAAAGACGGCAGGAACGGCGGGGACGGCAGGGACGCGGTCGCGGCCCGGTGCGACGACCTGGTGGCGGCATGGAGGCAGACCCGGGTCCGGGTCGTGGCGGTCTCCGACGAGGTCGGGCTCGGCGTGGTGCCCGGTACCGCCAGCGGCCGGATGTTCCGGGACACCCTCGGCCGGCTGAACCAGCGCCTCGCTCTGGAGTCGGAGGACGCCACCCTCGTCGTCTCCGGCCGCCTCCTCCCCCTCCCCGTCTGATGCCTCCCCGCGAGGCCGACGGCTACGATCGTCGGTCATGTCCGAACCCTCCCCCTCAGCCGAGGACGGCCCGTCCACGTTCGCCGACGGGGTGCGTCTCGCGATCGGCACGCTGAGTGTCTTCCCGGTCCGTCCAGGAGTGGTCGACCGCCGGGCAGGGGGGATCGCGATGACGGTGGCCCCGCTGGTGGGGGCGGTGATCGGGGCCGGCGGCGGGCTGGTGCTGATGGTCTCCCTGTGGCTGGGGACGACGCCGCTTCCAGCGGCGGTGCTGGCCGTGGCGATCGTGGCGCTGCTCACCCGGGGACTGCATCTGGACGGGCTGGCCGACCTCGCCGACGGGCTGGGCAGCGGGAAACCCGCCGAGCGGGCGCTGGAGATCATGAAGCGGTCGGACATCGGCCCCTTCGGCGTGGTGACGCTGGTCCTCGTCCTGCTGGTCCAGGTGACGGCCCTGCAGGAGGCCATCACCGGTGCCGGCGCGGGCGCGGGTGCGATCGCCCTGGTCGCGGCCTGCACGGCCGGGCGGCTCGCCCTCACCTGGGCCTGCCGCGCGGGCGTTCCCCCGGCACGCCCCGACGGGCTCGGCGCGATGGTCGCGGGCACTGTACGGCGGAGCGTCGCGGTGGCCGTGACCGCGCTGGTGCTCGCGGGAACGACGGCGCCGGCCTATCTCCACGGCATCGGTGCCCTCGACCTGTGGTCTTCCGGCTCCCCGTCCGAGCCCTCCGGCGGCTGGGGCTATTGGGCTTACGCGGAAACGCCCTACTCCGAGGTTGCCATCACCGGTGCGGGGTCTTTGGGCCTGGGGCCGTTCCTTGCCCCCCTGGGTCTCCCCCTGGCCATGCTCGTGGGGTTGCTGGCGGCCTGGGCCGTACGGCGCAGGGCCGTGCGACGGCTCGGCGGCGTCACCGGCGACGTGCTCGGCGCCCTCGTCGAGACCGCCACCGCGATGACCCTGCTGGCCTGCACGATCCTCGCGAACTGACCTCCCCCGGTCCCGGCCCGGACCTCGATGGCCCGGACCTCGATGGCCAGGGGCCGAAGGCCGAAGAAAATGACCAGGGGCCGAAGAGAAGAACAGGGGCCGAGGGCCGGGGGACCCTCCCGGCCCGAAATCTCACGCGGCCTTCACCGGGGACCTCACCCGGCGGCGACCGGGACCGGCCGCTCGACCGGCCGGTACTTGAACAGCAACGCGGAGACCACGGCCATCAGCGCCGAGCCGACCAGGCCCGTGATTCCCGCGACGGCGAACACCGGCGGGTCGGCCGCGTCACCGATGAGCAGCATCAGGCCCGCCGAGGAGTTCAGTGATCCGTGCCCGACGACCGCGGGCCAGACGCTTCCCGAATAGAGGCGGAGCCAGCCGAGCAGGGCTCCGAAGGTCACGCAGAAGACGACGAACATCGGCGCGGCCCACGCCCCGAGTTCGGGGTAGTTGTATCCGCGCAGGGTGAGCGGGAAGTGCCAGAGCCCCCAGATCACCCCGGACACCAGGAGCGCCCGCCAGGTGCCGAGCGGCGTCAGGCGCGGCAGCATCCAGCCTCGCCACCCCCACTCCTCCCCGAAGGCCGCGGCCGAGTTGACCACCGGGACGATCAGAACCATCGACACGGCCTGCACGGCCACCAGGGCTCCGATCTCCGCCGGGGGCGGCCCGCCCGGCGCGGCCGCCGCCAGGGTCTCGCGGAACAGGCTGAACTCTCGCAGGTCGACGGAGAGCAGGCCGAGGGCGGCGCTGAGCGCGATCGCGACGACGACCAGCGCGGGGATGCCGAACCAGGCCAGCGCGACCAGCGCGAGCGTGCGGCCCCGGCTCCCGCCTGCCGACAGGCCCGTCCGCACGGCCCACTCGCGCCCGGTGGCGGGATCCCCGAGCCGCCTGCCGCGTAGCCGGACGGCGAGGACGCCGAGCGTCGGGGTGAACATCATCGCCACCCCGATCAACGTGAACGTGAGCGTGCCGGTCGGCGCGTCCGACAGCCACAGGGGAAGAGTGAACAACCAGGACAGGCCGAATGCGATGAGCAGGAACAACCACAGGTCAGGGGATCGGCGAAGCATGACACCACCTTCGGGTGCTTGGACGCGGAAGGAATGGAAGACAGCGAAGGC
Organism: Streptosporangium sp. NPDC023825; assembly: GCF_040639575.1. NCBI lineage: Bacteria > Bacillati > Actinomycetota > Actinomycetes > Streptosporangiales > Streptosporangiaceae > Streptosporangium > Streptosporangium sp. NPDC023825. Next base: position 228,399 of record NZ_JBFAAE010000005.1, on the reverse strand, counting down.
GGCCGTGGGAGGGCCATGACACCGCGAGAGGCCAGGGAGGCGAGAGGCCGGGGAAGGGACGCGCGAAGGAAGGAGAAGGGAGGGAGGGAGACGACGGACGGGCGGGGACGGGGTCAGCGGGCGGACGGGCCGGTGGAGGCCCGGTCCACGAGGGTGTTCAGCAGGGCGGCGCCCTTCTCCGCGTCATCGATCGAGACGGCGAGGCGGCCACCGGAGACGTAGCCCAGCACGAGGCACTCCCCGCCGCGGATCATGATCGTCATGGCCCCCGGCAGCCCCCTGACGCCCCAGCCTCCGACGCCGGTCGGGAACCGCTCCTCCGTCCACGCCCGCTCCACCCGCTCGATCGCGATGTGCCTGCGGGGCAGGCGGAACGGCCCGAAGAAGAGCACGACACCCTCCTCGGTGATCTGCACCCGCACCGAACTGAAGGTCGCCCCCAGCAGGCCCACGAGAGACATGATCACCGCCGGGAGCCACAGCGCGCCCTCGCCGCCGATCAGGGCGAGCACGGCGAGCCCCAGGCCCGCGGCCAGGAGGGAGCCGCCGAGCGCGACGAGCGCGACGCTGCTCACCGAGGAGACCCACACCGCGCGCTGGCCGGGGCGGAGCGGGATCCGCCGGGTGGGGACGGCGGAGGGCTCGGGGCGGTCGTCGGGCCCCGGGCGGGCGACGAGGGCGCCGAGCCAGCCGCCCAGCACCAGCCCCGCGACCGCGAGCAGCGCGTCCCACCCCAGCTCGGCGGCCTGACTCCAGTCGGAGGCGTCGAGGTTGGCCTTCAGCGTGACCACCTGCAGCCCCAGGAGGAACAGGCCGAGACCGCCCAGCAGGGCGCCGAGCCCCATGCGGTTCGCCTTGCGCCTGAGCAGTGTGGTGTTGGCGAGCGCGAACACCAGTGCCCCGCCCGCCAGCAGCGCCCACAGGCCCACCTGGAACACCAGCGAGGCGATGAACGGCATCGAGTTGTCAGGGGCGCCGGACGTGCCCCAGTGCGTGGCGATCGGATCGGGCAGCCGGTCTCGCAGCGCCAGCGGCGCGGCGATCATCACGGTGGTCACCAGCGTGACCCAGCCGGCGGCGATGGACAGGAATCGGGCTTGGAGGCCCACGTCGGTCACCCCTTCCATGGACCGGGCTCCCGGCCCGGTCACGACAGTTCCCTGATGAGCTCGATGACGTCGTCGTGGCGGTAGCCGTACTGGACCGCCTCGTCGAGCAGGGCCCGCAGCTTCTCCTCGATGACACTGCGCGGGTTCGGGCGGCTGAGCACGCTCACGCCACGGCCCCGGCGGAACTCCAGCACCCCCTCGTCGCGCAGGTCCCGCAGGGCGCGCAACACCGTGTTGGCGTTGATGCCCAGCGCGGCGGCCAGATCGCGAGCCGGCGGGAGCCGGTCTCCCGGAGCGTACGAACCCTCGGCGACGGCACGTCTGATCGCCTCGGCGACCTGCTCGTGCAGCGGCCGGGGATCGTTCAGATCCAAGGTAAGCAACATAGTGCTATCGACATTAGCACCAAACCCTCGAATGGTGCCACTGCGAATAGCACTATCGGGCGATGCGATTCGTAGGACGAACCCTCGTTTATGCGTACTGCGCCAGCCCGACTAGCATCGGCCTATGTGACCACTGTGCGGCTTACCCCAACTGACAACGCTGTCTCGTTCGATACCGACGCGCTGGTCGTCGGCGTCCACACCGGACCGGACGGTCTGCTCCCCGCTCCCGGGGCCGAAGGCCTCGACCAGGCGCTCGGCGGCAGACTCGCCGCCACGCTCGAGAGCGTGGGCGCCAAGGGTAAGCAGGGCGAGATCTCCAAGATCCCCACCTTCGGCGCGCTGACCGCGCCCCTGCTGGTCGTCGTCGGCCTCGGCGACGCACCCGCCGGCGGCTACGACGCCGAGGTCCTGCGCCGCGCCGCGGGCACCGCGGTCCGCGCCCTGGCCGGCACCGGCCGGGTGGCGCTCGCCCTGCCCGCCGCGAGCGCGGAGCACGCCGGCGCCGCCGCCCTGGGCGGCCTTCTCGGCGCCTACTCGTTCACCAGGTACCGCACCGTGGGAGAGCAGAGCTCCCCGGTGTCCGAGCTGGCCGTGCTGAGCGACGCCGAGGGCGCCCAGGCCGCGATCGAGCGCGCCACCACGCTGGCCGAGTCGGTCTCGCTGGTCCGCGACCTGGTCAACACCCCGCCGTCGGACCTGTGGCCGGCCCGCTTCGCCGAGATCGCCGAGCAGGTGGGCACCGAGGCCGGCCTGTCGGTGGAGGTCCTGGACGAGAAGGCGCTCAAGGAGGGCGGCTACGGCGGCATCGTCGCCGTCGGCCAGGGGTCGGCCAACCCGCCCCGGCTGGTCCGCCTCTCCTACAGCCACCCCGAGGCCACCAAGAAGCTCGCGTACGTCGGCAAGGGCATCACCTTCGACTCCGGCGGCCTGTCGCTCAAGCCGACGGCCTCGATGGACTGGATGAAGTCGGACATGGGTGGCGCCGGCGCGGTCTTCGGCGCGCTCCTGGCGATCGCCAGACTGGGCCTGAAGGTCAACGCGGTCGGCTACCTCTGCCTGGCGGAGAACATGCCGAGCGGCACCGCGCAGCGCCCCTCCGACGTGTTCACCAGCTTCGCGGGCAAGACCGTCGAGGTGCTCGACACCGACGCCGAGGGCCGCCTGGTCCTGATCGACGGCATCGCCCGCGCCGGGCAGGACGACCCCGACGTGATCGTCGACGTCGCCACGCTCACCGGCGCGCAGATCGTCGCGCTCGGCTGGCGGACGGCGGGCGTGATGGGCAACGACGACGACCTCCGCGCGGAGATCGTCGCCACGGCCGGCGAGCAGGGCGAGGCCGCGTGGCCGATGCCCCTGCCCGACGAGCTCCGCAAGGGCCTCGACTCCCCGGTGGCCGACATCGCCAACCTGCACCCCGAGCGTTTCGGCGGGATGCTGACGGCGGCCATCTTCCTGCGGGAATTCGTACCGGACGGGGTCCGTTGGGCACACATCGACATGGCTGGTCCCGCCTTCAACAAGGGCGAGGCCCACGGCTACACGCCGAAGGGCGGCACCGGGGCGATCACCCGGACGCTCGTCGGCCTCGCCGAGCGCCACGCGGGCGAGCCGGCGCGGTAACCCTCACCGCCGCGCAAGCGGGTCACAAGTAACCCAGACAAATGAAAAGATGCGGTTGCCGGGGTCAGGCCAAGGGCGGGCACCGGCACGGCGCCGAGCCGGGTCCGGTGGCGGCGTGGATGCGATCGAGGATCCGCGCGGCCGTCCAGGGCACGACGAGGGGCGCGACCGTGAAGACGGTATTCCGATCCGACAAGGAGCTTTCCTGTGGCTGATGGCAGCGGCCCCTACGACATCGTCGTCCTAGGTGGCGGTAGCGGTGGGTATGCCTGCGCTCTGCGGGCGGCCGAGCTGGGCAAGACGGTCGCGCTGATCGAGAAGGACAAGATCGGCGGTACGTGCCTGCACCGCGGGTGCATTCCCACCAAGGCGCTTCTGCACTCCGCGGAGGTCGCCGACGAGACGCGGGAGAGCGCGACCTACGGCGTCAAGGCCCGCTTCGAGGGCATCGACGTGCCCGCGGTCCACGCGTTCAAGGACAAGATCGTCACTCGCGCCTGGAAGGGCGTGCAGGGCCTTCTCAAGAGCAAGGGCATCACGATCATCGAGGGTGAGGGCCGTCTCGCGGGCCCGAACCGGGTGTCGGTGGGCTCCGAGGTCTACGAGGGCCGCAACATCGTGCTGGCCACCGGCTCCGCGCCCAGGTCCCTGCCGGGCCTGGAGATCGACGGCGAGCGGGTCATCACCAGCGAGCACGCGCTCAAGCTCGACCGGGTGCCCACCTCGGTGGTCGTCCTGGGCGGCGGCGTCATCGGCGTGGAGTTCGCCAGCGTCTGGCGTTCCTTCGGCGCCGAGGTGACGATCGTCGAGGCCCTGCCGCACCTGCTGCCCCTGGAGGAGGAGTCCAGCTCCAAGCTGCTGGAGCGCTCCTTCCGCCGCCGCGGCATCAAGCAGGAGCTGGGCGTCTTCTTCGAGGGCGTCAAGACCACCGACACCGGCGTGGTCGTCAGCCTGGCCAACGGCAAGACCCTCGACGCCGAGCTGCTGCTCGTCGCGGTCGGCCGCGGCGCGGTCTCCGCGGGCATGGGCTTCGAGGAGGCGGGCATCGCGATCGAGCGCGGCACCGTCACGGTGAACGAGTTCTGCCAGACCAGCGTGCCGAACGTGTACGCGGTCGGCGACCTCATCCCGACCCTGCAGCTCGCGCACGCGGGCTTCGCCGAGGGCATCCTGGTGGCCGAGCACATCGCCGGCCTGAACCCGGTGCCGATCGACTACGACGGCGTGCCCAGGATCACCTACTCCGACCCCGAGGTCGCCTCGGTGGGCATCACCTCCGCCCAGGCCAGGGAGCGCGGCCACGAGGTCGTCGAGCTGACCTACGACCTCGCGGGCAACCCCAAGAGCCAGATCCTGCAGACGCAGGGCGCCGTCAAGATCATCGCGGCGAAGGACGGCCCGGTGCTCGGTGTGCACATGGTCGGCCGCCGCATCGGCGAGCTGGTGACCGAGGGTCAGCTGATCTACAACTGGGAGGCCCTGCCCTCCGAGGTCGCGCAGCTCATCCACGCGCACCCCACCCAGTCCGAGGCCGTCGGTGAGGCGATGCTGGCGCTGGCCGGCAAGCCGCTCCACGTCCACAACTAACGCAAGCCCTCACTCGGAACGCGAGAGAAGACAACCCATGCCGAAGTCCGTACAGATGCCCCAGCTCGGTGAGAGCGTCACGGAGGGCACCGTCACCCGTTGGCTGAAGAAGGAGGGCGAGCGCGTCGAGGCCGACGAGCCGCTTCTCGAAGTCTCCACCGACAAGGTCGACACCGAGATCCCCTCCCCGGCGGCGGGCATCCTCACGAAGATCGTGGTGGCCGAGGACGAGACCGTCGAGGTCGGCGCCGAGCTCGCCGTCATCGACGAGAACGGCACCGAGGGCGCCGCCGCCCCGGCGCAGGAGAAGGCCCCCGAGCCGGAGCCGGAGCCCGAGCCCGAGCCCGCTCCGCAGCAGCAGGCGCAGCCGGCCTCCTCGATCCCGCAGCCCGCCCCGCAGGCCCCGGCGCCCGCGCAGCAGGCTCCCGCCCCGCAGGCTCCGGCGCAGGCGCAGCAGGCTCCGGCCCCGCAGCAGGCTCCCCAGGCCCAGGCTCCGCAGACCGTCCAGTCCTCCCAGGCCGCGCCGCCGTCCCCGATCGCGGCGTCCGAGCCCGTCGCGCAGCCGTCGGGCGACAGCCCGTACGTCACCCCGCTGGTGCGCAAGCTCGCCGGCGAGCACGGCGTCGACCTCGACTCGCTGACCGGCACCGGCGTCGGCGGGCGCATCCGCAAGCAGGACGTGCTGGAGGCCGCCCGCGACCAGCGCGAGCGTGCCGCCGCGGCCCAGGCCCCCCAGGCCCAGGCTCCGCAGGCCGCCGCCCAGGCCCCGGCCCAGGCGTCCGCCCCGCAGGCCCCCGAGCCGGTCGTGGTGGACACCACGCTGCGCGGGCGCACCGAGAAGATGTCGCGGCTGCGCCAGACCATCGCCAAGCGCATGGTCGAGTCGCTGCAGGTCTCGGCCCAGCTCACCAGCGTGGTCGAGGTCGACGTCACCAAGATCGCGCGGCTGCGCGAGCAGGCGAAGGGCGAGTTCCTGCGGCGCGAGGGCGTCAAGCTCTCGTTCACGCCGTTCTTCGCCCTCGCCACGATCGAGGCGCTCAAGCAGCACCCGAAGCTGAACGCCACGATCAACAGCGAGACCAACGAGGTCACGTACTTCGACGCCGAGCACCTGGCCTTCGCGACGGACACCGAGCGCGGCCTGATCGTCCCGGTGATCAAGGACGCGGGCGACCTCAACATCGCCGGGCTGGCCCGTAAGATCGCCGACCTCGCCGAGCGCACCCGCACCAACAAGGTGAGCCCGGACGAGCTGGGCGGCGGCACGTTCACGCTGACCAACACCGGCAGCCGCGGCGCGCTGTTCGACACGCCGATCCTCAACCAGCCGCAGGTCGGCATGCTGGGCACCGGCGCCGTCGTCAAGCGCCCGGTGGTCCTGGACACCCCCGAGGGCGAGGTCATCGCCGTCCGCTCGATGATGTACCTGGCGCTCAGCTACGACCACCGCCTGGTCGACGGCGCCGACGCCGCCCGCTTCCTGACGACGATCAAGCGTCGTCTCGAGGAGGGCCGTTTCGAGAACCAGCTGGGCCTGAACGGCTAGTCACCCGTTCTCTCCCACCGGGCCGGTCCGCGATGTCGCGGGCCGGCCCGGCTCGTTCTCCCCGGGCGCGGGCGGCTTCCCGCGTCCCGCCGGTCCTCAGGGGTCGCGGGGGCCCGGTGGCCCTCCGAGAGCCCGTGGCGGTGACGCGAATCCGGTGGGCGCCCGGTTTCCGAAGATCCGGGGGAGGTCGATTACATTGGGAGACATGAAGATCACAGTGACCGGGTCCTCGGGCCTGCTGGGATCGGCTCTGGTCAAGGCTCTGCGGGACGACGGCGCCAGGGTGGTCCGTTTGGTCAGGCGGGTGCCGAAGGGCGACGACGAGGCCTTCTGGAACCCGGCGAAGGGGGTCGTCGACCGGGAGGCCTTGGAGGGAGCGGAGGCGGTGATCCATCTCGCCGGCGCGGGCATCGGCGACCGGCGCTGGAGCGAGGACCACAAGCGCGAGGTGGTCGCCAGCCGGGTCGAGGGGACCAGGACCCTGGCGGGCGCGCTCGCGGGTCTGGCGGCGAAGCCCGCGGTGCTGCTGTCCGGCTCGGCGATCGGCTTCTACGGCGACACCGGGGACGTGGCGGTGGACGAGACGGCGCCCGCCGGTGCCGGGTTCCTCGCACAGGACGTGGTGGTGCCGTGGGAGGCGGAGACGGCGCCCGCCGAGGAGGCGGGCATCCGGGTGGTGACGCTCCGTACCGGCCTGGTGCTGAGCGGGCGGGGTGGCATGCTGTCGCAGATCCTCCCCCTCTTCAAGGTCGGGCTGGGCGCCCCGCTGGGGTCGGGGCGGCAGTACTGGTCGTGGATCTCCATCGACGACTGGATGCTCGCCGTACAACACATCCTGAAAAATCCTGAAATCTCGGGCCCGGTGAATCTGACGGCCCCCGAGCCGGTCACCAACGCCGAGTTCACCAAGGCGCTCGGAGCGGCGCTGCACCGGCCCACGATGCCGCTGCCCGTGCCGGGCTTCGTGCTGCGCACGGTCCTCGGGGAGTTCGCCGAGGAGGGGGTGCTGACCGGCCAGCGGGTGCTCCCGCGGCGCCTGCTCGACAGCGGTTACGCGTTCCGGCATACGCGTCTCGACGAGGCACTGGCCGCCGTACTCTAAAATCCCTGTTTTCGGCGTTCTGGCCGATGAGATCACTTGGGAGACAGACATGGGCAGCCCCGGGCAGTCGCACATCCTCGCGATCGGAGGCGGCTCGTTCCGCGCGTCCACGCGTCAGGGGATCATGGAGGCGAGCCCGCTGCTCAGGTACGCCCTCGACCTCACCGGCCAGGACCGGCCCCGCCTGGGCCTGCTCGCCACCGCCACCGGCGACGACGCGGAGTGGCTGCTGAAGATGTACGGCGCCTTCGGCGCGTGGGACGTCGAGGTCAGCCACCTGACCGTGTTCCCGATGACCAACGTCGAGGACCCGCGCGAGTGGGCGCTCAGCCAGGACATCATCTACGTCAGCGGCGGCAGCGTGGCCAACCTGGCGGTCCTGTGGCGGCTGCACGGCCTCGACGAGATCTTCGAGGAGGCGTGGCGGGCGGGCGTGGTGCTGGCGGGCCAGAGCGCCGGGGCGCTCTGCTGGCACGTGGGCGGCAACACCGACTCCTTCGGGCCGACGCTGCGGGTGTGGTCCGACGGCCTGGGCATGCTCCCCTACTCCTGCGGCGTCCACTACGACTCCGACCCGCAGCGCCGGCAACTGCTGCACGAGGCGGTGGCCTCGGGCGAGTTGCCCCAGGGTTACGCCGCCGACGAGGGCGTCGCCCTGCACTACGTGGGCACCGAGTTCATCCAGGCCGTCAGCGTGCACCCGGACGCCTACGCCTACAAGGTCGAGCACGACGGGGCGGGCGGGGCGAAGGAGTTCCGCATCGAGCCTCGGCTTCTCACGTCTTAACCACGAACGGGTCAACTACTCTTGAGGCGTGAGTGACCTGGCAATCGTCCGTCTTGGCGTTGACTTCCCCTACGAGCAGGCATGGGATCTTCAGCGGCGCATCCACGCGCGCCGGGTGGCCGAGGAGATCCCCGACACCTGCCTGATGCTCGAACACGCGCCGGTCTACACGGCGGGCAGGCGCACCGCGCCGCACGAGAGGCCCTCCGACGGCACCCCTGTCGTCGAGGTCGACCGGGGTGGCCGGATCACCTGGCACGGCCCCGGCCAGTTGGTCGGCTACCCGATCGTGCGGCTCGGCGGCCCGCTCGACGTGAACGCCTACGTGAGGCTCCTGGAGGAGACCCTGGTGCACGTCTGCGCCGACTTCGGGGTCCAGGCGGGCCGGGTGGAGGGGCGCGGCGGCGTCTGGGTGGCCGGAGACCCCTCGCACGGCCTGCCGGACCGCAAGGTCGGCGCGATCGGCATCCGGGTCTCGGGCGGCGTCACGATGCACGGGTTCGCGCTCAACTGCTCCAACGACCCGAGCTGGTACAACCGGATCGTCCCGTGTGGCATCAGCGACGCCGGGGTCTCCTCGCTGTCGGCCGAGACCGGCCGCCGGATCGTGGTCGACGAGGTCCTGCCGTACGCCGAGAAGCACCTGGCGGAGGCGCTCGGCGCGCAGGCCTTCGAGCTGCCCGAGGAAGACCTGTTCCGGCGCTGACCCCGGCACCGGCCTGCGGAGCGCGTCCGGGGTCCGGCACCGTCTTCGGGACCGTTCTCCCCGCCCCCTCACCCGCCGCGACCCGGGTCCGCCGCAACCCGCGGCGGGACATAAGCTGGTGAGGTGAGCGAGCGTGACGATATTTACCGCACCTCGATGTGCACCACCTCGGTCCCTCGACCGACGAAGGAGCTCGCATGACCGTCGCCCCCGAAGGGCGGAAGCTCCTCCGCCTCGAGGTCCGCAACGCCGAGACCCCCATCGAGAAGAAGCCCGACTGGATCAAGACCAAGTTCAGGGCGGGCCCGAACCATACCGAGCTCCGGGCGCTGGTCAAACGCGAAGGGCTGCACACGGTCTGCCAGGAGGCCGGGTGTCCCAACATCTCCGAGTGCTGGGAGGACCGCGAGGCCACCTTCCTCATCGGCGGCGACCAGTGCACCCGGCGGTGTGACTTCTGCCAGATCGACACCGGCAAGCCCAAGGCGTACGACACCGACGAGCCGCGCCGCGTGGCCGACTCGGTGCGGCAGATGGGGCTCAACTACGCGACCGTGACCGGTGTCGCCCGCGACGACCTGCCCGACGGCGGCGCGTGGCTGTACGCCGAGACCGCGCGGCAGATCCACGCGCTCCTGCCCGGGTGCGGTGTCGAGCTGCTGGTGCCCGACTTCAACGGCGACCAGGCCCAGCTGGAGGAGGTGTTCTCCTCCAGGCCCGAGGTGTTCGCGCACAACATCGAGACCGTGCCGCGGATCTTCAAGCGCATCCGGCCCGCGTTCCGCTACGACCGGTCCCTGGGAGTGATCACCAAGGCCCGCCAGGCCGGTCTGGTGACCAAGTCCAACCTGATCCTCGGCATGGGCGAGGAGCGCGAGGAGATCATCCAGGCCATGCGCGACCTGCACGAGGCCGGGTGCGACCTGCTCACCGTGACCCAGTACCTGCGGCCCACCCCGCGCCACCACCCCGTCGAGCGCTGGGTGAAGCCCGAGGAGTTCGTGGAGCTGCAGAAGGAGGCGGAGGCCATCGGTTTCGCCGGAGTCCTCTCCGGGCCGCTGGTCCGCTCCTCCTACCGGGCGGGCCGCCTGTACAAGCAGGCCGTCGAGGCTCGCCAGCACGCCTGAGCCCCGGCTCCCCGAGCCCCGCGTGAAACCGGAAGGACCCCGCTCCCGAGCGGGGTCCTTCCGGTTTTCCGCCCTCGGCCCCCCTCCTTCGCGGCCGGTCCGCATGGCCGTCTCCACCCGGGAAGGGGCCCTCCCGGTTCTCCGCCCTCGGCTCCCGTCCGCATGGCCGCCTCCACCCGGGAAAGGACGCGGCGGGGCCGCCGGCGAACGCGTACGGTCACGGGCACCCGGCGGCCCCGCGCCGGACCCGGCACCCGGCACCCGGCACCCGGCAGGTCACGTTTTCACTTCTTGAGCCCTGGATTTGTATCCTTCAGAACATGGCCAAGAAGCCCGAAGACTCAGAGCGCCCGGGGCGCATCAAGCAGCTCCGCATGATCGCGAAGATCATCAAGGAGGCAAACCCCAAGGGGATGCCGATCGTCTACGCCTCGGCGCTGGGCACGCTCGCGCTGTGCGTGGTGATCGGCCTGGTCACGGGCTGGTTCTGGTATCTCCTCTTCATCGGGATCATGCTGGCCCTGACCGTCGGGCTGGTGGTGTTCGGCCAGCTCGCCCAGAGGGCCCAGTACTCCATGTTGCACGGGCAGATCGGCGCCGCCGCCGCGATCCTGCAGGGCATGCGCGGCAACTGGGAGGTCACCCCCGCCGTCGCCGTCACCCGCGACCAGGACATCGTGCACCGCGTGGTCGGCTACCCCGGCATCATCCTGGTCTCCGAGGGGCCGGGCAGCCGCGTGCAGAAGATGCTGGTCGCCGAGAAGAAGCGCGTCCAGCGGGTCGCGCTGGACGTCCCCGTCTACGACATCCAGTCCGGCGACGGCGACGGGCAGATCCCGCTGGCCAAGCTGCAGCGGCATCTGATGAAGCTGCCCCGCAACCTCAAGAAGCCCGCCCTGTACGAGATCAACAACCGGCTGAAGGCCCTCCCGCAGACGCTGCCGATGCCCAAGGGCCCGCTGCCGCGCGGCGCGAAGATGCCGCGCCCGAAGATGCGCTGATGAGCCTCGCCGGGGTGGGCCGCCACCGGGTGGACGCCGCGGCCACCTCCCGGGCCAACCGCGGCTGGTGGGACGGCGCCGCCGACGAGTACCAGGCGGAGCACGGGGAGTTCCTGCGCGACGCCGGGTTCGTCTGGGGTCCCGAGGGCCTGGACGAGGCCGACGCCCGCCTGCTGGGCGACGTCGCGGGCAGGGACGTGCTGGAGATCGGCTGCGGTGCCGGGCAGTGCGGGCGCTGGCTGGCCGGGCAGGGCGCCAGGGTGGCCGCCTTCGACCTGTCCTTCCGGCAGCTCCAGCACTCCGGCCGGATCGACCTGGAGGCCGGGTCCGCGCTGCCGGTGGTCCAGGCGGACGCGGAGGCGCTGCCCTTCGGCGACCAGACGTTCGACCTGGCCTGCTCGGCCTACGGCGCGCTGCCGTTCGTGGCCGACGCCGGGGCCGTCCTGGCCGAGATCCACCGGGTGCTGCGCCCGGGGGGCCTGCTGGTCTTCTCGGTGAGCCACCCGGTCCGCTGGGCCTTCCCCGACGACCCGGGCCCCGCCGGGCTGACCTCCGACCGCTCCTACTTCGACCGTTCCGCGTACGTGGAGATCGGCGAGGACGGGCGGCCGTCCTACGTCGAGCACCACCGCACGATGGCCGACTGGGTCGGCCTCATCACCGCGTCGGGGCTGGTGCTGCGGGGGCTGACCGAGCCCGAGTGGCCGCCCGGCCACGACCGCGAGTGGGGCGGCTGGAGCCCGCTGCGCGGCCGCCACCTGCCCGGCACCGCGATCTTCACCTGCGCGCGGTAGGCGCGCAGCCCCGCCGGGTGACCCGGCGGGGTGGACCGCTCACGCCGGACGCGCCCTAGCGGTCGCCGCCGGCGTTCACGACGAGCCCGCCGAGGGCCTCGAAGGTGGCGAAATCCCCGGCGGAGACGAGGTTCTTGGTCACGGCGACCGCGATCCCGGTGGCCGTGTCGGCGTACGCGGCCGACCCGCCGCTGCCCGCCATCCCGAACAGGGTGAGGCTGTCGAGAGCCCCGGTGGCACCGAGGGCGTACCCGAGGGACCTGGTGGCCGGGAAGGCGGTGACCTCGTCCACGCCGGTGAACTCCACAGCGGTGATCTCGCGAAGCCGTTCCGGCGAGACGAGCCGGACGCCGTCGACCTCGCCCAGCAGGGCGGCGTACATGCGGGCCACGGCGCGGGCGGACATGGTGCCGCCCGCCGGGATGTCGGAGGTCAGCACGTCGGCGCGGTTGCCGAAGGCGGCGTCGGGCATCGCCGCCATCGGCGCGGCCGTGTAGCCGTCCACGACCTTGAAGAACGGGATGTCCGCGAACATCGTCTCCGCGGACATCCCCTCGGGCATCTCGAAGTCGCTCGGCGCGTCCTCCAGGCGGGCCAGCCTGCCCAGCTCGGACTCGGGCACGCCGAAGAACAGCTCGTCCGCCACCCCCAGCGGCCCGGCGACCTCCTCCCGCAGGACCTGGGAGATCGGCGTGCCGGTGGCCCGGCGGACGATCTCACCGACGATGTAGCCGAACGACTGGGGGTGGTAGCCGCTCCTGGTGCCCGGCTCCCACCAGGGCCTGGCATCGGCGATCGCCGCGCACATCCCCTCCCAGTCGCACAGGTCCTGCGGGGTGGTGTCCACCGGTACGCCGGGCACGCCCGTCGAGTGGGTCAGGGCGTGCCGCACGGTCGCGCGCTCCTTGCCGTGGGCGCCGAACTCCGGCCACAGCTCGGCGATCGGCGTGTCGTAGCCGAGAACGCCCCGCTCCACGAGCACGTGCGCCACGGTCGAGGTGACGCCCTTGCCGGTCGAGGCGCTCCAGAACGGCATGTCCGGCGTGACGAGACGCCCGGTGGCCGGATCGGCGACGCCCGCGACGACGTCGACCACCTGCTCGCCGTGCCGGTACGCGGCGACCTGCAGGCCCCGCTCGGCACCGGACTCCACCAGCCTGTCGGCCGCCTCCTGGACCCGCTTCTGCATATCGTTCACGGTCTTCCCCTTCGTGATGAGGTGTGTGACCCGTATGACGGCCCGACTCCGGGAAAGGAATCGGTCCGGGGACGGGAAATCGGCCCGGATCTCGGGAACGGGACATCAGCGCGAGGATCGCCGGGAGATCGCGAGCAGGACGGCGGGCTCCCGCCCCGGGTTGCGCAGCGCCCGCACCGGCAGCCCGTCCAGCCACAGCACGTCGCCGCGCCGGAAGGCCCGGTGATCGCCGTCGGAGCAGACCAGCTCGATACGCCCGCGCTCCAGCAGGACGATCGCCCCCCGCCACTCGGCCTCGTCGTGGACGCGCGAGCCGCCGGGCTCGACCACGACCCTCCGCACGTCGAACGACGGCCCGAACCGTTCGGGAGGCGAGGGCGCCGGGTTCTCACCGGCACCCGTCACAGCGTCTGGGGAAGATCGAAAGCCGGGAAGAGCTCGGCGCCGAAGGTCGTGATCTGGGTGACCAGCCCGTCCTCGACCCGCAGGACACCGAGCCACGAGCCGTGGTACTCGGACTCGCCGGCACGTTTGACGTACGCCGCCGCCGCGGGCTGCCGGTTGGCGCGGGTGGGCAGGACCCGCCAGTCGCCCCACGCCTCGGGGCCGATCATCGCCGGACGCCACGCGTCGACGATCGCCGGCCCTCCCAGGATCCAGATCGGCGCCGGCGGCATCGACTGCCACGCGTCCGCGCGCAGCACCCCGGCCAGGATGGCGGGGTCGGCCTGCTCGACGGCGTCGATGTAGCGCTGCAGCACCGCGCGCTCCTCACCGGTCGGATCCGAGGACGGCGCCCAGTCCAGCCGTCGCGCCGGCAGGTTCTCCCGCATCGTCGACCGTGCCCGCTGCAGGGTGCTCTTCACCGAGACGACGCTCACCTCCAGCAGCGCGGCGGTCTCCTGCGCCGACCAGCCGAGGACGTCGCGCAGGATCAGCACCACCCGCTGCCGGGGAGGCAGATGCTGGATGGCGGCCATGAACGCCAGTTCGATCGTCTCCTTGGCGACCACGGCGGCGTCCGGCTCGGCGCCGGCGGGCGCGACCGGCTCCAGGAGCCGGTCCGGGTAGGGGCGCAGCCAGAAGACCTCGGTCGGCGACGGCGACGGCACGCCGGGAGTGGCCAGCACCGGCGCCTCCCGCGGGCGCGGGCGGCGCGGGTGGCGGTCGAGGAGGTCCAGGCACGCGTTGGTCGCGATCCGGTACAGCCAGGCCCGGAACGTCGAACGCCCCTGGAAGCTCTCCCGCTTGCGCCAGGCGCGCAGGAACGTCTCCTGCACCATGTCCTCCGACTCCTCGAACGAGCCGAGCATCCGGTAGCAGTGCACCCGCAACTCCCGCCGGTACCTCTCCGCGAGCGCGCCGAACGCCGGCTCGTCACCCGCCAGCGCGGCGGCCAGGACCTCGCCGTCCTCCATCGGTTCCCGGCCTGTCTCGTCCCTGGTCACGACCTCATACCTCCCCTGCGGCGTCCCGCCCGGCGCGGCCGCCCCCGGTATGACGGCCACCGGCCGGGAAAGGAATCGGTGCCGGCCCCGGTTCCGTCCCGCCCGGACCGCGGGACCCGGCACGGGCCCGGAGACGGGCGGCGGTCCGGGAACCGTAACGGGCACGGGGCGAGCGCGGGGCGAGCTCGGGCACGGGCACGGGCACGGGCACGGGGCGAGGGTAGTGCGGACGCGATCACGAGCGCGAGCACGGGCGAGGAGAGCGCGGCCGCGATCACGGACGCGGAGCACGAACCGGGGGAGCGCGGCCGCGACAACGGGCGCGGAGCGGACACCGGGGGTGCGAGCGGGGATCCGGGTGCGGGCGCGGAGCGAACGGCCGGGGGTGGGAGCGGGAAGCCGGGTGCGGGCCGGCTCAGAGGCGTACGACCACGGTGTTCGCCGCGCGGTCGTGCAGGCCGCGCTGGTCGCGGTCCCAGACGAGGGCGGGCACGGCCAGGCAGAGCAGGAAGGTCCGTACCAGCACGGCGACGAAGCCGGGGGCGCCGCCGCCGAGCGCGGCGACCCGGACGCCGAGCAGGCGCATCCCGAAGGTCATCCCCATGGTGCCCACCAGCAGGAGGTATTCGGCGGCGAGGACCAGGACCGGCACCCAGGGTGCCCCGGCAGGGTCGATCCGCAGGAGTCCCTGGGTGATGGCCCAGGTGCAGATCAGCCAGTCGATCACGATGGCGCCGATCCTGCGGCCGAAGCCGGCCACCGAGCCGCTGCCCTCCCTGGGCAGCCCGAGCCGCTCCCCGGGATAGCCGAGATCGACTCCGGCGGACCTGACGCCGCCGAGCCAGGTCTGCGTCCAACGCGGCTGCTTGCTGCTCATGCCCCCAACGGTAGCCGCCCGGGACGCCGCCCTCGCATCCGCCCGCATCCCCTACCGGCTACCGGTATCACGCGAAAGCCGTGGATCATGTGTGTCGGCATCCCCCGAGATCCCCCGGAGAACCCCCGTGTCCGACATCGACGACATCGACGAGCGTTTCAGAGCGCTCACGGCTCAGATCGACGAGCGGGAACGCCGGCGGATGAACAAGGCCGCCGTCCAGGAGCGGGCGCGGCATCCCCGCCTCCGGCGGCGCCGGAGGCTGCGGAACGCGGCGATCGCCGTGGCGGTCCTGGTGGCGGCGGCCGGGGGGTTCGTCGCCTACCGGCCGGATGTCGTCGACCAGGTCCGCACGGCCGTCTCCGGGCGGCTCCCGGGCCTTGCGGCCGGAGGGACCGCCGAGACGGCTGGAACGAGCGAGCCCGCCGAGACGGCGCGCGCGGAATCGGGGAAGCCCTCCCCCTTCGACGGCTCGCCCGCCCAGGGGTACGCCGACGGCGCCAAGGGACTGGTCATGCCGCCCGCCAGGGCGGTGGGCGGGCTGAGCCGCAAGGAGGTGTCCGCCGCCATGCGGCACGCGAGGAGCCTTCTGGTGGCCTCGCACCTGGACGAGAAGGTACTGATGGGCGGCAGGCCGGAGAAACTGATCCGCCTGCTGGACCCGGAGCAGCGCACGCCGTTCGTCAAGGGGCTCAAAAGTCCGGGCAGGAAGGGGGCGTATCACAGCCGCCAGTGGGTGACGAGCCTGGCGCCGGGGAGCGCCGAACTCGTCACCCGGACCGTCAAGGTGGACGGCGAGACCCGGCTGTCGGCCTTCCGGGAG
Source organism: Streptosporangium sp. NPDC023825 (assembly GCF_040639575.1). NCBI lineage: Bacteria > Bacillati > Actinomycetota > Actinomycetes > Streptosporangiales > Streptosporangiaceae > Streptosporangium > Streptosporangium sp. NPDC023825. The sequence goes on along the minus strand of NZ_JBFAAE010000005.1, from coordinate 212,282 downwards.
AACGGTCTCAGGGGCGTCCGGGTCAAGGTCAACTACCTGTTCGTGTACGCGGTCCGGCGGCCGGGCCGCCCGGACACCGTGACGAGACTCGTCGCCCACAGCGTCGGCGTCGTGCAGGCGTGGCGGGACGGTGACCGGCTGCGCTTCTGGGTGGGCGACTGGAACCGCGGGGGTGTGGCCTCCGCGCGGTGCGACATCGACGACGGCTTCGTCCGCCCCTTCTATCCGGACTCGCAGACCGACGTGAAGGCGACCGGTCCCGCCGTGGATCCCTACTCCCGCGCCGAGGTCGACATGCCTCCGGGAAGCTGCGGGACGCTGACGTCGGGGACGTGAAACTCGAGTAAAGGAAAGGCCTCTCATACCCGCCCAGAGCGGACTTGAGGACTACCGTGGAGGCGATGTTCGCTTAACACGGGTGAAACAAACGAGACACGGGACGGTAACGGCGCAGGCATACTTTCGGGCTGTTAGCCCGTCCCATGGGAGGTTCGCGTGTTCAACTCCGCCGACGACGTCCTGAAGTTCATCAAGGACGAAGGGGTGCAGTTCGTTGACGTCAGGTTCACCGACCTGCCGGGGACGACGCACCATTTCACGTTCCCCTCGGAGAATTTCGGGGCCGGCGTCTTCACCGACGGCCTGATGTTCGACGGCTCGTCGATCCGCGGGTTCCAGGCCATCCACGAGTCGGACATGCTGCTGCTGCCCGACCCGTCCACGGCCGTGCTCGACCCGTTCAGGCAGCACAAGACGCTCAACATCAACTTCTTCGTGCACGACCCGCTGACGGGTGAGGCCTACAGCCGCGACCCGCGCAACGTCGCCCGCAAGGCGGAGGAGTACCTCAAGGGCACCGGCATCGCCGACACGGTCTACTTCGGCCCCGAGGCCGAGTTCTACATCTTCGACGACGTGCGGTTCGAGACCAACGCCCACTCGAGCTACTACCACATCGACTCGATCGAGGGTGCCTGGAACAGCGGCAAGGCCCAGGACGGCGGCAACCTCGGGTACAAGCCGCGCTTCAAGGGCGGCTACTTCCCGGTCCCGCCGATGGACCACTTCACCGACCTGCGCTCGGAGATGGTCCGCAAGCTCATCGACGCCGGGATCGACGTCGAGATGCAGCACCACGAGGTGGGCACGGCCGGTCAGGCCGAGATCGACTTCCGGTTCAACACGCTGCTCAAGTCCGCCGACACCCTGATGCTGTACAAGTACATCGTCAAGAGCACGGCCCTGGAGCACGGCCACACGGTCACCTTCATGCCCAAGCCGATCTTCGGTGACAACGGCTCCGGCATGCACTGCCACCAGTCGCTCTGGAAGGACGGCGAGCCGCTCTTCTACGACGAGGTCGGCTACGCGGGCCTGTCCGACACCGCCCGCTACTACATCGGCGGCCTGCTCAAGCACGCCCCGTCGCTGCTGGCGTTCACCAACCCGACGGTCAACTCCTACCACCGCCTGGTGCCCGGCTACGAGGCCCCGGTCAACCTGGTCTACTCCCAGCGCAACCGCTCGGCGTGCATCCGCATCCCGATCACGGGCTCCAACCCGAAGGCCAAGCGCATCGAGTTCCGGGTCCCCGACCCCTCCTGCAACCCGTACTTCGCCTTCGCCGCCCAGCTCATGGCGGGCATCGACGGCATCCGCAACAAGATCGAGCCGGTCGAGCCGGTCGACAAGGACCTCTACGAGCTTCCCCCCGAGGAGGCCCGCAACATCCCGCAGGTCCCGGGATCGCTCTCGGACGTGCTCGCGGCCCTGGAGGCCGACCACGAGTACCTGCTGGAGGGCGGCGTGTTCACGCCGGACCTGATCGAGACCTGGATCGCCTACAAGCGCGAGAACGAGATCGACCCGATCCGCCTGCGCCCGCACCCGCACGAGTTCGAGCTCTACTACGACGTCTGAGTTATCGAGCTTCTGACCTGGAAAAACGCTGACGGTTAACCCGTCAGGGCACGTCCAGGACACTCAGGCATCCCGCGAAAGGCCGTCGGCCGTCCCTCCGTTGAGGGCACGCTCGACGGCCTTTCGCATGCGTCCCTCCCCCGGCGGCACGGAGGGCGTGCGGATCCGCGGCGTGAGCCCGGGATCCTCGCGGCCGGCGGCGTGGACCCGGGATCCTCGCGGCCGAGGGACCCGGCGAGGCCGCGAATGTCCACCTCTCCGCCAGGAGCACGCTCGCGAGGCGATGCCGCAGGGCGTGAGAGCCCTCTTCCCCGCTCCCGTCCACCGGCGGGTGCCGATACCGCGGGCCGGGATGTCTCCTTGCCATGCCGACCTTTCCCGAAAAGGACAGAGGCACTTAAGTCAACTGAAACGACTTCACGAAAGCCGGCGACTCCAACTGAGCGAACCGGCGAATGCGATCGCGTTCGCCGATGAAACTTACATCGGCGAACGCGATTCACCGCTGCCGAGGTAAGCGGCCTCCTCCCTCGAACCGCCCGGAACGCGAGCTGATCCAGCGGGGATCCGATGTGCCGCGGGCACCGCGTGGAGGACCGCGCCGGGCCGCCGGCAACCGGTGCTGCGACAAAGACACCGGCTTTGGCCTGGCAGATCGGGCCCACGAGCCGCCGGGTCGCACCTACGCATGACCGGCGAGGTCCCATCGCGACCCGCGGGAAGCCCGCCATGTCGCGGAGGATCACCCGGCGTCGCGGCGCCGGGGTGAACGAAGATGCGCTTTTCCCGACTCCATCGACTATTGCGAGACACCTCTGTTAATGGGACATTACCCCCAGACATCATTCGGCATACGTCATACGTTACAAAATGGTAACGCCGCGTTGCCACGGATTCTTAGGGCGTGTCATGAGGAGACCTCTCGCCGGCGGCGGTGACCCTCGTCAGCGCGGCGCCAGGGCGGACGACCGGGGCTTCTTCGGTACCGGCGAGTTCGTCCTTCGAGTGATGGAGAGCCCGTGAGCCGCCTGCGGCGAATGCTCGGCGCGCAGGACCGGCCGGCACCGCTCATCCCGCGGCGAGGACATCCGGCCTCACCGACGACGGGTCCGCCGACGCCCACGCCCCACCGGCGATCGCCGCGCATGGCGTGAGGGCGGCCTGCCTCGCCCGCCGGGAAAGGCGCAGGGCCCTCCGGTCGATGTCCTCAACCGCAAGACAGGCGCCGCGCCCGCGCGATGGCACACCCCGGTGAGTTCCGCTGCGGCGGGGTGATTGCGCGGCGAACACTCTGCTCGGAACCAGCGAAAGGAACAGAGCGTGAAGTCAGCCTCGTCCACCACTGGGAAGGCGTTAGCAGCGCTTGCGGTGTTCGTCGCCGCCGTGTTGCTGCCGGCCTTCGCGGGTGGTGCCCCGGCCTCGGCAGCGGTCCAGGCAACCTACTACGTCGCCCCCGACGGCAACGACGCCAACCCTGGAACGATCACGTCACCGTTCAGGACCCTGCAGCGCGCGAGGGACGTCGTCCGCACGGTGAACGCCAACATGACCGGCGACATCCACGTGTATCTCCGCGGGGGCGACTATCCGGTCGGCAGCACGATCGACTTCACGCCGGCCGACTCCGGCACGAACAATTACCGGGTCATATACGCCGCGTACCAGAACGAGACGCCGATCCTCAGCGGAGGCGTTCAGGTAACCGGGTGGACGCAACACAGCGGCAACATCTGGAAAGCCCCGCTGAATCGGAGCAACAAGCTCCGTGCGCTCTATGTCAACGACAAGCGGGCCTACATGGCCTCCAAAACAATAGGCTCGGCGGGGTGCACCGGAACCTACAACATCACGGCGGGACAGGCGTCCTGGGCGTGGGAATCAGGCTCGCAGTGCGCGGGAGCGAAGTACAGCCTGAATGATTTTCCGGCTGTCGCCGGCAATCAGGACGACATCGAAATAGAAACGGGAACGACCTGGACCACGGCCATCGTGGGAGTCCAGCAGGTCACCTCTGACGGCACGAACCGCATCGCTCAGTTCCAGCAGCCGGGAGCGGCCATCGCCCAGGGCGCCTTCAACGGGAACGCCCAGGTCGGCGGCAGCCACAAGGTGATGAACGCCTACGAGTTCCTGGACACGCCGGGCGAGTTCTTCTTCGACAAGACGAGCCGGACGGTTTACTACTACAAGGCCGCTTCCGAGAACATGGCGACCGCCACGGTTTTCGCACCGAACAACGTGTCCACCCTTCTCAAGGTCGCCGGCACCTCCACGAGCAATCGCGCCCGGAACATCACGTTCTCCGGCCTCACGGTCCAGCACTCCGACTGGAACCTGTTCAACGTGGCCGGCTCGGCGTTCAAGCAGGCCCAGCAGGGCAATCTCGGCGCGCAGGCGTACGCCAAGCAGAACTTCCACGTCTATTACTACCGCAATGTCGACATGGCGCCCGGCATCATCCAGATCGACAACGCCGACGGGCTCGTCCTGGAGAGGAACCGGATCCAGCACACCGGCGTCGACGGAATCAACATGGTCAACGACGTGGTGAACACGCAGCTGATCGGAAACCACACGAACGACATCGCCGGATCCGCCATCGCCGTGGGCCATCCCCAGCACGTCTACATCGGGGACCACACCTCGACGAATCGCGAGAAGTATCCCGCCCAGGTCGAAGGGGCGCCCAAGAACATCACGATAAAGAACAACTACATCTACGACAGCGCCGTGCTGTTCAACGGGCACAGCCCCATCTCGGCGTACTTCGCCGACGGCCTGTCCATCCAGCGCAACCGCATCGAGAAGACCCCGTGGTCCGGCGTGACGCTCGGCTGGGGCTGGTGGAACTTCGACGGATCGTCAGGCTCGATCGCGCCCAACCGGCCGACCACCACGGCGAAGAACAACACCATCAGCCACAACCACTTCATCGACACGGTGCAGCGCCTGAGTGACACGGCTCCCGTCTACACGCTGGGCAACCAGCCGGGAACCACGATCACCAACAACTACATGCAGGGCGTCCCGTCCGGTCACAAGTACGGGCTCCACCCGGACGAGGGCTCGGGGAACATGACCTTCCGCGACAACGTCCTGAGCGTGGACAAGAACATCACCTGGCTCATCAACTCCGACGACTTCGGGCGCAAGCACGATCTGAGCATCACTCAGACCTACGGTCCCATCAACAAGGTCTCCAACAAGAACCTGCCGAACAGCACGATCCAGGACATCCTCGTGTCCTCCGACTACGTCTGGCCGTCGCAGGCCTACGGCATCGCGGTGAACTCCGGGCTCGAGGACGCGTACCGGAACATCATCCCCCAGAGCAATCTCTCCCTGCCGGACTACGTCCTGCCCGCCAGCACGTTCGTCGCCGCCGGTACGACGTCGATTCCCATCCGGAGCGCCGGCGACGCGAGCAAGACGGTCTGGCTGGCCCCATCGGGTACGACGTCCTTCACCGCGGGCAACACGATGACCAGGGCGAGCGGAACCGCGACCTCCATCGCCGTTCCGACGTCGACCGGTGAGTACCGGCTCTACGTCGTGGACGCCCAGGGGAACCGGTCGGCCGAGTCGAAGTCGCTCGTCAGGCAAGGAAACGGCGGCGGAAGCGGCCAGACCGGCACGATCGTGGGCGGCCAGTCGGGTCGGTGCGTGGACATCACCGGCGGCGCCGCGACCAACGGCGCCCAGGCGCAGCTGTGGGACTGCAACGGCGGCACCAACCAGCGGTTCACCTACACCTCCGGCAAGCAGCTGCAGGTGTTCGGCAACAAGTGCCTGGACGCCTACAACCGGGGCACCTCGAACGGCACCCAGGTGATCATCTGGGACTGCAACGGACAGACCAACCAGCAGTGGAACCTCAACTCCAACGGCACCATCACCGGTGTGCAGTCCGGGTTGTGCCTGGACGCCAACGCCGGCGGCACCGCCAACGGTACGAGGACGATTCTGTGGTCGTGCAACGGCGGCACGAACCAGCAGTGGAGCCTGCGCAGCTGACGTGAGGTCCTGCCGGGCCGCGGACGGTCATCGCGCACCGTCCGCGGCCCACCCTGCCGGCGGCCGGGACTCCGTCCGAAGGTGTCGCGTCCGAGGGCCGGACGCCGGGGACATGTGGCGGGAGGACCGCGGCGCCGCTCCGGGCTGGACGACCACGACCGCCCCGAAACCCCGGTACACCAGGGCAATCCCCCGCGAAATCCGGTACTCGGCGAGGGTCGCGGCCGACACGGCATCCCTCCCGGTGTTAGATCATCGCCAGAAGGGACAGAGGGGTGGTGCCGGACGGCGACGCGTCCGGCCGAGGACCGGCACCTGGAGGTTGTGCATGCTTGCTCAGACCACGCGCAAGGCGGCGCTGGCCGCCGCGACGATGGCGGCGCTCGTCGGCCTGGCCGGCGGTTGCGGAGGCGGTGGCGACGATGACGGGGACGACGGTCCCGACGTCGTCAACACGACGACCGGACCCGGCGTGGACGACGACGGCGGCACGGACGACGACGGGGACGGCAACTGACGGCCGACCCGCGAGGCCACGGGCCGGCGGCGCCTCCACCTCGCGCCCCGGCACCGTACCCGGCAGCACCACCGCGACCCGCGTGCCCCGCACGCGGGTCGCCGCATGCCGCGATGCCCGTCACCCGCCCGTCCCGGTCGTCCCGCTCGTGCCGGGCCGGTCTCCCGCCTCGAAGCCCTGAGACCGCCCCAAGGCCGCGATCGGCGATTGCCACCAAGCCCGCACAATGCGCGCCAAAGCCGCATACAACGCGCATCGCCGACTTGTCGGGCAGACTGGTCATGACCCACAGGGACCGACCAGGCGAGGTGACGTGGCGGCGGCGCTCCGGGACGAGGAGGCTGATCTCAGGCCTCCCCTGGCCGGAAAGCGGCGTGCCGGCACCCCCGGACGCGACCGGTTCTCCGGGCGGCGCGCTCTCCCCGGGCTCCTCTCGGGCCTTCCCGGGTTCCCGGGTCCTTCCGGCGGTCCCGGTCGTCTCCCCCGGCGTCCCGGCCCTCACCGGCGCCGCGGGCAGGCCGCGGCGGTCGTGCTCGCGGGAACGTTCCTGCTCCTGAACGCCGCCCCCATGGTGCCGCCCCTGCCCGTCACCCTCAACCGGATCACCGCCATCGCGTACGCGATCGAGGCCGGTCAGCACCAGCCCGGCTGGCGGGGCGGGGAGATCCCCTACTCCTGGGGCGGCGGCCACGACGAGGACCCCGGCCCCTCCTTCGGCACCTGCCTGGGGTACCGGGGATCGATCAAGCCCTGTCCCGCCACCAGGACCCGCGGCCTCGACTGCTCCGGTCTCGCCCGCTGGGTCTACCACCTCGCCTACGGGCGCGACGTGCTGGGACCGGGCAACACCGACGACCACGTCAGGCGGCTCAAGAGGATCCCGGCCGCCGTGGCCAGGCCGGGAGATCTCGTGTTCTACGGCAAGGTCGGCAAGCGTAAAGTCAGGACCCACCACGTCGGCGTCTACGTCGGCCGGGGCAAGATGATCAACGCGCTGAGGACCGGGACCGAGGTGCGGATCGACCGCGTCACCGCCCTGGACGACCTCGCCGGATACTTCCGCTACCTGGGAGTCAGCTGAGTGCCGCGAAACCGGCACAGCGGGAACTCCCGCCGTTCACTAGGAGAGATATGCGCCTGGGCGTCATGTTCGACCGTGACCTTCCCCCCGAGTCACTGATCCCCTTCTGCCGCCATCTGGACGCGGCCGAGGTGGACGACGTCTGGGTGGTGGAGGATCTCGGCTGGACCGGGGCCGTCTCGTCGGCGGCCACCGCGCTCGCCGTCACCGAGCGCCTGCGGGTGGGCATCGGGATCACCCCTGCGCCGCTGCGCAACCCGGCCCTGCTCGCCATGGAGCTGGGCAACCTGGCCAGGCTGCACCCGGGCCGGCTCGCGGCCGGCATCGGGCACGGCGTCCAGGACTGGATGCGCCAGGTGGGCGTCCTCGCACCCTCGCCGCTGGCGTTGCTGGAGGAGACCATCACGGCGGTACGGGGGCTGCTGCGCGGCGAGACGGTCACCCTCCAGGGCAGGGCCGTGCGGCTCGACGGGGTGAGCCTGGTGCATCCCCCCGCCGTCGTGCCGCCGGTGCTGGCCGGGGTGGTACGACCCCGCTCGCTGGAGCTGTCGGGACGGGTGGCGCAGGGCACGATCCTGCCCGAGGGGGTCGGTCCCCGGCAGATCGAGGCGGCCCTGAAGCTGACCGGCGAGGATGATCACGAGATGGTCGTCTTCGTCAACCTCTACGTGGGTGACGACCGCGCCGTGGTCGCCGGCCTGGCCGAAGGCTCCGCCGGCTTCCTGAAGGTCGCCCCGGAGGAGGTCGTGATGGCGGCCGGTTCTCCCGAGGAGGCCGCCGACCAGGTCAGATCCCTGTGGGAGGCGGGTGCCCGCACGGTCGTGGTCCGCCCGTACGGACCGGACCCGCTCCCCCAGGTCGACCTGCTCCTGGCGGAGCTCCGCTAGGAGCGGTCGCCGTGGGCCGGGAACGGCCGTCGCGGGCTAGGAGCGGTCGCCCCGGACACCGGTGAGGCGGCGCAGGACGTCCCACCAGAACGAGGCGCCGAACAGCAGCGCGACCATGGTGAGCAGGTAGCCGGGCCAGTGCCCGGGAGTGACGAGCCGGTCCCACCAAGCTCCGCCGTTCCAGTGGAAGGACGGGTCGGCGGAGCCGTCGGGCGGGATCGTGATGCTCACGATCGCGTGATCGAAGATCTTGACCAGCGCCGGGGAGCTGAGGGACTCGGTCACGCACTGGTACGGCTCGGCGAGACCGATCTCGCCACCGGCGCACTTGTCCTTGAGCGCGGCGTACCCGTCCCCGCCGCCGCCCGCGATGGCGCTCACCCCCGCGCGGTAGGCGTTGTCGCGCAGCAGGGTCTTGCCGTACTCCAGCGCGTCCATGCTGAACGCCAGCGTCAGCACCACGCCCAGCGCGAACACCACCCACTTCACGTAGCGGGCGTAGAGCGTGGACAGGCGCTGCATCTCCCCGTTGAACCAGTCCTCGACGCCCTTGCGGAACCTCGGCAGGTCCCGCTGTGCGCCCTCCCAGACACCCTTGAGGTGGCCCGCGAGCGGGCTGTTGATGGCCTCCAGCTTGGCGAGCAGGCCGTCGATCCCGCCCTCCTCGGCGGCGACCAGCTCCATCACGGCGCCGGAGAACCGCTCGGGCGGGATGTTGGCGATGCTGGTACGGGCGCCCTTGGGATGGTCGATCTCCTGCAGCCGCTCGTACAGCCGCGCGGTCATGTCCACCGGCGGCGCGAGCCTCTCCGGCGGTTCCCCGGCGACGGGCCCGCCGTCCGCGGGAGCACCGTCCGCGGGAGCATCGGGAGAGCCACCGGCGCCCGCCTCCCCTGCGGCGCTCTGCGGGGCGACCCCCTCGGAGGTCTCCTCCGAGCCCCTCTCCGCGGCCGCCTGGGCGGCCAGGACCGTGGCCGCGTCGACCCGCATCGGCTCGACCACCGCGGGCGCGGGGTCGGAGCTGTGCACCGGGCGCGGATCGTCCTTGGAGAAGGGCAGCTTCGCGAAGACGTCGGCGATCTTCGACGGGATCCACGACCTGCCGTCCTCCGAGCCGTCCAGGGTGTCCCTGAGGTAGGCCCACAGGAACTTGCTGCGGATCCCGAGCAGCCGGACGAAGGCCTCGTTGATCCCGCTCACCAGGAGCGACAGGAGCAGAAAGGCCAGGATCAGGCCGATGGCCAGATCAATGTAAACGGATATCAAAAGGATCACCCGGACCGTTGATACACGGACGCCCCCGGCGGCGCAACGCGATCATCCAAAACAGGTCGGTTTTCGTGACCGGGAGGACGCCCGCGCGAACGGACGCGCGGGCCGGTCCCCGTGAAAACGGTCCAGTCCTCGCGGAAACCGGTCAGTCCCCGTGGAAGCGGGTCAGTCCTCGTAGAAGACGCGCTCCACGACCCGGCGGGCGCGGCGGGTGGCGCGGCGGTAGTCGTCCACGAAGTCCTCCGTGCCGTCGGGCGGGTAGCCGAGGGCGCGGGCGATGAGCGTGCGCTCGCGGGCGTCCACCGGGATCGCGTCGGAGGCGCGGCCCCTGACGGCGACGATGGCGTCGCGGATGCGCGAGGCGAACCGCCACGCCTCGGCGAGCACGGCCTCGTCGGCCTCGGACAGCAGACCCTCCGCGACCGCCGCGCCCAGCGCCTCCAGGGTGCGGGTGGTCCGCAGCGACGGCCGCGCCCCCGCGTGCCGGAGCTGGATGAGCTGGGCCACCCACTCCACGTCGGACAGCCCGCCGGGACCGAGCTTGGTGTGCAGCGCGGGATCGGTGCCGCGGGGAAGGCGTTCGGCCTCCATCCGGGCCTTGAGCCTGCGGATCTCCAGCACGGCCGCGTCGGAGATGCCCCCCTCGGGGTAGCGCAGCGGGTCGGCCAGGTGCAGCAGCCCGACGCCGAGCTCGGCGTCCCCGGCGGAGAAGCGGGCGCGCAGCAGCGCCTGCGACTCCCACGGCGACGACCACCGCTCGTAGTAGGCGGCGTAGGAGGCCAGGGTACGGACCAGCGGACCCGCCTTGCCCTCGGGGCGCAGGCCGGGGTCGATGAGCAGCGGCGGGTCGGGGGCGGGCAGGGCCAGCAGGCGGCGCAGCTCGTTGGCCACCTCGAACGCCGTCTCGGTGGCCTGGCGCTCCGGCACGCCCTCCAGCGGCGAGTGCACGAACATCACGTCGGCGTCGCTGCCGTACGAGGACTCGATCCCGCCCAGGCGGCCCATCGCGATCACCGCGAACCTCGTGCCCAGCGGGGTGCGGCGCTCCATCTCGACCTTGTCGATGGCGGCGTCGAGCGCGGCCTGGATCGTCACGTCGTTGAGCCCGGACAGCGTCTGGCCGACCTCCTCGATGCCGATGATCCCGGATAGGTCGGCGACGGCCGTGCGGAACAGCTCCCTGCGGCGCAGCGCCCTGACCGCGGCCACCGCGCCCTCGGCGTCCCCGGGGTGGCGGGCCACCACGGTCCGCGCCTCGGACAGCACCGCCTCGACGGGCCTGGGGGCCAGCTCCGCGTCCGAGCCGAGCATCGCGACCGCCTCGGGGGCGTTCATCAGCAGGCCCGTCACGTAGCGGCTGGTGCCGAGCATCCTGGCCAGGCGCGACGCCACGGCGGTCTCGTCGCGGAGCAGCCGCAGGTACCAGGGGGTGGAGCCGAGCTTGTCGGAGATCTGGCGGAAGCCGAGCAGACCGGCGTCGGGGTCGGGGGCGTCGGCGAACCAGCCGAGCATGACCGGCAGCAGGGTCCGCTGGATCGCGGCACGGCGGGAGACTCCCGTGGTCAGCGCGCTGATGTGGTGCAGCGCCCCGCCGGGGTCGGCGTAGCCGAGCGCCTCCAGCCGGGCCTTGGCCGCGGCCGTGGACAGCCGGGCCTCCGACTCGGGCAGCCGGGCGACGGCCTGCAGCAGCGGCCGGTAGAACAGCTTCTCGTGCAGGCGCCTGGCCTCCATGGCGTGCCGGCGCCACCTGGTGGTGAACTCCCCCACCGGGTCGGCGGTCATGCCCAGGCTCCGCCCGAGGCGGCGCAGGTCGCCGTCGCCCTCGGGCACCACGTGCGTGCGGCGCAGCCGGTGCAGCTGGATCAGGTGCTCGACCTGGCGCAGGAAGGTGTACGCCTCGGCGAGGGCCTTGGCGTCGTCCCTGCCCACGTAGCCGCCGCGGGAGAGGGCGCCGAGCGCGGGGAGCGTGGCCCGCCTCCGCAGCAGCGGGTCGAGGCGGCCGTGGACGAGCTGGAGCAGCTGCACCGCGAACTCGATGTCGCGCAGCCCGCCGGGCCCGAGCTTCAGCTGGCGGTCGGCCTCGCCGCCGCGGACGTGGGCCTCCACCCGGCGGCGCATGGCCTGGACGTCCTCGACGAACTTGTCGCGGGTGGCGGCCTGCCAGACCATCTCGTTCATCGCGGCGACGTACTGCTGGCCGAGCTCGGCGTCGCCCGCGACCGGCCTGGCCTTCAGCAGGGCCTGGAACTCCCAGGTCTTGGCCCAGCGCCGGTAGTAGGCGAGGTGGCTGGCGAGGGTGCGGACCAGCGGCCCGGCCTTGCCCTCGGGGCGCAGCGCCGCGTCGACCTCCCACAGCGCCCCCTCGGGGGTGCTGGTCGAGCAGGCGCGCATCATGCCCTGGGCCAGCCGGGTGGCGAGCTTGATGGCCGCGTGCTCGTCGAGGGAGCCGTCGCCTCCCTCGCGCGGCTCGGCCACGAAGACGACGTCGACATCGCTGATGTAGTTGAGCTCGCGTGCCCCGCACTTGCCCATGCCGATGACGGCGAGCCGTACCGACCCCGCCTCGGGGTGCTCGGACCTGGCGACGGCGAGTCCCGCCTCCAGGGCCGCCCCGGCCAGGTCGGACAGCTCGGCGGTCACCCCGGGCAGCGAGACGACCCCGGTGACGTCGCGCGCGGCGAGGTGGAGCAGGCGGCCCCGGTAGGCGGCGCGCAGCGCCGACAGGGTGGCGGTGGAGGCGTCGGCGGCCCTCGGCTCGGGGTCGTCCGGCTCGGCACCGACCGCGAGCAGCAGCTCCGCGCGGAGCTCCTCCGCGGTCGGGCGGTCCGTGTCCGGTGCCCCGCCGAGCAGGCGCCAGTGGTCCGGGTGCCTGACGACGTGGTCGCCGAGCGCGGCGCTGACGCCGAAGACGCCGAGCAGCCGCGCGCGCAGGCCGGGGTCGGCCCGGAGCGCTCCGAGCACGCTGGGATCCTGCTCGGCCAGCCGGTTCAGCGAGGTGAGCGCCAGATCGGGGTCGGCCGCGGCGACCAGCGAGGTCAGCAGGTCGATGTCACCGACGGCCTCGGGACCCAGCTCGTCGAGCAGCCGCTCGGCCCTGGCGCCGTCGGCGAAGCCGAGCCTCGCCAGGCGCCCGGCGGTCGTCTGCATCCGAGGCACGGTTTCCACCGACCCTCCATGTTCCTCGATCACAAGCACGGGTGCCCTTCCTCAGTCCCTACCCCGAGCGATCAAAGGTGCACGCTCCCCGCGGTCCGTGGACCCCGGTTCTCCCGGCGGATGGGCGGGATCGGCGCGATCTGCCTCCGGATCCCCGCCCTGGCCCGCGTCCCGCGCGTTCGGAGCGTCGCCGCACACGCTAATCCTGAAACTGTGCGGCGTCGTTAGCGGATTCGCACCGTAATCGCGCGGTCACGCGCTTTGGACGGCCCCGGCGACGGCGGCGAACCGCTCGGCGAGCGGCTTCCACGCGGCGACCAGGCCGGCCTCGCTCTCCTTCGCGTGCGCGTTGAGCTCCTCGACCGAGTGTCCCAGGCCGGTCAGCACGTCGGCCGAGCCGGCCGTCCAGCCGACGAAGATCTCCGGGGTGGCCTCGGGATGGAACTGCACCGCCCAGGCGCTCTCCCCCAGCCGGTAGGCCTGGTTGGGGTACGGGTCCCCGGTGGCCAGCGGCACCGCGCCCGGGGGGAGCTCCGTGATCGCGTCACGGTGGTACTGCACGGCGGGGGAAGGGCCGAGGCCGGCGAACAGCGGATCCGCCGCGGCGGCGGGCAGCGGGACGACCTCGGTCACGCCGACCTCCAGCCCGTGCTCCCCGCGCCCGACGGCGCCGCCGCAGGCGAGCGCCATGAGCTGCGCCCCCAGGCAGATCCCCAGGGTCGGCACGCCCTCCTCGACACAGGCGCGGATCAGGTCGCGGGTGGCGGGCAGCCAGGGACACCGCTCGTCCTCCCAGGCCGCCGCCTCGCCACCGAGGACGATCAGCCCTTCGGCGGCCCGGTCGGGCACGGCCTCGCCCAGGTAGGGCCGGACGACCTCGCAGACGGCCCCGGCCCCGGAAAGCCATCCGGCGAGGAATCCGAGCCCCGCGTCGGCCTCGTGCTCGATGACGGTAATCCTCATACGGCAATTATGGGCTTATATGGGCATAAGGCGGTCAGGGCGGGCGAGGCATACGAGACCGCCGCGCTTCATGTCGGCCGTGGACATTGACCTCGGGCACGGGCACCCGCCACCTTGGCATCAGCCCCGCCGGAACCGGAGGCGGGGCTTCATGTCCAAGGAGAACCGATGAACCCCGTCCTCAGTGGTGTCGAGGTCCCCGGCGGCGCGCTGCGTGTCGCCCGCTTCGGCACCGGGCCCCGCGTGATCGTGGCGGTGCACGGCATCACCGCCTCACTGCAGGCCTGGGCCGGCGTCGCCCGCCGGCTCCCCGCCGAGTGGTCGCTGGTCGCGATGGACCTGCGGGGCCGCGGCCACAGCGCCGGGCTCCCCGGCCCGTACGGCCTGGCCGCGCACGCCGAGGACGTGAACCTCGTCGCCCGCTCCGTGGGCGCCGAGTCCGGCATCGTGCTCACCGGACACTCCATGGGCGCCTACGTCGCGGCCCTCGCCGCCGCGGGACACGACTACGCCAGGGTGGTGCTGATCGACGGCGGGCTCCCGATACCGCTGCCCCCCGGCGCCGACCCCGGCGCGGTCCTGGAGGCCACGCTCGGCCCGGCCCTCGCCCGGCTGGACCAGACCTTCCCCAGCGTCGGCGCGTACCTGGACTTCTTCAGGGCCCACCCCGCCTTCGCCGAGGCGTGGACGGAGGAGGCGGAGGAGTACGTCCGCTACGACGCGTCGGGGCCAGAGGGGGCGGTGCGCTCGCGGGTGCGGCGGGAACCGGTCCGCGAGGACGGCCGGTGGATGCTCACCGAGGGCGAGACGGTCGGCGCGGCGCTGCGCGCGATCACCTCGCCCCTGTCGCTGCTGCGCGCCCCGCGGGGGTTGCTGAACCAGCCGGTCGGCATGCTGCCCGACGAACTGGCCGCCGCGTGGGCCAGGCGGCTGCCCGCGCTGGAGGACGAGGTGCTCGACGACTGCAACCACTACACGATCCTCTTCGACGACCGCTGCGCCTCGCTGGTCGCCAAGCACCTCTCCCGCTGAGCCCCCGGCGGCTCCCGCCGAACCCCCGGCGCCGGGCGGCGCCGGTCGCGGGACCGGCGGGAGCCGGCCGGACCGGGCGCGGGTCAGCCGGCCTGGGCGGGCGTGATCCAGGTGGCCTTGGCCGCGGCGACCAGGGTGCCGTCGGTCTCGTAGACGGCGCTCTCGCCGAAGAGCTTGCGGCCCTCGCGGCCGGTGGCGCGGGCGACGACGGAGTAGGTGCCGCCGGGATAGATCCGGCGGTGGATCCGCGCGGTCAGGCGGCCGAGCAGGGCGAACTCACCGGGCCCGAAGTGCGCCCAGCCGGTGGGGCAGTCGAGGGCGGCCCACAGGATCGCGTCGGGGACGATGCCGTCCGCGTCGGTGATGGTCATCGGGACCCGCCAGCCGGCGGCGATCAGGTCGGTGCCGGGCACCGGGCCGGGGAAGATCCGCAGGCCGTCGCCGGGATCGCGCAGGCCGCACGCGAAGCAGCCGGGGAAGGCGTGCCCGGCGAGGCCGGCGAAACCACCCTCGGCCTTCGCGGCCTCGTTGAAGGGCACGAAGTCCGGGACGTCGAACTCCTCGGCGACCGTGATGGCCTCGACGAGGAGCTTCTCACCGTGGGTGAGGGTCGCGGTGTTGGCGAGGTGGCCCAGGGACAGCTCGGTGTCCAGCGGGGTGGGTGCGTGCAGCGTGACCTCGACGGCCGAGTCGTGCCGGGAGCCGTGCAACGCCTCCGAGACCGTACCCGCGATCCAGCCGCCGTTCGCGGAGCCCTCGGGACCACGGAAACGCGCCGGAACGGTCAGCACGGTCTGCAGCTCGGACGTCGTCGTCATGCCGCACCTCCTGTCGCCTTTATGGCGATCAATCCTCAGAAATCACGTTAATCGGACCGACCGATTTTACCGGACTGCTTGTACATACAGCCAACTCGGGATCGATGACGACCTCGTTAGCCGCGGGTAACACCGGTATGACGTCCGGCGGGCGGTCCCGGATCACACGTTCCGGAAAGAACGCGGCACACTCCGTCACACCCCCACCCCGATCGCGGCCACAGGCGGGGGTGCCGGCCCCCGTCACCCGCCGCCGGATGCCCGGTGCGACCGCTTCGCCCTGCTCGCGGACGGCCGGCGTGCCGGGGTGTTCCCGCCCGGCACGCCGGCGAGGTGGTCCTGTGAGCGCAGGACGGTCGCCTCCGATCCCTGAGGAGCGGGAAGGGACTCGGCGAACACCCGACAAAGGCGGTGCGGAGAATGTCGGGCGATCGGGACCGGTGTCGCCACACGATGGGGGCATGGATGACACGACCTTGGTATCCCGCTTCCTCCGCGACGGCTTCGTGAAGCTGGAGGGCGCCGTCGCGCCGCGCGTGGCCGCGGACTGCGCGCGGCTGCTGTGGCGGGAGACGGGCTGCGACCCGGACGATCCGGCGACGTGGACGCAGCCCGTGCACTGGGTGGCCGGCATGGCGCAGGGGCCGTTCGCCGCCGCGCCCAACTCCCCGTTCCTGCAGCACGCGTACGACCTGCTCGTCGGCGCGGGACGCTGGGAGCCGCGCTACTCGCTGGGCACGTTCCCGCTGCGCTTCCCGCACGAGGAGGAGCCGGACGACGCGGGCTGGCACATCGAGGGGAGCTACCTGCCGGAGGGCGAGAGCTGGTACTTCACGAATCTGCGCTCCCGGGGCCGGGCGCTGCTGATGCTGTTCCTGTTCAGCGAGGTCGGCGAGGAGGACGCCCCGACCCGGATCCGGGTCGGCTCACACCTCGACGTGCCGAAGGTGCTGGAGAGGTACGGGGAGGACGGGGCGAGCGGGCTGGTCCTCGCGCCCGATCTGGTGGCGGCGTCCGGCCACCGGCCGCTCGCCCTCGCCACCGGCTCCCCGGGCGACGTCTTCCTGTGCCATCCGTTCCTGGTGCACGCGGCGCAACCGCACCACGGGGTGCGGCCGCGCTTCATGGCCCAGCCGCCGCTGATGCCGGCCGTGCCGTACGAGCTGGAGCGGGCCGACGGCGCGTACTCACCCGTGGAGATCGCGATCCGCCGGGGCCTGGGACAGGCCACCCCCGGCCCGGACGGGGACGGCACCGGCTGAGGCGCCGGGCGGACATGCTTCGTTCTTGAAAAGGTGTGGGGCCGGACGGGTCATCGCTGTCCGGCCCCACACCCTTTACGATGTAAGAACTATTCTGACCTGGTCTTACAGGACCGGCAGGTAGCGGCCGAGCTCGAACTCCGTCACCTGGCGGCGGTACTCGCTCCACTCGGCGCGCTTGTTGCGCAGGAAGTAGTCGAAGACGTGCTCGCCGAGGGTCTCGGCGACGAGCTCGCTGCGCTCCATGACCGCGATGGCCTCGTCCAGCGACTGGGGCAGCGGCTGGATGCCCAGCGCCCTGCGCTCGGCCGAGGTCAGCGCCCACACGTCGTCCTCGGCGCCGGGGGGCATCTCGTACCCCTCCTCGATGCCCTTCAGGCCGGCCGCGAGGATCACGGCGAAGGCGAGGTAGGGGTTGCAGGCGGAGTCGAGCGAGCGGAACTCGATGCGGGTCGAGCCGCCCTTGTGCGGCTTGTACATCGGCACCCGGACCAGGGCGGAGCGGTTGTTGTGGCCCCAGGAGATGTAGCTCGGGGCCTCGCCGCCCGCTCCGGCGATCGCCTCGGCGCCGCCCCACAGCCGCTTGTAGGAGTTGACCCACTGGTTGCAGACCGCGGTGATCTCGGCGGCGTGCGTGAGCAGGCCGCCGATGAAGGACCGCCCGATCTTGGAGAGCTGGTAGTCGGCGCCGGGCTCGTAGAAGGCGTTGCGGTCGCCCTCGAAGAGCGACATGTGGGTGTGCATGCCGGAGCCGGGGTGCTCGGTGAAGGGCTTGGGCATGAAGCTCGCCCAGATGCCCTGCTCCAGCGCGACCTCCTTCATGACCAGGCGGAAGGTCATGATGTTGTCGGCGGTGGTGAGCGCGTCGGCGTAGCGCAGGTCGATCTCCTGCTGGCCGGGGCCGCCCTCGTGGTGGCTGTACTCGACGGAGATGCCCATCGACTCCAGCATCATGATCGCGTTGCGCCGGAAGTCGTGCCCGGAGCTGTGCGGGGTGTGGTCGAAGTAGCCGCCGCCGTCGATCGGCTCGGGCCGCTCGCCGCCCTCCGGCCGGTTCTTCAGCAGGAAGAACTCGATCTCCGGGTGGGTGTAGAAGCTGAAGCCCATGTCCGAGGCCTTCGCCAGGGTGCGCTTGAGCACCCAGCGCGGGTCGGCGTGCGAGGGCGAGCCGTCCGGCATGAGGATGTCGCAGAACATGCGGGCCGCGCCCGGCGTCTCGCTGCGCCAGGGAAGGATCTGGAAGGTCGACGGGTCGGGCTTGGCGAGCATGTCCGACTCGTAGACCCGGGCGAAGCCCTCGATGGCCGAGCCGTCGAAGCCGATGCCCTCGGCGAAGGCCCCTTCGAGCTCGGCCGGGGCGATGGCCACCGACTTCAGGAACCCGAGCACGTCGGTGAACCACAGCCGGATGAACCGGATGTCGCGCTCCTCAAGGGTGCGGAGAACGAACTCCTGCTGGCGGTCCAAGGCTTCTCCTTCATTGCCGACGTGCCGCAACACGCCTAGTGGTCTCCCAGTTTGCCCTCTCAGTGTTTCGCACACGTTACGAGGAAGAACGGTGAGATGTGGCATCCCGACCGTCGCGCCTCCGCGTGCCGGCCCCCCTCCCCTCCTACAGTGTGCGACCGGAGCCGCTGGAAGTTCGATCCGGGGGGAAACGATGACGCGTACCGAAGTTCACGGATCACCGCACGCGGTCCCGCCACCGGCCAGGCTCGCCGAACGCCTCGCGGCACTGGCGATGCCCTGCCCCGTCCATCCGTCGATACACCTGGTCGAGGCCGCGGCGGCCGACTGGGCGCACGCGGCCGGACTGGACCCCGATCCCGCCGCCTCCCGGCTGGCCGGGCGGGCGTTCGCCCGTTGCGAGACCGGCGCGGTCACGGCGCTGGCCCGCTGGCTGACCTGGATGTCATGCCTGCGCCGGGCTCCCGAGGCCCTCACCCCGGTCCTCGCCGTGGCCGCGGGCGGCGAGCCGGGGCCGGCACCGCTGGAGCGGGCCTTCTCCGGCCTCTGGGCGGCGTGCGCGCCGAGGATGAGCGGCGCGTGGCGCGAGCGGTTCACGGCCGGGCTGGCCGCCCAGCGCGAGGCGATCCTGCCGCGCGAGCCACCCGCGGCCCTCTCCCCAGGGACACCCGCGGAGCCGTGCTCCCCAGGAACACCCGCGGAGCCGTGCGGGGACGCCTTCGGCCGCTACCTGTTCGACCTGGTGGAGCCGTGCCTGGGGGTGGAGGTGCCGGCCCCGGTGGGGCGGAGCCCGCAGTGGCGGGCGCTCGTCGAGGCGAGCGGCGACGTGGCCGCCCGGTGCGAGGAGGCGGTGGCCGGACACGGCCATGCGGGCACCATTTTTTTGGAACGCTCCAATCGGGAGGCCGAAGAGTGGATCATCGACAGGGTCGCCACCCGCATGGAGGAGCTGTGGACGGCCGCCCGCGCGATCCCCGCGCTCACGGAGCGGCACGACCTGGGCTTCGCCGCCTCCCGTGAGGTGACGGGGGTGGCATGCGCTTTCTTGACCATCCCCCGGGCTTACCTGGAGTGGCTCCTGGAAACACCTCGCTATCGTCACTTAGGGTAACGGTTCGATTTCTACAAGTAATGCTGGAGTAACGATGAGCACCATGCTCCTCAATCACAAGCTCGA
Organism: Streptosporangium sp. NPDC023825; assembly: GCF_040639575.1. Taxonomy (NCBI): domain Bacteria; kingdom Bacillati; phylum Actinomycetota; class Actinomycetes; order Streptosporangiales; family Streptosporangiaceae; genus Streptosporangium; species Streptosporangium sp. NPDC023825. The sequence goes on along the minus strand of NZ_JBFAAE010000005.1, from coordinate 192,716 downwards.
CCGTGCCTTCGGGCACATGGACGTCGACGGCAGCGGATCGATCGAGCGCGAGGACCTTCTCGGCCTCGGTGCCCGGATCCTCGTCGGCTTCGGCGAGTCGCCGACCTCCCCGGCCGGTCACAGGCTCGCCCAGGGCTTCGAGGGGATCTGGCGGACCCTGGCCGCGGAGATCGACGCCGACGGCGACGGCGCCATCTCGTCCGAGGAGTTCCGCGCGGGCATGACCTCGGCGTTCATCGAGGGCGACCACTTCGACGCGGTGTTCGCGCCCGCCGCCGAGGCGGTGGCCGGCCTGTGCGACACCGACGGCGACGGGGCCGTGGGGCCGGAGGAGTTCTGGACCATGATGGCCGCGTTCGGCACCGCGCGCGAGGACGTGCGGGCCACCTTCGAGCGGCTCGACGGCGACGGCGACGGCGTCGTGTCCGTGGGCGAGCTGGTCGAGGCGACCCGGCAGTTCTACACGAGCGCCGATCCGGAAGTGGCCGGCAACTGGCTGTTCGGTCCGCTGTAGTGGCGCTCACCCCAACGTTCGGCGACCCCCTCACCCGTTCCCGACCCCACCCACAGACCTTGCCACCCTCCATGTCACTTTCCCTGTCCTCTTCGTCCGCCGCGCCCGCCGGAACACCGGGTCATCCGGAGCCGCCGCAGCCCTCGGGAGTGGCCGCGGCGGCGCTGCTGCCCCTCACCGAGCTCGTGCCGGTGATGTCGGCACCGTGCCCGATGCACCCCTCGGTCGACCTGATCGGCACCGAGCTGGCCGTCTGGGCCCGCGAGGTCGGGCTCGAACCTCCCCCCGGCGCCGGGTTCGAGCGGATGGCCGGCCGCGCCTTCTGCGGATTCGGCGTGGAACCGGCGCTGCTGTTCGCCAAATGGCTGACCTGGCTGTTCCACTTCGACGACGAGTGGGACGAGAAGCCCGCCGGGCGCGCGGCCGAGATCGTCGAAGCCACCTTCGCGCGGCTCGACCTCGTCGCACGCGCGCCCGCGCACGCCTCCTCGCCCGTCGAGCTGGCCTTCGGCGACCTCTGGAAGGCCACCACCGGGCGGATGAGCACCCGCTGGCGGCACCGGTTCCTGGCGGGGCTGGCGGCGCAGGGCGAGGCCTGCCGTACCGAGGCCGAGAACCGCTGCGCGGGCCGCGTGCCCTCCCCCGCCGAGTACCCGCGGCTGCGGCGGGGCACCGCAGGCCCCTACCTGTTCGACCTGGTGGAGCCCTGCCTGGGGGTGGAGGTGCCCGCGGGACTGCGCGAGAGCACGACCTGGCGGACGCTGGTGGACGCCTGCAACGACGTCACCGCCTGGTGCAACGACGTCGCCTCACACCACAAGGAACGGGCCAACGGCGACGTGCACAACTACGTGACGGTCGCCGCGACCGCGTTCGGCCTCTCCGACACCGGAGCCGTCGCCTGGGTGAACGACCGGATCGCCGCCCGCGCCGAGGACCTGCGGACCTCCGCGCGGCGTCTTCCGGCGCTGTTCGACCGTTTCGGGTTCTCGACCGGCCAGGCCAGGGACGTCAGCAAGGTCGCGTGCGCCTTCCTCACGGCGCCGAGGGCCCAGCTGGAATGGCTCCTGGAGTCCAGCCGGTACGACGTGCCGTGACCCGGTGACCGGCCGCTTCCCCCCGCGCGCACGTGCCCGTCTCGGTGAAGGCGTTCTCCAGCTTGGCCTGGTGCCGCTTCCGCCCGCGCGCACGTGCCCGGGCGGGGGCGGCGGGTGGGAGCCGACGGGCGAAGCGGTTCCGATGCGTCGTACGACCTCCGGCCCGCGTTGATCGCTCGTTGATTAAATTGCGGTCTGCGCCGGTTAGGGTCCCTTCAAGCACGAAATGAAGGGCCTAAACCATCATGCGCGGGCTGTACCGGGGAATCCCGAGGGTGACGCCCGCCCAGAGGCGGATCGCGGCGGTGCTCGCCGCCGCCGCGTCCGTGGCGATGGAGTTCGTCAACATCTGGGTCACGGCACAGCTCCCGCAGCCCTCCTACACACCGCTGCCGTTCGCGCCCGAGGACGTGGCCGGCGCGGTGTTCCCCGTCCTCGGCGCGCTCCTGGTGTTCCAGCGGCCCCGGCTGGTCATCGGCTGGCTGCTCTGCCTGGGCGGCCTGTGCTCCGCGCTGAACAGCCTCACGGTGAACCTCGCGCTCCTGGACGCCGCGCGAGAGTGGACGGTCCTGCCGGAGGCGATCCGGGCGGTCGCCGGGGTGAGCTGGAAGCTGACCATCCTCTTCCTGGTCGTGCTGCTGCCGCTGCTCTATCCGGACGGGAAACTGCCCTCCCCGCGCTGGCGGGCGCTGGTCTGGGGCTCCGTCGCCGTCCTGGCGGCCGACGTGCTCGTCACGGACCTGATGCCCCTCTCCGGACAGCGGCCCATGGGTTCCTCCCCCCGCTTCCTGCGGTTCTCGCTGGACATGCTCACCAACGCGATGATGATCCTGGCCTTCGCCTCGCTGGCCGCCCGGTTCCGGCGGGCCGGTCGCGAGGAGCGCGGGCAGATCCTCTGGACGCTGGTCGCGCTCGCCACCGTGATCGTCCCCTGGGTGGTCGGCAACCCGGTGTGGTGGCTGGCGTCGTTCACGATCCCGCTGGTCCCGGTCGCGATCACCTTCTCGGTGCTGCGGCACCGCCTCTACGGGATCGACACGCTCATCACCAGGACGCTGGTCGGCGCGGGCCTGGTCGGCGTGATCGGCGGGGTGTACGTGGTGGTGGGCGCCGCCTCCAGCCTGTTCCTGTCGGACGTGGACCGGATCGGCGGCCTGGTCGCCGCGCTCTGCGCGGGGGCGTTCTTCCACCCGATGCGGCGGCTGCTCCAGCGCGGCGCCGACCGCCTCCTGTACGGCGGCAGGGGCGACCCGGTGGCTCTCGCCGCCGAGCTCGGGCGCAGGCTCCAGCGCACCGATCCCGCGGGGGGACTGGCCGCGGCCCTGGACGTGCTGCGCGACGGCCTGGCGGTCACCGGCACGGGCGTGCGCTTCCAGGACGGCTGGCCGGAGGAGGCGACGGCGGGGACGCTGGAGGAGGTGGCGCGCGACATCCTGCTGGTCTGGCACGGCGAGCCCGTCGGCCGCCTGCTCATCGGCCCGCCGGGCGCCCGGCGCCTGCCTGCCGCGCACAACGAGCGGGTCATCACCGCGCTCACGCCGTACGTGGCCGACGCCGCCCACGCGGTCCGGCTGGTCGGCGCGCTGCGGCGCTCCCGGGAGCGGATCGTCACCACCCGCGAGGAGGAGCGCCGCCGTCTCCGCCGCGACCTGCACGACGGTCTCGGCCAGTCGCTCAGCGGGATGGCGATGTCCATCAACGCGGCCAGGCTCTCCCTGCGCGCCTCCCCCGAGACGGCCGAGCGCATGCTCGGTGAGCTGCGTTCCGGCATGGACAGCGTCACCAGCGACATCAGGCACCTGGTGTACGGCCTGCGGCCGCCGGCGCTGGACGACCTCGGCCTGGCCGGGGCCGTGGCGGAGATGGCGGGCCCCGGCGTCGCCGTGGAGGTCGAGGGCGAGCTGCCGGGCCTGCCCGCCGCGACCGAGGTCGCGGCGTACCGGATCGCGCAGGAGGCGCTGACCAACGCGCGCAAGCACGCCGGGGCCGCGACGGTGCGGGTGTCGCTGGAGCGGGGCGAGAACGACCTGAGCATCCGGGTGCGCGACGACGGGATCGGCGTCCCTCCCGGACGCCGCTCGGGGGTCGGGCTGGCGTCGATGCGCGAGCGCGCCGCCGAACTGGGCGGGACATGCGTGATCACGACGCCTCCCGAGGGGGGCACCGTGGTCGAGGCGATACTGCCGGTGAACTTGAATGTGAAGATCTGACCACCGATGATTTCTTACGGCTCGCGAACGATGGTGAGTATTGCCCTATGACGTTGGTCCAGGTAGCCCTACCCTTGCGCCTGCAATGCTGACATTTCGTGCTCTTGGCCCGTTCCAGGCCCTTCATGGTGAGACATCACTCGACCTCGGCGGCCAGCGCCAGATGGCGGTGCTGGCCCGGCTCCTCGTGGCCGGTGGCCGCGCCGTCCCGGTGGCCGTGCTCATCGACGAGCTGTGGCCCGGCGAGCCTCCCGCCCAGGCCCTGTCGACCATCCAGGGATACGTGTCGCGGCTGCGGCGCGCCCTGGAACCCGGCCGCGCGCCGCGGGAGGAGGCCGAGGTCCTGGTCTCCGCCCCGCCGGGGTATGCGCTGCGCGCCTCGCCCGGCCAGGTGGACGCCTGGGGTTTCGAGAGCGCGGTCAAGACGAGCGGCGAGCCCGCCGAGGTGTGGGATCGCCTGGAGGCGGCCCTCGCCCTCTGGCGCGGCCCGGCCCTGGCCGAGTTCTCCGACCTGCCGTGGGCGGTGAGCGAGGCGGGCAGGCTGGAGGAGCTGCGGCTGATCGCGATCGAGCGCCGGGCCGACGCGGGGCTGCTGCTGGGGCACTCCGGCGCCCTGGTCGCCGACCTGGAGGCGCACGCCTCGGCGCATCCGCTGCGGGAGGAGGCCTGGCGGCTGCTCGCGCTGGCCCTGTACCGCAACGGCAGGCAGGGGGACGCGCTGGGCGCGCTCCGGCGCGCCAGGACGATGCTCCGCGAGGAGCTCGGCCTCGACCTGGGCGCCACCCTGCAACGCCTGGAGTCCGACATGCTGGCCCAGGCCGTTCATCTCCATCCGCCCGCGGAGCCGGTGCGGGCCGCGGAACCGGCGGCGGCGCGCGTGACGCCCGCCGAGGAGCGGGCGCTGCCGGGGCTGCGGGTCGTGGTGGTGGACGACCAGGCGCTGGTCCGCACCGGCCTGCGCGTGGTGCTGGACAGCGAACCCGGTTTCGAGCTGGTCGGGGAGGCCGAGAACGGGGAGCAGGCGATCACGGTGGTCAGGGAGACCTCCCCCGATCTGGTACTGATGGACATCCAGATGCCCAGGCTGGACGGGCTGACCGCCGCGCGCAGGATCCTGGCCGACGCGGCGCCGCCGAAGGTCGTGATGATGACCACGTTCGGCACGGACGACAACCTCTACGCGGCGCTGCGGGCCGGGGTGAGCGGGTTCGTCCTCAAGACGTCGGCGCCCGAGCAGCTCATCACCGCGATGCGGGCCGCGCAGGCCGGTGACGCGCTGATCGACCCCGCCGTCACCACCCGCCTGATCGCGGCCTTCGCCGGGCGCACCGACCCGTCGGCACCCCCCGGCCTCGCCGGTCTCGGCGACACGGAACTCGACCTGATGAAACTGGTCGCCCGGGGGCTGACCAACCGGCAGATCGCGGCGACCCTGGCGGTCCCCGAGCGGTCGGTCTCGCAGTCGGTGGTCAAGCTGCTCGACCATCTCGGGCTGTTCGACCGGGCCCAGCTCGTCGTCACCGCGTACGAGTCCGGGCTGGTCAACCCCGGCGACGTGGGCAGATAGCCATGTCCCTGCGGCAGCGCGGCCGCGGCCGGGTGCTCGACGGCACCGGTGGCGTGCCCAGGCGGGTCGTCGACGCGGTCACCGTGACCGAGGGCGCCCCCGCCTGGCCCGTCACCTCGCTCGCACGCGGGCTGCTGCGCTCCCCGCCGCGGCTCGCCGCCCTCTCGGCGGCGCTCCTGTCGGTCGGACTCACCGTGGTCGGCCTCGTGCTGCGTCTCGACCTGCCGCCCGGGTGGCAGCCGGAGCAGCCGGCCACGCCCGACCTGGCGGCGGGACTGACGTTCCCCGTGGTGGGGGCCTTCCTGCTGGCGCACCGCTCGCGTCCGGCCACCGCGTGGCTGATGTGCGCGGGCGGCCTGATGTGCGCGGTCAACTCCTTCTCCGAGGCGGCGACGTTCACCTTCGCCGCGGCGGGCGACATGGAGTCCGCCGGGTACCTCCGCCTGAGCATGGTCACGGGAAAGGCGGTCGGCGGGTTCCTGCTGGCGATCCTGTTCCCGCTGTACTCCCCCGACGGCCGGCTGCCCTCGCGGCGGTGGTGGCCGCTGGCGGCGGCCGGCGTGGTCGTGTTCTCGGTGGACATGCTGCTGAACCTCACCCGCCCGGACCCCGACCCGGCGCTCTACCCCTGGCCGCGGGTCATCCCCAACCCGCTCGCGGTGGACTTCCTCGCCTCCCACAACATGGCGGCGCGCGGGGTCACCGCCGTCCTGATCTCGGTCCTCGCGGTCCTGGCGCTGGTCTCCCTGGTGCTGCGCTTCCGGCGGGCGGGCCCCGAGCTGCGCCGCCAGATCGCCTGGCCGGTCTTCGCGTTCGCCGTCTACGTCGCCTTCCTGCTCGCCGGTCCGGCCTGGTGGCTGGCCGGGACGATCTGGACCGGGCTGATCCCGGGGGCCATCGTCTTCTCGGTGCTGCGCTACCAGCTCTACGGCATCGACACGGTGGTGAGCCGCGCCTTCGTCGCCGCCGGGCTGATCGCCGCGGTCAGCGCCATGTACGCGGTCGGCGCGGTCGCCGGGCTGGCGCTGTCGGGGTACGACCGGATCGGCGGCCTGGTGGCGGCCCTGCTCGCCGGGGTCGTCTTCCAGCCGCTCCGGCACCGGCTCAGGAGCCTGGTCGACCGGCTCATGTACGGCACGCACGGCGACCCGCAGGCGCTCGCCACACGCCTGGCCAGGGAGGTCCGCGAGACCGAGCCGGCCAACGCGCTCGCCGCCGTCGCCGCCGTGGTCAAGGACGGGCTGAGCGTCACCGGCGTCGCCGTCGAGGTCTACGAGCCCGGCGCCAGGCAGGTTCAGGTCGGCCTGCTGGGCCCGGCGCCGCGCCGGGTACCGCTGGTCTGGCACGGCGAGCCGGTCGGGCGGCTGCTCCTCGGCTCCCCCGGCCCCCGCAGGTTCGCCGCCGCGCACAACGGCCGTCTGATCGCCGCGGCCGTCCCGTACGTCGCCGACGTGGCGCACGCCGTGCGGATGACCGCCGACCTGCAGCGCTCCCGGGAGCGCATCCTCACCGCCCGTGAGGAGGAGCGCCGCCGCCTGCGCCGGGACCTGCACGACGGGCTCGGCCACGCGCTGACCGACATGGCCATGTCGATCAACATGGCCAGGATCAGCCTGCGCACCGCCCCCGCCTCGGCGGACAGGCTCCTGCTCGACCTGCGCGGCGGCATGGACGCGGTCAGCGAGGAGATCAGGGAACTGGTGTACGGCCTGCGCCCGCCCACCCTCGACGAACTCGGCCTGGTGGGAGCCGTAAGGGCCCTGGCGCAGGAGGGCACGCCGCGGGTCGCGGTGGAGACCGAGGGCGACCTGTCGGATCTGCCCGCGGCGGCCGAGGTGGCCGCGTACCGCATCGCGCAGGAGGGACTCACCAACGTCCGCAAGCACGCGGGGGCCGGCTCCGCGGTGATCTCGTTGCGGCGCGGGAAGTCGCTGGTGGTACGCGTCCAGGACGACGGGCGCGGCCTGCCCTCGGGACCGCGCTCGGGGGTCGGGCTGCTCTCCATGCGTGAGCGGGCCGCCGAACTGGGCGGTACCTGCGTGATCGGGGCGGCCCCGGGCGGCGGGACGGTCGTGGAGGCCGTGTTGCCGATCCCGGCCGCGCCGATCACGGCGGGCCGCCCGTGAGCCTTCTCGCCCTCGCCGCCGATCGTACGGCCGCCCGGTGCCGGACACTCCTTCGCCCGTCTCCGATCACACCCGGATCTCACCGTGCCTTTAGGGTTCACCCGGCGACGGATGCTCATGTCCAGCGAGAAACCACGACTTCTCGAAAATTACCGAAATAAACAAAAAATAGGCAAAATCAGATCCTTCTTAACTTACTCCGAAAATAAGCAAATGAGTAGTCCGGTCCTTTAGCCCGAACCACTTGCCTTATATCTTTCCCCCTAATCACGGCCGTCGAGCGAGCTCTGCTCGCGGCCCGATCGAAGGAGAAAAGCATGTACGGCAAGCGACAGCCGATGGTGCTCGGGGCGGCGCTCCTCACCGCGCTCACCCTCGGACCGGCCTCGTCCTCCCAGGCATCGGCCACGCCGGATCCCGAGCCGGGCGTGACGGCGGACATTTCACAGAAAGAGGCCGTGACGGACCCGGCCCCATCGGCGGAAAACCCGAGGGACTACTGGCGGGGATACAGGGACGGCTACCGGGCCGCCGCCCAGGATTGCCGCAGGAGCAGGTCGCGCAGCTACATCGGGCCGCCCAGCGACTACGACAAGGGCTGGCTGGACGGCTACGACGCCGGATACGCCCGCTTCTGCTGAACGGCGAACCGAGAACACGTCACCGGCGTTCTCCGACATCATCTGACGTCGTGTGACGTCAGAGGTGAGGCCTCCCGATCGGAACGGTCGCTCGCGACCTCCGTGCCACGGGGGGCTTCACGCCCGCCCGGCGACGGCGGGCGGTCACCTCAGGACGTCCGCGCTCCTCCGGCGGCGGCCGGGGGCGACCGGGGGCGACCGGGGGAAATCGCCTGCACGGCGGGCTCCGAGCGCGCCCCAATAGGATGGCCGCGTGGCTCAACTCCGCATCGCCCTGGCCCAGAGCAACCCCGCCGTCGGTGACCTGGCCGCCAACACGGACAGGCTCGTCGAGTGGACCCGCCGCGCCGCCGGCCGCGGCGCGCACCTGGTCGTCTTCACCGAGATGTTCCTGACCGGGTACCCCGTCGAGGACCTCGTGCTGCGCACCTCGTTCGTGGAGGCGTCGATCGCCGCGATCGAGGAGGCCGCGCGACGGCTGGACGAGGCGGGGCTCGGCGAGATCCCCGTGGTCGTCGGCTACGTGGACCGCGCGAGGCTCGCCCCGCGCGTCGGCCAGCCCAAGGGCGCCCCGCTCGACGCGGCCGCGCTGCTGCACCGGGGCCGGGTGGTCGTCAAGACCGCCAAGCACCACCTGCCGAATTACGGCGTCTTCGACGAGTACCGCTACTTCGTCCGCGGCGACCGCCTGCCGATCTTCCGGTTGCACGGCGTCGACGTGGCGATCGCGGTCTGCGAGGACCTCTGGCAGGAGGGCGGCCCCGTCGCGGTGGTGGGCGAGGCCGGAGCCGGGCTGCTCGTGGTGCCGAACGCCTCCCCGTACGAGAAGGAGAAGGACGACGTACGCCTGGCGCTGGTGGCCAGGCGCGCCCGCGAGGCCGGATGCGCCCTCGCCTACGTCAACCAGGTCGGCGGCCAGGACGAGCTGGTCTTCGACGGGGACTCGCTGGTCGTCTCCGCCTCAGGCGAGCTGGTCGCGCGCGCGGCGCGCTTCTCCGAGGAGCTGCTGATCACGGACCTGGAGCTGCCCGAGGCCAGGTACGGAGGGCTCGGCACCTTCCAGGTGGACGCCGGCGACGGCACCGTGATCACGGTGGAGCGGCTGGAGCTGTCCGCCCGCCCCGTCGAGCCGTACGAGCCGCAGGCCCCCACAATCGCCGAGCACCTCGACGACACCGCCGAGGTCTACTCGGCACTGGTCCTCGCGGTCCGCGACTACGTCGCCAAGAACGGCTTCCGGTCGGTCGTCCTCGGCCTGTCCGGCGGCATCGACTCGGCGCTGACCGCCACGATCGCCTCCGACGCCATCGGCCCCGAGCGGGTGCACGTGGTGCTGATGCCCTCCCGCTACTCCTCGGACCACTCGGTGAGCGACGCCCGGGAGCTGGTCGACCGGCAGGGGATCAACGCCAGGACCGTGCCGATCGCCGACATCGTCAGCGGCTTCGAGAAGGAGATCGAGCTCTCCGGCCTGGCCGCGGAGAACCTCCAGGCCCGGGTGCGCGGCATGATCCTGATGGGCCTGTCCAACGAGCACGGCCACCTCGTCCTCACCACCGGCAACAAGAGCGAGCTGGCCACCGGTTACTCCACCCTCTACGGCGACTCGGCGGGCGGTTTCGCCCCCATCAAGGACGTGCTCAAGACCCTGGTCTGGGAGCTGGCGCGCTGGCGCAACGCCCAGGCGGGCCGGTCGGGCGAGTTCCTGCACGGGTTCGCGGTGCCGCCGATCCCGGAGAGCTCGATCGAGAAGGAACCCAGCGCGGAGCTCCGCCCCGACCAGCGCGACACCGACTCCCTGCCCGAGTACGACATCCTGGACAGGCTGCTGGACGACTACGTCGAGAAGGACATGGGTTCCGCCGAGCTCGTCGCCGCCGGACACGACCCGGCCCTGGTCGCCCGGGTGATCCGCCTGGTCGACCTGGCCGAGTACAAGCGCCGCCAGTATCCCCCGGGCCCGAAGATCACCCCCAAGAACTTCGGCCGCGACCGCCGCCTCCCCATCACCAACCGCTGGCGCGAGACCACCACCTGACACCCGGACCGTTTCCGGCCGCCGGGCTCCCCCGCCGGGGAAACGATCAGTACAGTCGACAGGGTGCGTCATATCGCGGGATGTGCCCTGTTGCTTCTACTGGTGGCCGGGTGCACGAATAGCCACCCCACCCTCGACGAGGCCGCCCAGGTGCTGGCCACAGACATGAAAAAGCTTGCCGCCTTCTATCCGACGACAAACAAAAAAACAGTCGACAGGACCGGCAAGGAAAAAAGCGACTTCGCGGTTTGCGCCAAAGACGAAACCGCCCTTCGCTCTTATGAACTCAGCAGTGATTTCAGCGAAGACAGCCCGGCCCCTCCGGCCCAACGCGTCGAATCGTTCAGCCTGCTCTTCATGGAAGAGCTTAAAAAAATCGGCTACGAAGTCGACCGGGAATCCAGTTGGGCGCGCCCCGGGCGGACCATCGGCGTTCTACACAAAAAGGACCCAGGGATTACCGTTATCCTGATCGCGCAGGATTCTCAACCCAACGTAGAGATCATCGGAAAGACCGACTGCATGCCTGAAATCCGGTGATCACAGAGGGGGGCGAGAAAGATGAGCCTGCTCTCGAAGTCGCGAAGCGGTCCGCCTCAGGTTGCGCGCAGCCCCATGACACTGTTCCGCAAGCCGAATGACATCCGACCGCCTTTGAATCACATCGGAATTGAAACGCTGAGCCGACGGGCCGGTCCAGACCGGACCATCGACAGTCGAGTCGGTTTTAACTCGATCAAAGATCGTTTCAAGGTTCTTGATGTATCCCTCAAGCCGATCGGCCAATATTTCCTTCTCCTCGGCCTGGCGCAGTAGTTCGCTCGGTTCCATAATCATCCCCCACGTGCGTCGAGTGCGGTCCTCAACACCGGCTCAAGCCGTCCGTAGAACAGATCTCTGAGTTGCCGAAGGTCCGAATCCCCAAGTGGCGGATAACCATGGGCCTGCCGGGAGGCACCAAGAGCGGCTACCTGAGCATCGACCAGGACCTCCACCAAGTCCGACGCCTCTCCCGACCTCTCCCTATCAAGGATTCCCTCGATCGTGCTCTTCAGGTTGTTCTTTTCGACTATGTCGACCACTTTTCCGGCCACCGTCTCCTTGAACACCCCACCATCGATCACTTCACCCAAGGCGCTCGCGCCAAAGAGGTCCAAGGGGAAGGTAAGGAGTTCTACGATAACCTTGTCCGTTTCGTCGGCAGACAAATCAGCTTCATGCAGGCCACTGAAAAAAATTGACGCCAACGCTCCCGACTCGACCACTTTTTCGTAGAAAATTTCACGCTGACCTTTTCTGGCCTCCTCGGTCGAGGCATCACCAAACGGATGATCCTTCCCCAGGTCGAGTTCTTTTAAGAACTCCCCATAACCATCCCTGAGCGGCATCAGCGCCCCCGGACTCTGAAGTAATCCTCCAAAGAAATTCGAAATCTTTTCAGAGTCAAACCTCTGCCACCCCTGATCCGTTCCGCGACTTGGAAACCTATCCTTTCGATTCCAAATATCGACAAGTTCGGGAAAGTACTGGGAGATGTGCGTGGCAAGCACCTGGCCGACCGGAGACGGGGCGGACAGCGCGGGCCAGAAGTTCTTCCTGCTGTAGAGATCGATGATGTTGAGCCAGGCGTCACGGCGGAGGGCGGCGTCTCCTGCATCCGAAGCCAACGCCCCGTCCAGAGCGGTGGCCAGTAGTTTCTCGAAGTCCGTGCCGTCGAGACCGTTCACCACCTCGGGCCGCAACAGCAGCGCCGCGTTCTCGGCCGAGGCCAGAAACCGCTGGGTCGCTCCCGCATCCCGGCTCAGCGCCTTGACCAGCCAGTAAGCGTTCCAGTCTTTCCCGTCCACCCGCGAGCCGCCGTACTGGAGCAGCTTGGCTCCGGCCGCCAGGACGAACTCGCGTGACTGGCGGGCCAGGCCGAGGAGCGCCGCCATGTCTCCGATGGGCAGGTCTCCCAATGCGTGGTCGCGCAGCCCCTTGGGGAGGGTGCCCGCCGCGTCCGTTGAGGCGAACGCCTCGGCCAGCGGGCCCAGGTCCTTCTTCGCCTTCGCCAGGTTGGCGGGACTGTAGCCGCGCGCGTCGTTCTGGTTTCTCGCGCTCACGGCGGCGAAGATGCCCGCGAAAGTGCCTGCACCCAGCGTGGTCAGCAACCCCGCCGAGTAGGCGGCGTCGACGGTCCTGCCCTGCCCCTCCCCAAGCGCCCCCTGGACCTTCTTCCAGTTCTGGACGCTGGGGTCCTTCTGATAGGCCTGCCATACCGCCAGGGTCCGTTTTCCGGCGAGGGCCCCGGCGGTCCGGGCCTCCGCCGCGTCGCCGAACGCGAACTCCGCCGTCCTGAGGCGCCCTCGCGAAGCGAGGCCCTCTTGTGAGGCGGCACCCTCGACGCGCTCGATCACTTGAGTTCGCCAGGTCAGATCTCGCCGCGTCTCGTCGAGGAAGCGCCCGACACCGTCGAGCACCTCGGCGCCCGGTCCGGCGGGCCAGTCGGTGCCCGCTTCGGCAATGGAGGCCGACAACGAGGGCCTCAGCGTCCGAGCGCGCTGCACAGCGTCGTCCATGGAGGTGATGAGACGCCGCGCCCCGGCCGGATCAATGCCGACAAACTCCGCCATTCGACCCGGCCTCCTCAGAGCACAGACGCCAGAACAACAAAGCCTCAACAGATTATCGCGGATTCTCAACAACTGAAGATGTTGATAAGAAAAGACTGGCGGCCATCCGGAAAATATGCATCCGGTGGAGGCCCCGGCCGCGGATTCAAAGCACTTTTCGCCGCGTTTCGGATACGCGCTTCCTATTGCGGCAACAGGCCATTACTTTTCGTAGTGATCCGATGACGAAACACGCGTCGGTCCCCAGTGGCCCCGGCACGAGAAAGGAGCCCGCGATGCCCGCCCCGCGTGAGCCGGAAGGTGAGACCGGCCCCCTCACCTTCTTTGCCTCCGAGCTTCGCCGCCTGCGCGATCAGGCCGGACTGTCACAGGAACAACTGGCCCAGCAGATCGCCTACTCGACCGGCCTGGTCAGCATGGTCGAGACGGGCAGGCGCAACCCGTCACTCGACTTCACCGAACGGTGCGACCGGGCGCTCAACGCCAACGGCGTGCTCATCCGAATTTGGCCGATGCTGACCTACGGCGTCCTCCCGCCGCGCTTCCGCCCCTGGGTGGACATCGAACGACAGGCCCACACCCTGCGGGGCTGGCACCCGTTGCTCGTCCCCGGCCTTCTCCAGATCCCCGACTACGCCCGTACGATCCTGGAGGCCTATCCGGGAACGACCGACGAGCGGGTGCAGGAGCTGCTGACCGCCCGCCTGGAGCGTCAGAAAATCCTGGCGCGTGACAACCCCCCGCCGCTGTGGACCGTGCTCGACGAGGGAGTCCTGCACCGGGGCGTCGGGGGTCCGGACATCATGCGCGACCAGCTCGCCGCGCTTCTGAGCGCGTCCGAGCGCAGGAACATCTCCATCCAGGTCGTTCCCAGGGGCGCCTACGTGACCGGCGGTGCGATCGCGGGTCTGGAGGGAGGATTCTTCATTGCGAGCGCCGAAGGCAGCCTGGATAGTGTATTTGTGGAGTCCGCCGCCGTAGGGCACGTCACGGACCATCCTCGCGATGTGGCGGCGATCTGCAGGCGATACGAAGCGGTCCGCTCGGCGGCCCTGCCCGCGCGGGCGAGCGCCGACCTCATGGCGAAGGTGATGACGGAATGGCAGCAGACCTGACCGGCGCGACCTGGCGCAAATCCTCCCTGAGCGGCTCCAGCGGTGGCGAGTGCGTCGAGGTGGCCGTCATCGGCGCCCCTCGCACCGGGTACAAGGCGGACCTCGGCGACCTGCACGTCCTGCGCGACTCCAAGAACCCCGGCGGGCCGAAGCTCTTCTTCACCCGGGCCGAATGGGACGTCTTCATCGCGGGCGTGAAGCTCGGCGAGTTCGACCACGTCGGCGACTGACACCTCACGTCCGAGACGCCGAGACGCCGGAGCACCGGAAACGCTGAAGCGCCGGAAAAGCCGAAACCCCGGCGGCCACCGCCGGGGTTTCGTGACGACATCCATGACGCCGCCCGTGTGCAACGGGCCGTGAAGCGGCCGAAGCCGTGTCCCGCTCGACTTCCACGACGCCACCCGTACGAGAGGTCCCCGGACGGCCGTCCGGGAAGGTCTCAGGGAGCGAGGCCCGCCAGGAGGTGGTCGACGATCCGTTCGGCCAGGTCGGAGGACGCGGTGTGATCGTCGACACCCTCGGTGCGGATGTACCACATGACGGTGCCGACCAGGTTCGCCATCGCGAGGGGGACGTCGAGGCCGGCCCGCAGCTCGCCGGTGGCGACGCCGCGCCGCAGCAGGGCGGTGATCGCCGCCCTGCGCGGCTCGATGGTCGCCTGGCGGATGCGCTCCACCAGGCGGGGGTGCCGCTCGGCCTCGTTCATCGCGATGTTCATCACGCAGCGGTTGCGCGCGTCGCACGCGTCGCGCAGGAACACCCGCGCGTAGACGACGAGATCCTCGCGGACCGAGACGCCCGCGACCGGAGGCAGCGGCGTCTTGAGCGTGGACAGCGCGTCGACGAGCAGGTCTTCCTTGTTCGACCAGCGCCGGTAGATCGTGGTCTTGCCGACCCCCGCGCGAGCCGCGATCGCCTCGATCGACAGCTCGGAGAGACCCACGCTCTCCGCGACCAGGTCGAGGGTCGCGTCGATGATGGCCCTCTCCGCCCTGGCGCTGCGGGGACGGCCCGCGGGACGGGGCGTCTGGGCCCCGGCCGCCTGAGTCTCGTCGGTGGTCGTCATAGCGCTCCTACACTACCGCCGGTTCCCTGTCCGGGCTGATCTCTTCGGGGACGGAAGTGGCCGTGGAGGACTTGCCGGGCAGCCATTTGAACACCACCAGGGCTCCGAGCAGCGCGATGACCGCGGAGACGAGGGCGGTGATGTGCATGCCCTCGACGAAGGCGAGCTTGGCCGGTTCGATCAGCGCCGCACCCCGGGCGCCGAGGCCCTGGGCCACACCCAGCGTGCCGGTCAGCGACTCGCCCGCCAGGTGCCTGAGCTGGTCGGGCAGGCCCGTCAGGGCTGGGGCGATCTGGTCACGGTAGGTGGCCGAGAGCAGCGAGCCGAGAAGCGCGACACCGAGCGCTCCGGCCACCTGGCGGATCGTGTTGCTCATGGCCGAGCCGACGCCGGCCTTCTCCCTGGGAAGCGCCTCCATGATCGCGGTGGTCGCCGGGGGCATGATGTTGGCCATCGCCGCGCCCTGGACGAAGAACACGATCTCCAGAAGGACGACCGGGGTGTGCTGGTCCATCAGCGCGTAGGAGGCCAGCGCGGCGGCCACGACGATCATACTGACGGTGGCGCTCAGCTTGCCCCCGAAGCGCGCGGCCATCTGCTGGCTCAGCGGCGCGAAGATCAGCTGTGCGGCGGCGAAGGGGATCATCAGGGCGCCGGCCTGCAGCGCGCTGAATCCCAGCACGATCTGCAGGTAGAAGACCAGGAAGAACATCGCGCCCATCATCGCGAAGAACACGATGCCGATCATGCCGACCGCGGTGGCGAAGCGCGGGTCGCGGAAGTAGCTGACGTCGAAGGCCGGGTGGGCGATACGGCGCTCGTACCAGACGAAGGCGGCGAGCACGACGACGCCGAGGACGGTCGGCACGAGCACCTCGGCGCTGGCGATGGTGGCCAGTTCCCCGCCCCGGATGATGCCGTAGGTGACGGCGACGAGGCCGATGATGGAGAGGACCACGCCGACCGGGTCGAGCCTGGAAGGCTTGGGGTCACGCGACTCGGGCACGACCAGGCTGATGAGCACCATGCTGACCAGCACGATCGGCAGGTTGACCAGGAAGACCGAGCCCCACCAGAAGTGCTCGATGAGCAGACCGCCGGTGATCGGGCCGATCGCCACGGCCAGGCCCACCCCGCCGGCCCAGACGCCGATCGCCTTGCCGCGCTCCTGCGGGGGGAAGACGTTGGAGATGATCGCCAGCGTGGCCGGCATGATCGCGGCACCGCCGATGCCCATGAACGCGCGGGCGACGATCAGCTGCATGGGGTCCTGCGCGTAGGCGCTGGCCAGCGAGGCCAGGCCGAAGAGCACCATGCCCACCATGAGCATGCGCTTGCGCCCGGTGCGGTCGCCGATCACCCCGAAGGTGAACAGCAGGCCCGCGAACACGAGCGTGTAGGAGTTGATCGCCCATTCCAGCTGGCTCTGGGTGGCACCCAGGCCCTCCACGGGGTCGGCGATCGTCTTGAGTGCGACGTTGAGGATGGTGTTGTCGAGCACGACCGCCAGGAGGCTGAAGACCAGCACTCCCAGGATCTGCCACCGTCGCGGGTGGCCGAGCTGTTGTTCCACGAAAGGCCCCGTATTCGATACGCTTGAGTTTCGAAACACAACCGTAGCGTTGATCATTATGATACGCAACCGTATCGTTTCGTATTTATCGTGAAACGTCCCGAACTCGGCGCACGCCTCCGAGGTGACGCACCGAGACGGGTGGCGTCAGAGAGCGGCGCCGCCCCCGCTCAGATACGGCCGAGAACAGCGCCACCCCTGATCGGGTACGGCCGAGAGCGACGCCACCCCTGATCGGGTACAGCCGAAAGCAGCGCCGCCCCCGGCTCAGGTACGGCCGAGAGCGACGCCACCCCTGATCGGGTACGGCCGAGAGCGGCGCCCCCGGCTCAGGTACGGCCGAGGTCAGGCGGCCACCGGAACGGGCTCGTCGGCCACGGCCGCGGTGCGCCGCCAGAACGGCAGGGCGACCAGCACCATCACCACACCGACCAGCCCGGCGGTGGCGAAGGCCCAGCCGGGACCGGGGCCGTCGATGATCACGCCCGCGATGGGCGCCGCGGAGCCGGCGCCGATCAGCAACGCCGTGCCGTGCAGGCCCATCGCCTCGCCACGGGCCCCGGCGGGCACCCAGCGGGTCACGGTCTCGATCGTGGAGGACAGGGCGGGGGCGCACAGCACCCCGGCCGGCAGCAGGGCCAGGACCAGCCAGTGCCAGTCACCGCCGACCAGCCCGACCGGGACGGTGAGCACGCCCATGGCGCCGATCAGGATCAGCGGCGACACCCCGCGGGGCAGCATGCCGTACACGAAACCGCCCATCAGCGAGTAGGCGCACCACAGGCCGATCGCCAGCCCGATCCAGGCGGTGTCGCCGCCCTGCTTCATCGTCGCGACCAGGGACAGCTCGGTGGCGGCCAGCACGAAGGTCGCCGCGACGACCGTGCCGAGCAGCCCGAGCATGCCCGGGGTGAGCCACTGGCGCCGCGAGACCTTCACCGCCACCTCCTGGAGCTCCTTCTCCGAACGGACGGGCGGGTTCAGCACGATCAGCGCCACACCCGAGGCGACCAGGCCGGCCGCGACGAGGCCCATGGTGGGCACGCTGCCGAGGAGGGTCACCCCCGCGACCGCCAGGGCGGGGCCGGCCATGTAGGAGAGTTCCACGATCATGGAGTCGAGGGAGAAGCCCATCCGGCGCTGGTCGACCGGGACCAGCGCCGTGAGGCACTGCCTGATCACGCTGAACACCGGGAGGCTGAGCAGGCCCGCGGGCACCGAGGCCGCGAGCAGCAGCGGGAACGGCATCGCCCACGCGGTGGACCAGAAGACGAGCTGGGCGAGCGTGGTCACCACCAGCACCGGGCGCAGGCCGTGGCTGTCGACGAACCTTCCGGCCAGCGGCGAGCCGACCGCCATCCCCACCGTGCTCGCCATGGTCACCAGACCGGCCGCGGCGAAGCCGAGCCCGAGCCCGCTGGGATCGACGACGTGCATCGTCAGCGTGATGGCGACCGCGGTCGAGGGAATGCGGGCGACCAGTCCCACCAGCAGCAACGACCGCACGCCCGGGATCGCCAGCAGGCGGCGGTAAGGTTCGAAAGCCATTGTGATTACTTACCTCCGCGAGCATTGTGCCGTACGCCCCCGACACTCCCGCCACTGGATTACCGCGCCGAGGCGCCGCGCACCGCCCGCCCCGCATCGCCCCGGACGCGTACCGCGCACCGCCCGCCCCGCATCGCCCCGGACGCACGCACCCGTCGGCGCCCACCCGCGCGGCACCGGCACTTTCGCCACGGAGTATCGTCCGGACGCGCACGTCCTCACACTCCGTTACTGCACCAAAAGGACAAACATGTCACATACCACCCACACCTGCCCATTGGATTACCACGTCGATCAGGTCTGTTGAACCTGTCGTACGCGTGCAATCATCGAAAACGTCCGGGGACGCCACAGGGGCGCCTCGAGACTTCACTGGAGGTCCCATGTCCTCTTCCGTCACCAACCGGCCGACCTCTCTCTACGGCGGCCAGGCTGGACGAAGGATCACCGTGCGCGACGTCGCCGCCGCCAAGGAGCGCGGCGAGCGGTGGCCGATGGTCACCGCGTACGACGCGATGACCGCCAGGGTCTTCGACGAGGCCGGCATCCCCGTGCTGCTCGTCGGCGACTCGGCCGCCATGGTCGTGTACGGGTACGACTCGACACTGCCCGTGTCGGTGGACGATCTCATGCCCCTGACGGCGGCCGTGGTCCGCGGTTCCTCCCGCGCGATGGTCGTGGCCGACCTGCCGTTCGGTTCCTACCAGTCGTCTCCCCAGCAGGCCCTGGAGACGGCCGCCCGGTTCATGAAGGAGGCCGGGGCCCACGCGGTCAAGCTCGAGGGCGGGCGGCGGGTGCTTCCCCAGGTCGAGGCCCTGGTCTCGGCCGGCATCCCGGTGATGGCCCACCTGGGCCTGACCCCCCAGTCGGTCAACGCGCTCGGCGGCTACCGCGTGCAGGGCCGCGGCCAGTCGGGCGACGAGCTGATGGCCGACGCCAAGGACCTGGAGTACGCCGGAGCGTTCTCGGTGGTCCTGGAGTGCGTTCCCACCGACCTGGCCGAGCGGGTCACCGCGTCCCTGTCGATCCCCACGATCGGCATCGGCGCCGGGCCGGGCACCGACGCGCAGGTCCTCGTCTGGCAGGACCTGATGGGCCTGACCGCCAGCCCCGCCAGATTCGTCAAGAAGTACTTCGACCTGGCCCACGAGATGGACAGGGCCGTGCGCAGCTTCGCCGACGAGGTGTCGACCGGCGCCTTCCCCGCCGCCGAGCACAGCTACCGCTGACCGGCCCGGGCCGCGCCGCCCCCGGGCGCCGCGGAACCGGTGACCACCGCTGAGCCGTCCCGGCGCCCCAGGAGAACCTGGCGGCGCCGGGGCGGCCTTCGCCGCGCGGAAACCTCCTTGCGCAGAAGTACGAGGAGTCAGACGAGCGTGGCGGGGTCGGTGTTGGCGCCGCACACGACGACGGCCACCCGCTCACCGGGGGCCGGGGTGTAGACGCCGGACAGCAGGGCCGCGTACGCCGCGGCGCCCGCGTGCTCGGCGGCGATCCTGTGCTTCCGCCACAGCTCGCGCCGCGCCTCGACGATGGCCTCGTCGGAGACCAGGAGGCTCCGCACCCCCGCCGCGCTCGTGATCTCGAAGGCCGTCCGGCCCGCCCGGCTGGCGCCCAGGGCGTCGGCCCCCACCCCCGAGACCTCGACGCCGACCGGCCCGCCGGCCTCCAGGGCCCGGTGCAGGGTCGGGATGAGCTCGGGCTCGACGGCGACCACGCGGGCCCGGCCGCCGAGGGCGACGGTGATCCCGGCGACGAGCCCGCCGCCGCCGACCGCGACGACGACCGTGTCGACGCCCCCGGTCTGCTCCAGGAGCTCCAGGCCGACCGTGCCCTGCCCCGCGACCACCTCCGCCTGGTCGTAGGCGTGCACGTCCAGGGCGCCGGTCTCGGCCGCGCGCTTGACCGAGGCCTCGTACGCGTCGGCGTATACGGCGCCGATCTGGGTCACCCGCGCGCCCAGCGCGCGCAACCCGGCGACCTTCACCGGGCTGGATACCGTCGGCACGAAGATCTCCGCCTGAACGCCGAGGCTGCGCGCCACGTACGCCACCGCCAGGCCGTGGTTGCCCCCGCTCGCCGCGATCAGCCCGGCCTCGGGGATCCTCTCCGAGGCCAGGGCGCGGTTGAAGCCTCCGCGCGCCTTGAACGACCCCGAATGCTGCAGCCCCTCCAGCTTCAGGAACAACCCAGGCGACACCTCGACCACCGGTGTACGCAGGACATGCCCGGCGATGCGCCCGGCGGCCCGCTCCACGTCCCCGATCGACACGCTCACGCGCGCCCCCTCCCTGAAAAGCGACCCGTAGGCGGCCGCCCGGCCCTGCGGGCGGCCCCGTGCCGCAGTGTAGGAGATACCGGGGGCCGTGCTCCCGGCGGCGTCAGGAGAGCGCCTGCTCGAAGTCGGCCCACAGGTCCTCGACGTGCTCGATGCCGACCGCCACCCGCACGGTGCCCTCGCCGATCCCGTGCCGGGTGAGCTCCTCGGCCGTCAGGGAGCGGTGGGAGGTGGTCGCGGGATGCAGGATGAGCGTCTCGACGCCGCCGAGGGACGGGGCCAGCAGGGCCAGCTTCACCGAACTCATGAACCGCTCCCCCGCCTCCCGCCCGCCCGCCAGGTCGAAGGAGAAGACCCCCCCGAAGTCGGGCAGCAGCTTGGCCGCCAGCTCGTACGAGGGATGCGAGGGCAGCCCCGGCCAGTGCACGACGGAAACGGCGGGGTGGGCGTTCAGGCGGGTGGCCAGCTCGCGGGTGTTGGAGCAGTGGCGCTCCATCCGCAGCGGCAGCGTCTGGATGCCGCGCAGGGTGAGCCAGGCGGCGAACGGGTCCGCGGTGGCGCCCAGCTTGGTGGTGAAGGACCACACCTTGCGGTACAGCTCGTCGGAGGCGAAGACGGCGATCCCGCCGAGCACGTCGGTGTGCCCGCTCAGGTACTTGGTCGTGGAGTGCACCACGATGTCGGCGCCGTGCTCTATCGGCCGGCACAGGATCGGGGAGGCGAAGGTGTTGTCGACCACGGAGATCAGCCCGGCCTCGCGGGCCACGGCGCACATGCCCGGCAGGTCGGCGACCTGGGTCACCGGATTGGCGATGGTCTCCAGGTAGACGAGCTTCGTCTCCGGCCGCACGGCCGCGCGCAGCGCCGCCGGGTCGTCCTCGGGAACGTAGGAGACCGAGATCCGGAACCGCCCCGCCAGGTCGTTGATCATCGCGGCGGTGCCGCCGTAGAGCGGCTTCTGCGCGATCAGGTGGTCGCCGGGCTCGAGCAGCCCGAGCAGTACGGAGTTGATGGCCCCCATCCCGGAGCCGGTGGCCACGGCGCCGACGCCGCCCTCCAGCCCGGCGACGGCCTCCTCCAGGGAGCGGACCGTCGGGTTCGACAGCCGCCCGTAGACGAAGGCCCCGTCCGGACGGCCCATCCCGTCGGCGAAAACGGCCGGGTCGTCGAAGACGAACCCGGAGGTCTGGTAGAGCGGCACCGTGATGGAACGGCTGCCGTTCAGGGGCGGCTGAGGCAGATGGACGGTGCGAGTTTCCGGACGAAAATCAGTCATACGTCAAGGATGTCCGGTTCACAAGGTGTTTGTCAGATCCAATCAGGCAAGATTGGCCCGCTTCGAAGCTCGAATCCGACCGATTGGCCACCGGCGAAGCCATGAATCCCACGCACCCCGCGCCCACCCGACGGGCCGCCGAAGCGTCCCCGGCTCCACTCCACGAGACTCCACGAGCCGCCGAAGCGCCCCGGGGCACTTTCCACGGGGCACCGGAGCACGCGGCCGGCCGGCGAGACGACGACCTCGGACGGAGGCCCGCTCGTCGCGGGCCGGAACGCCGCCCCGCTAGATGTCGGTGACGCGCAGGCCCGCGTGGGCCTTGTAGCGGCGGTTGATCGAGATGAGGTTGGCGGTCAGCGCCTCGATCTGGTGGGCGTTGCGCAGGCGGCCGGCGTACACGCCGCGCGCGCCGGGGATCCGGCCCGCCAGCGCCTGGACGGTGTCGGTGGCCTCGCGGTCGTCACCCGCCACGAGCACGTCCAGGGTGATCTCCTCGACCTCGGGATCCAGCAGCAGGACGGCCGAGACGTGGTGGAAGGCGGCGACCACGCGGCTGTCGGGCAGGACGGCGGCCGCCTGCTGGGCGGCGCTGCCCTCCTCGACCGCGAGCGCGTAGGCGCCCTGCTTGTCGAACCCGAGCGGGTTGACGCAGTCGACGACGATCTTCCCGGCCAGCTCGGAGCGGAGGGACTCCAGCGTCGAGCGGTGCCCGTCCCAGGGAATGGCCACGATCACCACGTCGGCCTCGGCCGCCACGGCCGGGTTGTCCGCGCCGCGCACCGATCCGCCGATGCTCTCCGCCGCCGCCTGAGCCCGTTCCGCGCTTCGTGAACCGATCAGCACGGTGTGCCCGGCGAGGGCGAACCGCCGGGCCAGGCCCTTGCCCTGGTCGCCGGTCCCGCCCAGGATCCCGATCGAGATCTTGCTCACGTCCGGAATGTCACTGCTCACTCGCCGCTCCTCATCGTCCCCGGTCGCTCAGGGCCGGACTCCGTCGACCATATCGCCTGTCCAGATCATCTCAGGGTCGCGTTTCCGGGATCGGCGCGGGGTGTCTGGGGCACGATGGTGCGATGGACGCTGGGTCGGTGACGCTGCTGCGTGAAATCCTGGCCTCGACCGGCTGGGTCGAGCGGACCCGCGAGCTGGGCCTCGCCCTGCGCGCGACGCGCTCCCCCGGCGGGCTGCTGGTGGTCGGCACGCCTCAGGAGGAACCCTGGCACCTGACCGCGCACCTGAGCGACGAGGCCAGGTTCTCCGGGATGCCCCAGCTCGCCCCGACGCTGGTCCGCTGGGCGCCCGCCCCCGGAGCGCCCGCGCACCTGCGGGTGGGGCTGGAGCGGATCGAGCGGGCCGGGCGGGGCGAGACGCTGTTCGTGGTGGCCGAGGAACGCGCCCCCGAGGCCCTGCTGGAACGGGTGAGCGACGCCCGCAGGACCGGTACGACGATCCTGGCCCTGGACGGTGGCGACCCGGATCTGACGGGTCTGGCCCACGACGCGCTGACGGTCCCCGAGCGGGCGCCGTTCTCCTTCGACGGGGCCCAGCATCTGGTGAGCATGGCCGCGGGCGAGGTCGACCGCCGTCCCGGCCTGCGCGACCGCCTGGCCAGGATGCTGGAGCGGATCAGCGGCCCGCGGGTCGCCGACTAGCCCCCCTTAGCCCCCCTCCCGAGCGCCCGGCCCGCGAGTCGCCGACCGGCCCCCTCCCGGAGCGCCCGGCCCGCGGGTCGCCGATTAGGCCACCGGAACCGCACGACCGGCCCCGCCGGCCGGGACGCGGCTAGGACGGGCTCCAGCGCGCTCCGAGCCGTCCCGACAGCTCCTCGGCCGCGTCCCTGAGCGCCGCGATGACCACGGCCTGCACCGGGTCGGGCTCACCCGAGCGGGTACGGCCGAGGCGGGTCACCGCGTCCAGCTTCCTGGCGCCCACGTTGGTGATGCCGGTGACGACGACCTCGCCGTCCGGGACGTCGAGCAGGGCCAGCGACGGCACGATCGCCACCCCGTGCCCCGCCGCGACCAGGGCGAGTGTGGGCGGGAACTCCTGGATCAGGTGCACCCGGTGCGGGGTGAACCCGTGCAGGGCGGCGAGCCGCTCCAGGGCGTGGCCGCAGGCCTGGTCGGGCGGCCCGGCGATCCACGGCACCCCCGCCAGGTCCGCGACCTCTCGCGGGACCTCCGCCCAGCCCGGCGGGGCCACGATCCGGTACTCGTCCACGTAGAGGGGGTGGGAGACGACGGACTGCCGCGCCGCGACGGTCTTGTCGGTCTTGTCGGCGTCCTCCTCGGTGAGGGCGAGGTCGACCCCGCCGAGGCGGAGCTCCTGCAGCGCGGGCGGCCCGTACAGTTCCCGGATGCGCGGCGCGATCTGGGGGTGGCGCTCGGCCAGCCTGCCCAGCGCGGGCACCAGCAGGTGCCGGATGACCGTGGGGAACGCGGCGATCGCCACCGGCCCGGCCAGCCGCTCGGTGAAGCGGATCAGCTCCCGCCTGGCCTCCCCCAGCTCCTCCTCGACGCGCTCGGCGTATCCGGCGAGGACCCTGCCCGCCGGAGTGAGGGCGACCCGGCGCTGCGACCTGTCGATGAGGGAGAGCCCGACCTCCCGCTCCAGGAGCGCGAGCTGCTGCGAGACCGCCGAGGCCGTCAGGTGGAGCGCCTCCGCCGCGCGCATGACGCCGCCGCGACGGGCGACCTCGTGGAGCACCCGCAGCCGCCGGGGATCGATATCCATACAGCTCAGCTTACGTGGATATTAAGAAAACTTTATTTGCCCTTTAATGAAGGAAGTGGAAATCATGGGGGCATGAGCTTCTCACCGTCGGGCGCGTGACCCGTGTCCCTCTTCGTCAACCTGCTCGGCTGGGCCGGCGCCGCCGTCATGCTGTACGGGTACGCCATGGTGTCGGCGTCCAGGATGGCCGGCGACGGCGTGCCCTACCAGGCGATCAACCTGACCGGGGCGGCCGCCCTGATGGTCAACACGGCCTACCACGCGGCCTGGCCCTCGGCGATCCTCAACATCGTGTGGGGCGTGATCGGCCTCGTCGCGGTCGCCAGGACGGCCGGGGCCCGCGCGCGGCGGAAGGAGATGAGCGCCTCGTGACCCGGCTGATCGAGCTGAGCCACCGCATCACCGAGGGGATGATCACCTACCCCGGCGTCCCCGGCCCCCGCCTGGGCGTGCACCTGAGCAGGGAGGCCTCACGGGAGCTCTACGCCCCGGGCACGGAGTTCCACATCGGCAGCGTCGAGCTGGTCGCCAACACCGGCACCTACCTCGACACCCCCTACCACCGCTACCCGCAGGGGCCCGACCTGTCACAGATGCCGCTGGAGTCGCTCGCCGACCTGCCGGGCCTGGTCGTACGGGCCGAGGGGGCGTCCTCCGTGGGGCTCGACCGGCTCGCGGGGCTGGACGTGCGCGGCAGGGCCGTACTCCTGCACACCGGCTGGGACCGGCACTTCGGCACCGAGACGTACTTCCACGGCCACCCCTACCTCGAGCCGGAGGCGGCCCGCTGGCTCGCGGAGCGGGGGCCCGCGCTCGTCGGCATCGACAGCCTCAACATCGACGACACCCCGCCCCGCGGTGAACGTCCAGCGCACACGCTGCTGCTCGGAGCGGGCATCCCGATCGTGGAGCACATGACGGGGCTGGCCGCGCTGCCCGGCAGCGGGTTCCGTCTCCACGCCGCGCCACCGCTGCTGGCCGGTCTGGGGACCTTCCCCGTCCGCGCGTACGCCGTCGTGGACGGCTGAGCAGCCGGCGGCTCAGTCGTCCCCGTCCCAGGCGCGGTCGTTCTTCCTCCACTCCTCGTTCCTGTCGACCGCGGTCTTCAGCGCGGCCGCCGCCGCATCGCGTGTCGGGTACGGTCCCATCCGGTCCTTGTTCGGGCATCCGTCGTCGGGCTCGACGGCCATGTGCGTCAGGCAGAACCACCATTGATCACTCATGCGGCAATACTGCCCAGTGAGAAGCACAACTAGACTGGGGGACCATGACGACACTGCTCCAGCCCGGGCGGATCTCTCCCATCCGCAAGGTGCCCTCCCACATCCAGCGGCCGGAGTACGTCGGGAAGAAGTCCCCGAAGACCGGGGAGTCCGACGTCAAGACCCCCGAGATCATCGAACGGATGCGGGTCGCGGGCAAACTGGCGGCCCAGGCGCTCGAAGAGGTCGGCAGGCACGTGGCACCCGGCGTCACCACCGACGAGCTCGACCGGATCGGCCACGAGTTCCTCTGCGACCGCGGCGCGTATCCCAGCACGCTCGGCTACCGCGGGTATCCCAAGTCGCTGTGCACCTCGATCAACGAGGTGATCTGTCACGGCATCCCGGACGACACCGTGCTGCGCGACGGCGACATCGTCAACATCGACATCACCGCCTTCATCGGCGGCGTGCACGGCGACACCGACGCCACCTTCCTGGTCGGCGACGTGGACGAGGAGTCGCGCCTGCTGGTCGAGCGCACCCGCGAGGCCACCGACCGGGCCATCAAGGCCATCGCCCCCGGCCGCCAGCTCAACGTGGCCGGCCGCGTGATCGAGGCCTACGCCAGGCGGTTCGGCTACGGGGTGGTCCGCGACTTCACCGGCCACGGCATCGGCACCACGTTCCACTCGGGCCTGATCGTGCCCCACTACGACGACCCGTCACTGGCGGTCACGCTGGAGCCGGGCATGACGTTCACGATCGAGCCCATGCTGACGCTCGGCACCATCGACTACGACATCTGGCCCGACGGCTGGACCGCCGTCACCAAGGACCGCATGCGGACCGCCCAGTTCGAGCACACCATCCTGGTGACCGAGACCGGCCACGAGATCCTGACACTCCCCTGAGTCCCCGGTCCGTCCCGTGGCCACACCACCGGCCGAAGATACCGCCTCCGAGCTGGGGAACGGCGGAGTCATCGGCCTTGGGGCCCCGATCCCGGCTGCTCCTGGCAGGACACCACGCCGGTGACGGTGGTTCCCTCGCCGGGAACGCCGTTGACACTGCACGAACCGCCGAGCTGTTCGAAGTGGGTGCGCATGGCGGCGACACCCCGGCCCTTCGCCTCCCCGAAGAAGCCGATGCCGTTGTCACTCACCGTCATGCGCAGGCCGCCGCGCCCGAAGGTGACGGCGACGGAGACGACACGGGCACCGCTGTGCCGCTCGACGTTGGACAGCGCCTCCCCGAGCGCGGCCAGCACGGCTCTGGCGACCCCGGGCGGGACGTCCTGGGCGGGCAGTGCCCAGATCTCGACGGCGACCCCGGTGCGCTCGGCCCACTCGGTGAGATGCTCTTCGAGGGCCTGGGCCAGGCTCCGGCTGCGGCCCTCACGTACGCGCACTTCGTCGGACACAGCTCAACCTTCCTGATGCACATTGCAGCCACCGGCCCCCCGACCGGATGTGTGACTGGGCGTGGCGCGCGGTGAAAAAAGCGCTGCACCCGCTGCGGTGAGCACGAGCCCCCTGGAATACAGGCTACCGGGAGGTGTCCAGGAGAGAGCTCGAAGATAGAAGGGCGTAGCCGTCCGGCTACTCCGCGCCGTCGCGCCTGTTGAGTTTGGCCAGGTATTCATTGTAGGCGTCGAGCTGGGCGTCGCCGCTGCCGCCGTCGCGTGCCGCGGCGGCGTCGGCGCGACGGTCGGCGCGGCGGGCCCCGCGGTCGTCGTGGCGCCACCACTGGAAGGCCAGCGCGAGGAGCACGATGAGGGTCGGGATCTCACCGAACCCCCAGGCGATGGCGCCGCCGGTCTGCTGGTCCTCGATCGCGGACGCGCCCCAGGTACGGCCGAGCTGGTCGTACCACTCGGAGGCCAGCACGGTGGTCATGCTCATCAGCGCGATGCCGAAGAACGCGTGGAACGGCATGGTCACGAACAGCAGGATGAGCCGGGCCACGTGCGGCAGCCGGTAGGGGGCGGGATCGACACCGATGATCACCCAGAAGAACAGGCACCCGCTGAGCAGGAAGTGCATCGTCATCACGATGTGGCCGAGGTGCTCCTCCATCGCGGCGGCGAACAGCGGCGTGAAGTACAGCGCATAGGTGGAGACGATGAAGATCGCGGTGGCGATCGCCGGATGGGCGATGACGCGGACGAACCTGCTGTGCAGGATCGTCGTCAGCCACTCCCTGGGGCCCCGGTCGCCCCTGCGGGCGGCGGGGCGCAGGGCGCGCAGCGCCAGGGTGACGGGCGCGCCGAGCACGAGGAAGATCGGCACCATCATCGACAGCGTCATGTGCTCGGCCATGTGCGCGCTGAACAGCACCTTGGCGTAGCGGGCGACACCACTCTGGGTGGCGATCAGCAGGATCAGCACACCGGTGAACCAGGCGGCCGTGCGGCCCTTGGACCAGGAGTCGCCGCGCCGGGCGAGCCGTACGACACCGGCGAGGTAGAGACCGGCCAGCAGGGCGACGAGCGTGCCGGAGAACAGGTCGAACCACCACAGCGAGGCCAGGTTGGCCAGTGAGATCTCCGGCGGCATGGTGTAGCCGAGCACCTCGAAGGCCCTGTCGACGGGCAGGACCGCCGGGGGCGGCGCGGTGCGGGACAGCGCGACGGCCAGCCCGACGGCCGCGAACATGACGACGATCTCGCCGGCGGCGAAGCGGAGGAACGTGCCGGATCCGCCCGCCGCGAGCAGCGGCAGGGTCCGCTTGCGGTGCCACCAGCCGACGGCGCCGAGCAGCGCGAACGCGACGGTCTTGGCCACCAGCAGCAGGCCGTAGGCGGAGGTGAACAGCTCGGAGACCGCGCTGAGCCTGGCCAGGACGCTGAAGAGGCCGGACAGCCCCACCCCGATGAAGCACCACAGCGCCAGCGCCGAGAAGCGGGCGGCGGCGATCTCCAGATGCGGCTGGCGGCGCAGCGCGTGCGCGCAGAGCACGCCGAGGCCGCCCACCCAGAGCGCGAGGACGACCAGGTGGACGGCGACGCCGGTGGTCGCCAGGTCGTGGTTGGGTGAGGAGGAGGAGTGGCCGGTCAGCGCGGGCGGGAGCATGGTCGCCAGGGCGAGGACCAGCAGGCCGCCGGCCGTGCCGGCGGTGATCGCCCCCCGGGCAAAGAGCGCGATCGCGACCGAGAACAGCACGACCAGGGTCAGCGAGATGCCTTGGGAGACCTGGCTGGCGAAGCTGGTGAGCTCGTCGCCGCCGAGCACGTCGGCCACCGGCATCCCGAGCGCCTCCGAGAGGCTGAACACCATCGTGGCGGCGGCGGCCCCGGCCCAGACGAGGGCGATCCAGGAGGCGGCCTTGACGTAGCCGAGAGCGGACTTGCCCAGCAGGCCCTTGTCGTTGGGGAGCAGGACCGCGGCGGCCAGGAGCGCGCCGACGGTGAGCACGCCCGCCGCGTCCATCGCCAGCTTCGCCAGCGGCAGTCCCCAGCGGGTGAACGCTCCCTGGTCGGGCAGACCGGGGATGATGCGCGGGCTCGCGGCACCTCCGGCGATCATGGCGATCACCAGGGCGACGACGGCCGCCCCCGCGCCGACCAGGGCGAGCTTCACGACCCGGCCGTTCTGCGGCGCCTCGACCTGTGCCGCCTGCGCGGCCCGCGCGGTCTTGCTCATGGCTGCTTCCTGCCGCGCATGCTGAAGAACAGGCCGATGCCGATGCCGGTCAGGCCGCCGACGACGATCCACATCCAGCCGGGCACGCCTCCCGAGGAACCGGGCTCCTCGGACTCCCCGGCCGCGGCGGCCGGGCTGAGCGTGCCCACCGGCGTGCTCGCGGCGGGGTCGCTCCCGGCGGCCGTGCTCTCGGCGGTCCCCGGCGACGGCGAGGTCTCCGAAGGCGCCGAGGACGGCGACGGGGAGGGGTCGGCGGAGCCGAGCAGGGTGAAGGGGATCTCCCCCTCGATCGGGTGGCCGTCGGAGGAGACGACGCGGTAGGCGATGACGTACTCGCCGGGAGGGAGATCTCCCTTGACCTTCTGGGTCACCACGGGGCCGTCGACGGCGGCCTTGCCGTCCTGGTGGGTCTCGTCGCCGGAGCGGACGACGACGTTCGGGAAGCGCACCGTGGCGCTGAACGTCAGCTTCACCTCCTCCAGGTTCTCGACCTTCGCGCCCTTGGCCGGGTCGCTGCTCTTGAGCCGGTCATGGGCGAGGGCGGGCGAGGCGAAAGCCGTGCCGAGGACGAGGGCGGCGAGAAGCGCGAGGGCGACCGCGACAGGGGAAGTCTTCATGGCAACCCCAAGGCTACCGACGCGACCACGCGGTCTCGACCCCCCTGCCCGGTCCACGGCCTCGCGCGGGTCGCCCTCGCCGTCCCGATCTACAGCCCCACGCAGGCCATCGCCCGCTTGTAGGCGTCGACGCTCCGGTCCTGCTTGTCGACCCGCTCCAGGACCCGGGCCGCGGTGAGCCAGGCCTGGGCGGTGAAGCGGGTCTCCGGCGCCTGCTCCAGGCATTCGGCCCCGGCGAACAGCTCCCGCGAGGCCTCCGCCTGCAGGCCCAGCGCCGCGAGGGTCTCGCCGTGCAGCAGGCGGGCCTCCGCCTGCAGGGCCTTGGGCATGCCGTCGAGCAGGTCACAGACGAAGCGCATGCGCTCCTCGGCTCGCTCGGGCTGGGCGAGCAGCAACTCCGCTCGGACGAGGTTCATCGCACAGCGCATCTTGTTCATCGTGCTGGCGGAGCTCTCAACCAGCTCCTTCTCCACCTTCAGCAGCACGTCGCGCCAGGTCTTGGCCTCCATGGGCCGGGCGATCAGCATGACCTGGGCGTAGTCGTTGCGCAGCCGGGCCAGCCGCCACGGGTCGCCGTACTCGGACTGGATGGCCAGGGCGCGCTCGGCGTGCATGACCGCCTCGTCGGGGTGACCGGTCTCGATGGCGGCGATCGCGGCTTCCCAGTGTGCCAGGGTGAGCGCCAGCGGGGTACCGAGGAGCTCGGCGGCGGCGATCAGCTCGGCGGCGAACTGGCGGGCCCTGAGCAGGTCGCCGCGGTCGATGTAGGCGGCGAGAAGCTGGATGCCCAACCTCATGAGGCCGTCGTTCCAGACGGGCTGGGCCGCGCCGGTGAGGATCTGCTCGGGGACCTGCATCGCCCGGGTCAGGTCTCCCGCCTCGCGGTAGCAGCGCGAGAGCGCGACGGCGACCGCGATGTGACGCTCAGGGTTCGCGGCCGCCGTGTCGTTCTCGCGCAGCCCGTTGAGCAGGACGATCGCCTGGTCCAGATCGCCGCAGGCCTCGGTCGCGAGGGCGAGGCCGTATTCGGCGTCCTGCCGCAGCTGGGGCAGGCCCGCCAGGCCGCTGTCGGCGAGGAGCTCGGCGTAGCGGGTGCGGGCCTCGACGACCTCGCCGTTGTCGAGGGCCATCTGCGCGTAGCCCAGCGCGAGCTCGATCTCCTGCATTTGCTCGGCCGTGACACCGTTGATCAGATAGGTCAGGGAACAGTCGAGTTTTTCGGCGAGAAGCTCCAGCACCGCGGGTGTCGGAGTACGCTTGCCACTCTCGATGAGAGAGACGTAACTGTCCGACAGTTCTGGATGAGCGAGCTGCGCCTGGGAAAGACCACGTTGCCGACGGACGGTTTTGATGCGCTGCCCCACCAAGTCTTGACCAGTCACGTTACCCCTTGAAAGATATCATTTGAGCAGCAGAACCTACGACAGGAGTCTCCCCGTGCGCCGACGTCTTGCCTTGTCTGCCCTCGCCATGCTGTTTACGGCCGCTTTTGCCGTCACTGGCAATGTTACGACCGCGAGCGTTGATCCGTCTGCCCCCCCGAAGGACACCGGCAAGTATTCTTCGCAGACGATCAGCGCCTATGGCAGCCTGGGCTGGGACCACGCGGGCTGAGCGAAGGCTCAGTCCACCCGAAAGACAAGGAACGAAACGACCCCCGCCCTCGTGGAGAGCTTTCAGCCAGCGAGCCGCTCCATACGGCGGAACCGGTGTCCTCGCACCGGAGTGAGCGTGCAGGCGTTCGTCATGCACGCTCGAGCGAGAACGGGACCCATTTGGGAATCGGGGCGTCCGCGCCCCGGAATTCGGTGCCACCGATCGCGGCCGAGCCGGGATCCGAACCCTTCCGCGAAGATCGTTGTTTTTCGCGGGGGATCCCGGCCGGCGGAACACCCGCGTATGGTTCGCATTACATACGTACGGCTTCATCGCAGGTCACGGCTCACGGGCCACCCGGCCCGGGTCGAGGGTGCCGGTGACGGTCCCCCGGCCCTTCTCGTCAGCGTCATACCGTTTCCATCCACCCCGTCGCCGACCGGTCCGCAGGCCGGTCGGCGCGGCGGGTCCCGTGTCACCGGCCGCCCCCGGGCGGCTTCACTTTTCGAACCAGCTATTACCCTGAAAATATATTGAAATAATCCATCATCAAGTCAATGTCCTAAAGCGGTCAGCCGGATTTCCAGAAGGCGGGCGGCCGGCTCACCATGGGCGCGTAGAAAGCATTCGGCCATTCGGGCTCGAGAAAAACCGGGAAAACGGCCTGCCCTCCAGGACAGGAAACATGATCCATCCTCCGGGGAAACCGTGAACACGCCCCGCCCGTATCCCCGCGGCCGCCTCGCCCTCCCTGGGTTCCGGCCTCCCGCGCACGCGCCCAACGCCCGCGGGCGTCTCTAGGTGATCTCTAGGATCACCTGCGACAGTAGAACGGCGAGAACTCCGGAAAGATCCGGCGGAGAACGGTGACGGGGGCCCGTTTCTCCGGGCCCGGCCCGAGAGGGTCTTTTCCTGGCGCCTCCCCTGCCACCACCGGCCCGGACGACAGGATGGAGGGACCATCGATGGGCGACTCCCCCTCACGCGCGTACGACGGTGACGGCCGCTCCCCCGCGCGGGCGCTTCTCCCCCGCCTCCCCCGCGTGGAACGCCGCCTCCCCGGTTTCTCCCGTCTCCCCCGCGTGGAACGCCGCCTCCCCGGTGCGGAACGCCTCGGAGACCCGTCGCGGCGCGGTCCGGCGGCGACGCCCGCCGGGAGGAACACGGACGCGTCCGGTCCGGCATGGTTCGCGAGCCGCACATGACCCACTCCTTGCCCGCCTCCCCCTCCGCGGGAGAGCGGTCCCAGGTCCGGCACGACGCCAAGACCCTCTGCTCGTCCGCGCGGCGGACGATCGTCATGTTCCTTCCTGAGCCGGCGAGGAACACCGCGTTTCTCCAGATTTTCGATTCCGCCGCCATCCCGCCGGGGGTGCGGGCGAGGATCGTGGTCGATGCGCCGTACGAGACGGCCGGTCTTCCCGCGTTCGTGGAGCTGAGGGTCGACCCGCTGATCTCCGAGAGGTTCCTGGTGATCGACGATCACATCGCCCTGACGGGCCACGCGTCCCGGATGGCCGTGGTGCGCGCCCCCGTGCTGGTCTCGTTGCTGGGAGACCTGTTCGAACACGTCTGGTCACGCGCCGAGCGGCGGCCCCGGGGGTGGAAGCCGCCGTTCTCGCTGACGGAGCAGGAGAAGACCGTTCTGAGAATGGCCGCGGAGGGCTTGACGGACGAGGTGATCGGCCGCCAGCTCGGGCTCACCTCCCGCACCGTGCGCCGTCACATGGCCAACGCGATGGAGCGGATCGGGGCGCAGAGCAGGCTCCAGGCGGGGGTCCGCATCGCCAAAGCGGGGATCGTCTAGGTGGTTCGCGGGAAATCCTGCGTCGCGAACTCGTCGGATAGTGTCTTTCTCACGACTTCGCTGCGCCATGCCCGACCGCGTGGAGGTCTGATGGACGAGACGCGCACCACCGCTCCCGTCGGGGAGAACCTCCCGGTGGAAAGACTCGGCATTGACATTCTCGGCCCCGTGACCGGCCGGAGAGGCTCACAGCGGCTCCAGCTGGGAGAGCCCAGGCGACAGGCCGTCCTCTGCGTCCTGGCGATCAACGCCGGGCAGGTCGTCACCAAGGAGAAGCTGATCGACGGGGTGTGGGGGGAGAGTCCGCCGAAGACCGCGGAACAGAGCGTCTACACCTACGTGTCCGGACTGCGCAGGACCCTGGACCCGGACCGGGATCCGCGCAGGCCTTCGAGGGTGCTGGTCTCCGTCGCGGGCGGATACTCGTTGCGGCTCACCCCCGGGCAGGTGGACGCCCTGGTGTTCGAACGGTGTCTCGACCTGGCGCGGAAGGCGTACGCGGACAACGCGTACGAGACCGCCCTGCAGTCTCTGAACAGGGCCGTGGGACTGTGGCGGGGCACCTGCCTGAGCGGGATTCCCGGCCCGTCCGCCGAGTTCGAGCGGCACAGGCTGGGCGAGCTGCGCCTGACCGCGCTGGAGCTGCACACGGACCTGCTGCTCCTGCTCGGGCGTCCCGAGGAGGCCGCCGCCCGGCTGGTGCTCCTGATCTCCGAACACCCGCTGCGTGAGCGGCTCCGTGAGCTGTACATGATCGCGCTCTACCGCTGCGGCCGGCAGGTGGAGGCCCTGAGGGTCTATCAGGAGACCCGGCGCCTGCTCGCGGAGGAGTTCGGCATCCAGCCGCACGAGAGCCTCCGCAGGTGTCACGAGCTGATCCTGCGCGCCGACCCGCTGCTCGACCTGCCCTCGGCGCCTCCCACCGCCCCGGAACCGGTCGCCGCCTCCGTCTCCTCTCCCGAGGGCTCAGGGAACCCCAAAAGCCCCGAGGGCTCCGCGGAACCGGATGCCGGTGAGCGGGAATCCTCGAGTTCGCGGCGCCGCACCGCCCCGAGGACGAAGACGGCTCGCCAGTTGCCACGTGACCCCGTCGACTTCGTCGGGCGGGCGGAGGAACTCGTACGGCTGAGAGGACTGCTCTCCCCCTGGGACGGTGGCCCGCCGCACCACGTCGTCGCGATCACCGGAGCGCCCGGGTCCGGCAAGTCGACCCTGGCCATCCGGACCGCGCACCTGGTACGCGACCGTTTTCCCGACGGGCAGCTGTACGTGAACCTGCGTGGGGCGACACCGGGCATGAAGCGGCTCGAACCGGTCGAGGTGATCAACAGGTTCCTGCGCGACCTCGGCATGCCCCCGCACGCCATCCCCGCGGACGTCGACGAGGCCGCGGCGCTGTGGCGCGGCGAGCTCGACGGCCGCGAGATGCTCATCGTGCTGGACGACGCCGCCGACCTGGCCCAGATCCGCCCGCTGCTGTCCGTGCCGATGGGCAACGCGATCCTGACGACCAGCCGGGAGAGCTTCACCCTGCTCGACGACTGCGCCCGCGTGCCGATCTCCGGGATGCGGCGGACCGAGTCCTCCGCGATGCTCGCGAAGCTTATCGGGGCGGAGCGGGTCGCCGAGGACGCCCGGGCCACGAGGCGCCTGATCGATCTCTGCGGAGGCCTGCCGCTGGCTGTCGGCATCGCGGGAGCCCGGCTGGCGAACCGGCCGCGCTGGACCGTGACCGATCTGGTGGTCCGGCTGGACGACGAGCACGGGCGGCTGCGGGAACTGGCGGCGGGTGATCTCGCGGTGAGGTCCAGCCTGGCGGTCAGCTACGACATGCTCGCCGGCAGCGATCACCTCCTCGACCGGACGGCCGCCCGCGCGCTGCGCGCGCTCGGCGTGCTGCAGACGGCCGACGTGACGGCGCACGTCGTCGGCGCCCTGCTGGACGTTCCGGTGGAGACGGCGGAGGACGCCATGGAACGGCTGGTCGACGCGCATCTCTCGGAGATGGACGAGCCGGGAAGATACCGGCTGCACGACCTGGTGCGGCTGTTCGCCAAGGAGCGGGCCGCGCAGGAGGAATCGGAGGCCGACCGCGACGTCGCGCTGGACCGGGCGCTGAGCTCGTACGTCGGGACCACCCGCCTGGCCATGAAACTGGGCCGCTACCCCCGCCCGGCCTCGACCGACGTCGATCTCAGCGCCGCCCCCCTCCCGCTCACCTCCGACGAGGAGGCCCGCGAGTGGCTGGACCGGGAGCAGGCCAATCTCCTGTCCGCCGTCTCCCAGGCGATATCCGCTCCCCGGGAGCGGACCGCCCGTCTCGGTGTCGCCCTGGTCCTCGCGCTGTTCTGGCACCTCCACCACGCCGCTCTCCTCCCCTGGCTTCTCGCGATCAGCCCGCAGATCCTCGCGATCGGGCGGCGGCTGGACGATCGCGGCCTCGAGGCGAACGCGCACCACGTGGAGGGCATCCTGAGGAACACGGTCAACCGTCCGGAGGAGGCCGTGCCCCACTTCCAGCGGCAGCTGATCCTGTGCCGCCGGCTCTCCGACTCCCACGGGGAGCAGAAGGCGCTGGGCAGCCTCGCCATGAACTATCTCGAACTCGACCGCTACCAGAAGGCCATCGACTGCGCCAGGAAGCAACGGGAGATCGCGAACGCGATCGGGCACGGGTCGGGCGAGGCCTACGCGCTCACCATGATCGGCGCGGGGTACAACGGCCTGCGCCGGTTCGAGCAGGCGCGGGCGGCACTGGAGGAGGCCCTGCTCAAGTGCCGTGTGAGCGGCAACGTCTACCAGGAGTCCTCCGTGCACAACAGGTTCGGAGACCTCTATCTCAACCTTGGGGACGCCGAGTCCGCCAGAGCGTCCTTCGAGGCCGCCCTCGACTGCGCGCGCGTCGTGCGGCTGAACGTCGCCGAACCGTACCTGTTCCTCGGCATGGCCCGCTCCCTCCGGCTCCTCGGTGAGACGGAACACGCCTCGACCTACCTGGCGCGTTCCCTCGCGCTGGCCAGGGAGGTGGGAAACGAGGAGGTGGAGAAGCAGGCGCTGGTGGAGGAGGCGGCCATCCTGGGCTCCCGGGAAAAGCCGATCACGCTCCTGGGCCAGGCGGCGCTTCTCTGACCGCGTAGCCGGGGCACGCGTGCGCGGCTCGGCACGCCCGCCGGGCACGCGCGTCCCGGCACGGCGGCCGGCACAACCGCAAGAGTCGCCAACGGTCACCCCCCGCGTTCCGTCGTGCCTGCCATGTCCTCCCCCGGGCCCGGCTGATGTACTGCTGTGATGAGCGGCATCGAAACACGGCGGCAGCGCGGCGTCGGCGAGAGCGTCCTGCGTCCCGACGGGACGCTGAAGGTGACGGGCGAGTTCGCCTACTCCTCCGACCTGTACCTGGCGGACATGATCTGGGGGGTCACCCTCCGCAGCCCGCACCCGTCGGCGTGGATCCGCTCGATCGACGTCGGCCCCGCGCTGGCCATGCCCGGCGTGTACGCGGTCCTCACCCACGAGGACGTGCCGGGTGCGAAGTTCTACGGCCTGGACCACAGGGACCAGCCGGTGCTCGCCGTCGACCAGGTCCGATACCAGGGCGAGCCGGTCGCGCTGGTCGCGGCCGACCATCCCGAGCGCGCCAGGCGGGCGGCCGAGGCCATCGTGGTGGAGTACGAGGTCCGCGAGGCCGTCACCGATCCGCGCCGGGCCGCCTTCGACGCCTCCTGCCCCTCGGTCCACGAGAGCGGCAACGTGCTGCGCCACCAGCCGGTCCGGGTCGGCTCCGCGTTCGAGGCCCCCGTGGTCGTCACCGGCGAGTACGAGGTCGGCATGCAGGACCAGGCCTTCCTCGGCCCCGAGTCCGGGCTGGCCGTACCGGCCGAGGACGGCGGGGTGGACCTGTACATCGCCACCCAGTGGCTGCACGCCGACCGGGAGCAGATCGCGCCGTGCCTGGGGCTGCCCGAGGAGAAGGTACGGCTCTCGCTGGCCGGGGTGGGCGGGGCGTTCGGCGCCCGCGAGGATCTGTCCATGCAGGTCCACGCGTGCATGCTGGCCCTGCGTACCGGCCGTCCCGTGAAGATCGTCTACAACCGCGAGGAGTCCTTCTACGGCCATGTCCACCGCCACCCGGCCCGGATGCGCTACGAGCACGGCGCCACCCGCGACGGCAGGCTGCTCTACGTCAGGGCGGAGATCCTGCTGGACGGCGGCGCCTACTGTTCCACCTCTCCCGCCGTGGTCGGCAACGCGGCCTCCCTGGGGGTGGGCCCGTACGAGGTGGACAACGTGTGGATCGACGCCTACGGCGTCTACACCAACAACCCGCCCTGCGGCGCGATGCGCGGCTTCGGCGCGGTCCAGGCCTGCTACGCGTACGAGTCACAGATGGACAGGCTGGCCGAGGCGTGCGGGATCTCCCCGGTCGAGGTCAGGGTCCGCAACGCCGTCTCCCAGGGGTCGACGCTGGCCACCGGGCAGGTGATCGACTCGCCCGCGCCGCTGGCCGAGATGCTCAGGGAACTCGCCGCGATGCCGCTGCCCGCCCTGCCGGACGCCTCGGGCGCCTCGGGCGCCTCGGATCTGCTGGACATGCCCGGCGGCGTCTCGCAGACCACCCACGGCGAGGGGGTACGGCGCGGTGTCGGGTACGGCGTGGGCATCAAGAACATCTGCTTCTCCGAGGGCTTCGACGACCACTCGACCGCCAGGGTGAGGGTGGAGCTGATCGGCGGCGAGCCGCACGTCCTGGTGCACACCGCGGCGGCCGAGGTGGGGCAGGGCCTGCTGATGATCCAGGAGCAGATCGCCAGGACCGAGCTGGGGATCGACGCGGTCACGGTCGCGCAGGCGGACACGTCGGTCGGCTCTGCCGGGTCGTCGTCGGCGTCGCGCCAGTCCTACGTCACCGGCGGCGCGGTGAGGGAGGCCTGCGAGGCCGTGCGGGAACGGCTGGCGAAGCTGACGGGCGACGGGTCGTCGCTGGTGGAGGCGCTGGAGCGGGCCGGGGCGGTGGAGGAGACGAGGGAGTACCGGCACCGGCCCACCTTCCCCCTGGACCCGGTCACCGGGCAGGGCGACTCGCACACCCAGCTCGCCCTGTGCGTCCACCGGGCCGTGGTGGACGTGGACGTGGAGCTGGGCCTGGTCAAGGTGGTGGAGCTGGCGGCCGTCCAGGACGTGGGCAAGATCATGAATCCGCTGGCGCTGGAGGGGCAGATCCACGGCGGTTCGGCCCAGGGGCTGGGGCTGGCGCTGATGGAGGAGATCCAGGTCCGCGACGGGCTGGTGCTCAACCCGTCGTTCACCGACTACCTGATCCCCACCATCCTCGACATGCCGCCCATGCGACTGTCGATCATGGAGAATCCCGACCCGAACGCCCCCTACGGCCTGCGCGGCGCGGGCGAGCCGCCCACGCTCTCCTCCACCCCCGCGGTGGCCGCCGCCGTACGGGCCGCCACCGGCCTGCGGCTGCCCCGGGTGCCCATCCGCCCCCATGACATCGCCCTGGAGGGGTGACCCCCTCCGCGAAGGAGGGGATCCGGAGGCATCGCGCCGGCCCGGGTCAGCCGACGTCGTCCGGCTCGCAGGCGACGCCGTCGTTGTCCCCGTCGACGTACCACTGGTACTCCTCGTGGGTGCCCCGGGTGTAGGGGCCGTCTCCGTTCTCCCTCGCGGCCTTGCAGTTGGGGAACCTGCGGTCGGTGCCCTCGCCGGACGCGTTCTGCGGGGTGTCCCCGGTGGTGTTCGTGGTGGCGGGGCCGGTGGCCGGCGGGGCCACGGGCTGCTGGTTGGCCGGAGGGCTCGTGGCCGGGCTCGCCGGGGGGCTCACGGGCTGCTGGTCGGCCGGAGGATTCGCGGCCGGGCCGTCCGACGGGGTGAAGACCGACGCGCTCGGCTGCGTACCGTCCGTCGGCTGCGGGACGACGGCCCCGGAGCCGAGCAGCCTGACGACCATCGCGTCCGCCTGCTCCTTGGTGAAGGAACCGGCGATGCTCAGGCTGTCGTCGGTGATCGCCTGGGCGACCCGGGGGGCCGCCACCACCTTCTGTCCCACGACGATCGCGATCTGCTGCCTGACCGGATCGTCCTCGTTGACCGCCTCCGTGGTCAGGTCGTTGATCTGCTCGCGGAAGGCGGGCGCGAACGCGATCCTGACCGAGTAGGCGCCGCTCTTCTCCTGGATCGCCTCGATCTTCCGTACGGCGTTCACGTTGACCCCGGCGGCGACCGAGTAGCAGGTCTGTCCAAGGTCGTCGGGATAGGTGTCCGGGACCGTGCAGGGGCCGGTCTTGGCCTCGATCACCGGGGCGAAATGGAGGGGGGTCGCGAGCCGCCTGGGCGGCGTGCCACCGAGCGGCATGTCGGGATTGCGGGTCATGAGCACCGCGACGGTGCCGAGCACACCGGTGATCAGCACGACGAGGACCAGTACGGTCACCAGGATCGCGGTGGTGACCCGGCTCGCCCTGGGCTCCCCGGGCGCCCCGTCCGGCGACTCTCCGGCCCGCCGCTCGCCGCCCCCGGGATCCCCCGCCCCGGGCCCGGCCGCCATCGGCCCGCCCGGTCCCCGACCGGTGGGCGCCTGCCCCTCGGCGAGGGCCAGGGTGTCGGCATCGGGGCCTCCCGGGCCCCCGGGCACCGGGCCCACCGGACCGCCGGCTCCCTGCCCGCCGGGGGCGGTCCCCCCGAAGACCGGATCGCCGGCCCTCGCACCTCCGGGGCCCAGGGGGTCGGGGCCGGGATCGCCGAGCCCCGCACCGCCGGCGCCGAAAGTGCCGGAGCCAGAACTTCTGGCGCCGAAGGCGTCGAAGTCAGACCCGCCGGACCCGGCACCGGAACCGCCGAAGGCGTCGAAGGAAGAGCCGCCAGGGCCGGAGCCGGGCCCGCCGAAGGCGTCGAAATCAGACCCGCCGGGACCGGGAGCGCCGAAGGCGTGGAGGTCGGAACCGCCGGGACCGGGAACGGAGCCGCCGA
Source organism: Streptosporangium sp. NPDC023825 (assembly GCF_040639575.1). Taxonomy (NCBI): domain Bacteria; kingdom Bacillati; phylum Actinomycetota; class Actinomycetes; order Streptosporangiales; family Streptosporangiaceae; genus Streptosporangium; species Streptosporangium sp. NPDC023825. Next base: position 152,472 of record NZ_JBFAAE010000005.1, on the reverse strand, counting down.
AGGCGTCGAAGGAGGAGCCGCCAGGGCCGGGAACGGGGCCGCCGAGACCCCGATCGCCGCGACCCGGTTCGTCGAAGCCGGCCGGCCCGCCGGGGCCGGCGGGAAGGCCGTCGTCCGAGCTCCCCTCACCGCGGGCGTGGCGCCCGGGGGAGGCGCCAGGGCGGCCGGGCGGGGTGAAGGCGTCATAGGAGCCGGACGAGGACCACGGCTCGTCAGAGGGGTCGTCAGGCCCGGCTGGAGGTCCCTGCGGTACGGGCGGCCCACCCCGCCCCGCGTGCATCCCCATCGTCATATCCCCGTATTCCTCGCACCTGTTCGCGGCGAGCCTACCGATCGGCGCGGGGAGCCGGTAACCCCGCACGTCACGGCGACTCCCGGGAGACCGGAGGCCGACGACCGCCGGCGGAATGTCGTCGGCTCCGGCCCCATTCCCGCCACCCCGCGCGTGACCGTCCCCTTTCGGGGAACGCACAGTGAAGAAGAGGACACGCGCCCACCATTGGAGGAGCCGTGAAGATCTCCGTTCCCCGTGAGGTCAAGAACCACGAATACCGCGTGGCGCTGACCCCCGCCGGGGCCCACGAGTTCGTCCGGCACGGCCATCAGGTCTTCGTCGAGAAAGACGCCGGGACGGGATCTTCCATTCCCGACGCCGACTTCCAGAGCGCCGGCGCGACGATCCTCGACTCGGCCGACGACGTGTGGGCCGCGGGAGACCTGGTCCTGAAGGTCAAGGAGCCGGTCGCCGAGGAGTACCACCGGATGCGCAAGGGCCAGGTGCTCTTCACCTACCTGCACCTGGCCGCCTCGCCCGCGTGCACCCGCGCCCTGCTCGACGCCGGGGTCACCGGCATCGCCTACGAGACCGTGCAGAACGCGAACGGCTTCCTACCCCTGCTGGCTCCCATGTCGGAGGTGGCCGGGCGGCTCGCCCCCCAGGTGGGGGCGTACCACCTGATGCGCCAGGGCGGCGGGCGCGGCGTGCTGATGGGCGGGGTGTCGGGCGTGCACGCGGCCAGCGTGGTCGTGATCGGCGCCGGGGTCTCCGGCATGAACGCCGCGGTCATCGCGCTGGGCATGCAGGCGGAGGTGCTGCTGCTGGACCGCGACATCGACAGGCTCCGCCAGGCGGACGTGATCTACAAGGGCCACTGCAAGACCATCGCCTCCACCACGTACGAGATCGAGCGGGCGGTGCTGAACGCGGACCTGGTCATCGGCGCGGTGCTGATACCGGGCGCGAGGGCGCCCAAGCTGATCGACAACCAGCTGGTCTCGCGGATGAGGCCGGGGTCGGTCCTGGTGGACATCTCCATCGACCAGGGCGGCTGCTTCGAGGACTCCCGGCCCACCACCCACGCCGAACCGACGTACCGGGTGCACGACTCGGTGTTCTACTGCGTGGCCAACATGCCGGGCGCGGTGCCGCACACCTCGACGTACGCGCTGACCAACGTGACCGTCCCCTACGCGCTCGCGATCGCCCACCTGGGCTGGCGGGAGGCCCTGCGGAGCGACCCGGCGCTGGCGCTGGGCCTGAACACGCACGAGGGGCACCTGACCAACCGGCCCGTGGCCGAGGCTCACGGGCTGGAGGCGGTGCCCCTGGAACGGATCCTGCGGGCCTAGCGGCCGGGACGCCTCGTCAGGACGGCGTCACCGGCGTCCGTCCGTAACGGCGTGCCGGCGGATCGGCCGGATCGGCCGGATCAGGGCGCCGGGGTGCCACTGGGAGCCGGGGCGTCCGTGGCCGGGGCGTCCGTGGCGGGAGCGTCGGTGGCCGGGGCGTCGCTGGGGGCCGCGGACGCGTCGGGGGCGGCCGACGGGTTCTGGCTGGGCGCGACGTCCGGGATGGGCGCCTCGGCGGTGGTGGTGCCCACGCCGCCGCTGCAGGACGCGCCGAGCTCGGGGGTGTCCGGGCCGTTCTTGTACTTCTGGATGTACTTGGGCAGGCGCCCGTCGTTCGCGCTGTCCAGCTTGAGCTGGTGGTTCCAGGAGCTGGCCACGATCTTGGAGGGCAGGCCCGGGTACGGGCTCAGGAGCATGTACTCCTTGGAGGCCAGTTCCTTCAGCGTGTCCAGCTCCGCCTTGGGGAGGTCCGGCCGGTAGGTGATCCACACGGCGCCGTGCTCCATGGCGTGGACGGCGTTCTCGTTGTTGATGGGCTGGTCGTAGATGCCGCAGTTCTGCCAGGCCGGGTGATGCTCACCGCCCATCGGCGGGGTCTCCTTGTACGTCACCTTGGTCTGGGTGTGCTGGCTACCCGCGTACTTCGCGGTGACGACGCTGTCCAGTGAGTTCGTGGCCCGCTCGTTGACCATGTAGAAGGCGACGACCGCTACGAGCAGGACGACGACGGCACCTCCGGCACCCCACATCAGGAGCGCGGCCCTGCGCTCCTTGCGCTTCTGCTCGTCACGCATACGGGTGAGGTGCTCACGCCTCGCCTGCGCCTTTTCCTTGGTCATCAACCCTCCAGCCGCAAACAACTTCGGGTCACCCTATGCCCTACCGGCGTATGTGGAGAATAAGGGATGACAACGTCTGATACAGCGACGATTCTCGACAGTGGGTACTCTGGGCAGGTAATGGAAACCCCCGGTAAAGACGGCACGAAGTCCAGGCGTGGCGCGACGGTCGGCGTGCTGCTCGGCTGCCTGGTCGCGGCGGTCGCGTTGCTGCTGGTGGTGGGGAGGACGGCCACCCCGACCGACGCCTCGCCGGAGGCCGGCTTCGCGCGTGACATGTCCGTCCATCATGCCCAGGCCGTCGAGATGGCCTTCATCGCCAGGGACGGGAGCGCGGACGACGCGCTCCGGCGGCTGGCCTACGACATCATCGTCACGCAGACCGCCCAGCGCGGCATGTTCATCGGCTGGTTGCAGCAGTGGGGCCTCAACCAGTCGAGCGAGCGCCCCTCCATGGCGTGGATGGCCGGCCACGGCGGCGGTCACGCTGTAACACCGGACGCTCCCGCCGCGATGCCCGGTATGGCGAGTGAGGACGAGCTCAAAAAGCTCCGCGAGGCCACAGGCAAGGACAAGGAGATCCTCTTCCTGCAACTCATGATCCGTCATCACGAGGGCGGCGTGCAGATGGGTAGAGGTCTGCTGAAACTGTCCGACCGCGAAGAGGTGGCCACCATGGCACAGCACATCGTCGACGGTCAGACGGGCGAGATCGAGTTGATGACCGACATGTTGCGGCAGCGCGGTGCCCAGCGGCTGCCTTCCATCCTTTAATGGCGTCGGCGCGTCCCTGTGCGGCCGGTTTCCGGCCAGGGCAGCATGGAGCCAACCTGGCCGGAGGAAAGAGAATGGTGAACGACGAGCCGGAGAACCGCCTGGAGGTGAGCATCTCCGCCGAGGTGGAAATGGGGCAGTACGCCAACTTTGCCTCTGTATGGCATACCCAAGATGGGTTTGTCCTGGATTTTGCGGTGATCACCAGGCCGCCCCAGCTGGCCAACGACCCCTCCTCCGGGCAGCACTTCGTGAGCGTGCCGACCCGGATCGTCAGCCGGATCCGCATTCCCCCGAGCCAGGTGTTCGAGCTGATGAAGGCCCTCGAACAGCAGCTGACCGCGTACGAGCACGAGACGGGTCACAAGAACTGAGGCCCGGTGCGGGCGTCCCCCGCGCCGGGACCTCACTCCGGGCCTCCACGACAGGCCTCAGGCCAGACCTCACGCCAGGCCGATGGCCTCACGCGCCTCGGCCAGCAGCCCGCCGGTGCGCTCGGCGGCCAGCGCCGCCCCGCCCTCCAGGAGCCGCGACAGCTCGGCCTGGTCGGCCGACAGCTCGGCGTAGCGCTCCTGGACGGGCCGCAGCGTCTCCGCCACCGCCTCGGCCGTGTCCCGTTTGAGCGCGCCGTACGACCCGTACGAGAGCGACTCGACCGGCCGGTCCGAGCAGGCCGCGAGGACGGTGAGCAGGTTGGAGACGCCGGGCTTTCCCGCGGGGTCGTACGCGACCTCGGTGCCGGAGTCGGTCACCGCGCGCATGACCTTGCGCCGCAGGTCGTCGGGCGGGTCGAGCAGATAGATCGTCCCGGCGGGCGAACCGTCCGACTTGCCCATCTTCGAGGTGGGCGCGCTCAGGTCCATCACCCTGGCGGCGACCTGCGGGCGCACGGCCTCGGGCACGGTGAAGACCTCGCCGTACAGCCGGTTGAACCGCAGGGCCAGGTCCCGGGTCAGCTCCACGTGCTGGCGCTGGTCCTCCCCCACGGGCACGGCGTCCGCCCGGTGCAGCAGGATGTCGGCGGCCATCAGCGCGGGGTAGGTGAGCAGCGAGAGCCGTACCTCCTCCTGCCGGGCCGACTTCTCCCTGAACTGGATCATGCGCCGCATCTCGCCGAAGTACGCCGTGCTCTCCAGCAGGTAGGCCAGCTCGGTGTGCGCGGGCACCCGCGACTGCACGTAGACGAGGGAGCGGTCCAGGCCGCAGGCGAGCAGCAGGGTCGCCGCCTCGCGGGTGCGGGCGCGCAGCCGCTCCGGGTCGTGCTTGATCGTCAGGGCGTGCAGGTCCGCGACGGCGTAGACGCAGTCGGCCTCGTCCTGGAGCCGCACGGCGGGCATGATCGCGCCGAGGAGGTTGCCCAGCGTGAGGCGGCCGGTGGGTTTGAAGGCAGAGAAGACGCGCTTTGTCATGGTCACTCCTGGTGAGAAGAGGACCGCCGCATACCGGTCGTACGGCAACGCGCCCGGAGAAGCGAAAACGACCGCCGGTGAACGGCGGCCGTTTGGTGCGCAGTCGGGACTGGCTAGCGGATCCGCCTCTCGACGGCCCGCCACAGACCCAGACTGTGCTTGCTCATGCCGGTGAGTGTAACTCCTGCGCCACCGCGGCGGCAAAGGCGTCCACGTCGGCCTCGGTGGTGTCGAACGCGGTCATCCAGCGGACCTCGCCGGTGGCCTCGTTCCAGGTGTAGAACCGGAAACGCTTCTGCAGGCGCTCGGTCACGTCCGCGGGCAGGATCGCGAAGACCGCGTTGGCCTGCACGGGACGCGGGATCTCCACCCCGGGCACGTCCCGCACGGCGTCGGCGAGCCGCAGGGCCATCGCGTTGGCGTTGCGGGCGTTGCGCAGCCACAGGTCGCCCGCGAGCAGCGCCTCGAACTGCACCGAGACGAACCGCATCTTGGAGGCGAGCTGCATGGCGCTCTTGCGCAGGTAGCGCAGGCCGCGCACGGCGTCGGGGTTGAGCACCACGACGGCCTCGCCGAACATCAGGCCGGCCTTGGTGCCGCCGAAGGACAGCACGTCCACGCCCACGTCGGTGGTGAACGCGCGCAGCGGCACGTCCAGCGCGGCGGCGGCGTTCGTCGCGCGGGCGCCGTCGAGGTGGACGACCATGCCGAGGTCGTGGGCGTGGTCGCAGATCGCCCCGATCTCCTCCGGCGTGTAGAGCGTGCCCAGCTCGGTGGTCTGGGTGATCGACACCACCCTGGGCTGTGCCCGGTGCTCGTCGCCGAAGCCCCACGCCTGCCTGTCGATCAGCTCGGGCGTGAGCTTGCCGTCCGGGGTGGCGACCGGCAGCAGCTTGAGCCCGGCCGACCGCTCGGGGGCGCCGCCCTCGTCGGTGTGGATGTGCGCCGACTCCGCGCAGACCACCGCCTCCCAGTGGGCGGTCATCGAGCGGAGCGCGACCACGTTGGCGCCGGTGCCGTTGAACATCGGCCACGCCTGCGCGGCGGGGCCGAAGTGCTTCTTGAAGACCTCCTGCAGCGCGGCGGTGTAGACGTCGTCGCCGTACGCGGTCTGGTGGCCCCCGTTGGCGAGCGCGATCGCCTGGAGGATCTCCGGGTGGACCCCGGCGTAGTTGTCGCTGGCGAAACCCTTCACCAGCGGGTCGTGCCTGCGGATGGCGTCCGTCACGCGGTCCTCCCCTCCTGGGTGGCGGTGAGGTCGATCCGGGTGCCGTTGGCGTCGGTGCCCCACAGGCCCTCGACCGCCTCGGCGAGGTCGTCGACGTCGGTGAAGCCGGGGAAGGTCCGCTCGGGGCTCGCCGCGCGCATGCCCTCGTGCACGAGGGCCTTCACGACCAGGATGTTCGCGGTGGAGCCGGTGCCCTCCAGGGCGTCGGCGAAGGCCAGGGTCCACGCCTCGGAGGCGGCCTTGGCCGTGCCGTACGCCGCGTTGCCCTGGGTGGGACGCTCGGCCGCCTTCGCGGAGACGATGGCGAACCGGCCGCGCTCGCTCGCCTTGAGCAGCGGCTCGAAGGCGAGGGTGACGTGCTGGAGGGTACGGACCAGCAGGTCGTGCAGGAGCGCCCAGTCCTCCAGCGACGTCTCGGCGAAGGTCTTGGACCCGCGCCAGCCGCCGACCAGGTGCACGATCCCGTCCACCCTGCCGTGCTCGGCCCGCACCTCCGCCGCGAGCCTCGCGACGGCGTCGGCGTCGAGCAGGTCGACCGGCAGGGACCCCTCGGCGCCGCTCTTGTCGACGCCGATCACCGTGTGGCCCTCGCCGGTGAACCTGCGGACGACGGCCCGGCCCGCGGGGCCGCCCGCACCGGTGACAAGGATGATCATGCTCGGATGCCCTTCGTGGAGTCGACGACATCGCCGAGCTTACGGCGCAGGGCCTCGTAGAACATGCTCAGGGGGAACTCGTCGGGCAGCACCGCGTCCACCACGGCCTTCGGGAATCCTTCCACGGGCAGGGCGTCGACCCCCCGGGCCCAGACCGAGGCGGGGTTCGGCTCGACGTAGGCGGCGACCAGCTGGTGGGCGGCGAGCCAGTGGGCGAGCTTGGAGCGGTCGATGCCGTCCCGGTAGAGCTTCTCGACCTCGCCCCGCAGGTCCGCGACGCCCCCGGCGAGCCGGTCCCAGTCGACGCTCAGCCGGTTGTCGGTCCACCGGACGACGTCGTTGCGGTGCAGGTACGAGAAGAGCAGCTGCCCGCCCAGGCCGTCGTAGTTGCGGACCCGGTCACCGGTGATCGGGAAGCGGAACAGCCGGTCGAACAGGATCGCCAGCTGGACGTAGCGGGCGTGCGGCACGCCCTCCCTCTCCAGCTTCACGGCCTCGCCGAACGCGGTCAGGTCGCAGCGCAGCTCCTCCAGGGAGTAGAGCCAGTACGGCATCCGCTGCTTGATCATGAAGGGGTCGAACGGCAGGTCGCCGTGGCTGTGGGTGCGGTCGTGGATCAGGTCCCAGAGCACGAAGGTGTCCTGGGCCAGCTCCTGCGAGGCGATCAGCCTGGCCGCGTCCGGCGGCAGCGCGAGCTTCAGCGTGGCCGCGGCGGCCCCGCTCACCGCGCGGAACCTCGCGGCCTCCCGGTCGGCGAAGATCCCGCCCCAGGTGAAGCGGGCCGGGGTCTCGCGGACCGCGACGGTCTCGGGGAAGAGCACCGCGGAGTTGGTGTCGTAGCCGGAGGTGAAGTCCTCGAAGGCGATCGGCACGAACATCGGGTTGTCGTAGCCGTTCCGCTCCAGCTCGGCCAGCCACTCGGGCCAGATCGTGCGGATCCACACGGCCTCGAGGTGGCGGAAGGTGGTGCCGTTCTGGGTGTACATCGGGAAGACGACCAGGTGCTCCAGCCCGTCCACCCGCTGGGTGTCGGGGTGGAAGGCGTCGAGCGCGTCGAGGAAGTCGGGGACGCCCAGCCCCTGGTCGGCCCACTTGCGGAGGTCGGCGACGACGGCGGCCAGGTAGGCGGCGTCGTGCGGGAAGCGCGGCGCGAGCCGCTCGACGTGCCGGGCGATCGCGGAGACCAGCTCCGCGGCCCGCGGCCTGTCGCTCTCCTCCGGGACCGAGCCGTCCTTGACCTGCAGCGGCTTGAGGGCCTCGACGGCGTCCTTGAGCTTCTGGAACTCGGCGCGGGCCTCGGAGTCCTCGTTCACAGAGGACTTGGCGGCCGCCGGCGTAGGGACGCGGGCGGCCCAGGTGACGAGGTTGCCCCAGAGCGCGGCGTGGTCGTAGTCGCCGATCGAGTCGTCGCCGAACAGGTCGGAGTCGGCGACCACCACGACGCGGCCCTCGCCGTGCCGCACGGCCACCGCCAGCGGGCGGTTCGCGGGGGTCGCGGTGGGCGAGGTGGTGAACAGGACGGTCGCGTGGTCGGGGGCGGTGAGCACGCCCGACCGGTAGAAGCAGGCGCGACGGGCCCCGGCGAGCAGGTCCTGCCCGTTTTCCGGGGCGTCCCGGGGGGTGCCCAGGACCCAGGAGGCCACGCCGTTGTGGGCGCTCCCGGGGTCCCGGACGAGGGTGTGCTCGACGTCCACGCCGAAGCGCGCGAGCAGCTCTGTGAGGTTGCTTCCGTACTTCTCCTGCTCGTACTCGGCCAGCACGACCAGCCCGCCGCCGTCGCGGACGTACTCCTCGATCGCGTCGAGCTCCTCGACGGGGAGGACAGGGCTGCCGAGCCCGGTGGTGTGCTCCCACCGGTCACCGGAGGGGTGCGCGATCACCAGCACGTCCCGCGCGCTCAGCAGGCCCGGGGTGAGCGGGCCCTCGACGTGCGCGTCCACGGAGTGCCCCAGCCCGCGCAGCAGCCCGGCCGCGCGGGCATAGCTGCTGTCGTCGGGATGGCCGGGATTCATCGTCTCGGCCACATCCCGCCGGATGGTCCACGACTCGCTGTGTGCCTCGTCGAACAGTACGCGCGGGAAAGCTGACACGATAAATCCTCCTTCAGATGAGAGTGGGTAACGGAAAATATACACAACTTATGCCCGTTTTGACGCATCCCTTATGAGGCGAGGAGGGTAAAGGATCGAGGCCTCGCGGGCGGGGGCCGGCCGGCGACGGCGTCGAAGGCCTGGGCGCTCGGGTGTTCGGTGAGGAGGCGCCGAATCCCGGTCTCGCCGAGAGTCTCGCGCTGCTGTCCGAGCCGGATCGGGTCAACGGTGATCTCGGATGTCCGAGGTCCGACGCGAGCGGGCAGGCCGCGCGTGACGAAGACCACAGCCTCAGCGGCCCCGCCCGTCTCGGTGCGCGCCGCACCGATCCGGCTGTGGCCACGAACCGCGCCCGGCCCGGTCGCCGAGTTCCTCGTCGAGGGTCAGGGATCGGCGGTGGCGCTCCAGCCCTCGCTCGCCCTCCCCCGCGTCCAGGCCGGCCCGGACGTGCACGACGAAGCGGGCGTGCACGACGAAGACGTCGTACGCCTCCGCCGCCGGTTCGCTCACGAGCCCCCTACGGACTTGATGCCAGTGTGTTCCTCCGTTTACGGATAGTTGACCATTTACCGCGACTCCCGGCCATGGAAACGTTTCGCGCCATAGCCTGATCGCATGGACATCGCGGACCTGGCGGTCGCCGTGATCGGCACTGTGGCGGGCATCGCGGGCGCCTACTTCGCCTGGGTTTCCGCAAGGAAAGAACTCTCCAGGAGGCACGCCTCCCGCACCCCGATCTCCCCGGTCTCCTCTCCCGGAAGCGGTGGCACGAGGACGACGACCTACGACGTGTTCGTCTCCTACTCGCACGACGACGCCGCCATCGTCACCGACCTGGCCGGGCGGCTGGAGCGGCGCGGCATCCGGGTGGTCTACGACAAGCTGGTCGTCGGGCCCGGTTCGATCATCTTCCACGAGGTGGAGGAGGCGATCAGGAACTCGGCGCACGGGCTGCTCGTCTTCAGTCCCGCGTCGATGGCGAGCGGCCCGGTGATGAACGAGTACTACGTGTTGCTCCAGCGGTCCATGCACGACGGGCAGTTGCTCATCCCGGTCCTCGTCGAGGACGTGAAGACCCGGGATCTGCCGGAGTTCGTCAAGATCCGCTTCTACAGCGACCTGCGCGGCGTCTCCGACGCGGTCTTCGACCGGCGGGTGGACGAGATCGCGAAAGCCGTCCGGAGGGCGTCGTGAGCGACGCGTACGTCTCCCACGCCCCGCAGGACGCCGAGTGGGTCCGCTGGCTCGCCGGCCGGCTGCGCGCGGAGGGCCTGGAGGTCACCTACGGGGAGGTGCTCAGGTCGCCCGGCGCGATCGTCGTCGAGGTGGTCGAGCAGGCGATCCGGGACGCGGCCCACGGGATCCTGGTCTTCAGCCGGGCCTCCCTGACCGACCCCTGGGTGCGCCTGGCGTACGCCTCGCTGATCCGGCGCTCGGTCGAGGGCGGGCGGCGGTTCATCCCGGTGCTGATCGAGGACGTCGAGCTGCCGGAGTTCGCGGCCGACCGGTTTCACGTGGACCTGTCCTCGGCGGACGGGCACGACCACGACCGGCGGCTGGACGAGCTGGTCCGGGCACTGCGCGGGCAGGTGCCGGAGGCGGTGCCGGGTCCCGCCGCCAGGCCGGGCAGCGGGGTGCGCCCGGAGAAGCCCCGGCGCTGCACGCTCCGGATCTCCCCGGACGAGGTCACACTCCGGACCTCGTCGCACGAGCCCGGAAAGCAGGACGCGCCGGATGAGACGCCGCGCCGGGCGCCGGGCGCCGAGAGCCCGGCGCGGGCGGCCCACTCCCCGGCCCGGAGTCCGAGGCTGGACGAGCTGGTCTGGCGGCTGGGGTCCGCCCGCGAGCGCGGCGACCACATCACGCGGGGTCCTGACGGCTCCGGCGGGGTCGGGGCGCTGCTGGCCGAGTGCGGCCGGGAGCTCGGGCACGCCTACCTCACCGGAGCCGCCGGAGAGGCGCTGGCCGCCGAGCTGGCCGGGGCGCACGCGCTGGGAGCGACGCTCCGGCTCGGCCTGGAGGTCGCCGAGGAGCTGGCGGACCTGCCGTGGGAGACGCTGACGGCACCGGGGATGATCGAGCCGCTGGCGCTGCATCCCCGGGTACAGCTCTACCGGCGCGTTCCGGCCGACACGACTCCCTCCATCGCGATCTCCGGCCCGCTGCGGATTCTGGTCGTGATGGCCGCCCCCGAAGGGCCCGGCGGCGGGGCGGTGCTGGACCTGGAGGCAGAGCTCGCCAAGATCCTCGACTCGGTGGAACGTGCCCGCAGGGGTGGCCGGGGCCGTCCCGGGGCGTACGTGCGCATCCTCAACCGGGGAACGCTCGCGGGCATCAGGGAGGCGCTGCTCCAGGAGCGCTTCCACGTGCTGCACATCTCCTGCCACGCCGAACCCGGGGTGCTGCTGCTGGAGGACGCGGCAGGACGCGCCGACCGGGTGTCCACGGACCGCTTCGTCCGGGACGGGCTTCCGGCCGAACGCGGGGTGCCGCTGCTGGTCCTGTCCGGCTGCTCCACCGCCCTGGACGCTCCGGCGGGCCGTGCGTCCACGGTCACGGCCACCGAGACGCAACAGGAGGAGACCGCGCTGGGCGGGCTGGCGCGCGGGCTGACGGCGGCCGGGGTGCCCGGCGTGCTGGCGATGACCGCCTTGGTCACCGACCCGTACGCCACGGCCCTGGCCGGGCGGCTCTACTACGAGCTGGCGGTCCGGGACGTCCCCGAGGTGCTGCCCGCGTTCTGCGGCGCGCGGCGGCGGCTGGAGGAGGAACGCCGGCGGCTCCCGCCGGGCAGTCCGGGGGCCTCGCTCGTGGAGTGGGCCACCCCCGCGCTGTTCCTGCGCGGCCCCTCGGTGTCGCTGTACGACTCCGCCGGAGGGTTCGAGACGATCTCCGCCCCGGCCGAGCCTCAGTTCGCCGACGGGGTGCCGTTGCGCAAGGTCGGCGAGTTCGTCGGCCGCCGCTCGGAGATCCGCACGGCCCTGGACGCCCTGCGCGGCGACGGTCCGGGGGTGCTGCTGCACGGCATCGGCGGGGTCGGCAAGAGCAGCCTGGCCGCCGAGCTGCTGCGCGACCTGGGGTCCGACGCGGGCCTGGTGGTCTCGGCGGTCAGCCAGACCAGCCCCGACCAGCTCCTTGAGGAGATCGGCAGCACCCTGCTGGCAGCCTTCGCCGACGAGCGGACCCGCCATCTCGCGGGCCTGGTACGGCAGCCGCAGCACGAATGGGGCGAGCGGCTTCAGGCACTCGGGCAGCTGCCGGCCGGGGTGCCGGTGACCCTGCTGCTGGACAACTTCGAGGACAACCTGGCACACGACGGCACCGGGTGGACGGTCGTCAACGAGGAGCTGGCCGGATTCCTGACCGCCTGGATCCGCCTGCGCGGCAGGCACAAGCTGCTGATCACCAGCCGCTACCCCTTCCCCCTCCCCAAACGCGCCGAACGCCGCCTGCACACCCACCACCTCGGCCCGCTGTCCTGGGCCAAGGCTCGCAAGCTGATATGGCGCCTGCCGGGACTGGACGCGCTGTCGGTCGCCGACCAGCAACTGGCCTGGGCCAGTGTGGGCGGTCACCCTCGGACACTGGAATATTTGGACGCTCTGCTCCGAGGCGGGGAAGCCCGCTTCGACGACGTCCGCGAACGCCTGGAGGACCTCCTCGACCGGCGCGGCATCCCCGACCCTGCGGCGTGGTTGCGTTCCGCCGGTTCCGATCTGGACGCGGCGTTGGCTGAGGCGGTGACGTTGGCGGTGGACGACACGGTGCTGGGTGAGCTGGTGGGGTTGCTGGACGACTTCTCGCGCGAGGTCCTGGTGGGGGCGTCGGTGTTCCGGGTGGCGGTGGACCGGGTGGGGGTGGCCTGGCCGGTCTCGACCCCGGTGGCGGAGGATCCGGAGCTGCGGGAACGACTGGATCGGCTGGGTGAACTGATACGGCGGGCGCGGGAGAGGAATCCTGGGGCGGCGTTGGAGGATCTGGGGTTGCCGGAGGGGGAGATGGAACAGGCGCGGCAGGACGTGGCGCGCTCCCAGGTCCCACCGGTGATCGAGCCCGCGGGGGTGGAGGAGGCGTTGGGGGTGTTGGCGGGGTTGGGGTTGCTGGCGCCGGGTGAAGGGACGACCGGCTCAGATGGGGGGCGGTCGTTCGTGGTACACCGGTGGACGGCGACCACGCTGGCCGGGTTGGTGGCCGGGGGTAGAGCAGGCGCACACGGCGGCGGCGCGGTTCTGGCACTGGCGGACGCAGATCCGGCCGCAGGGGCCGCAGCAGGATCTGGAGGACATGCTGGAAGCGCGCTTCCATTGGCATGCCGCGGGTGATCTGGACAGCGCCGCGGTAGTGACGGACTGGGTGTGTAAGCGGTTGCATACCTGGGGGGCGTGGAGTTGGGAGGAGCAGCTCCATCACGAGACCCTGTCGTGGTTCGCGGTCGAGAGCCGACAGCAGGCCGTCGGCTTGCACCAGCTCGGCATCATCGCCCACAAGCGAGGGGATTACGAGCGGGCACTGGAGCACTACCGCCGTTCCTTCGCCATCAACGAGAAGCTCGGCAACCGCGCGGGCATGGCCCGTGGCTATCACCAGCTCGGCATCGTCGCCCAGGAGCGAGGAGAGCACGAGCGGGCACTGGAGCTCCACCGCCGCTCCCTGTCCATCGACGAAGAGCTCGGCGACCGCGCGGGCATGGCGGGCGGCTACCACCAGCTCGGCATGATCGCCCAGGAACGGGGGGATTACGAGCGGGCACTGGAGCACTACCACCGCTCCCTCACCATCAAAGAGGAACTCGGCGACGAGGCAGGCATGGCCAGCGGCTACCACCACCTCGGCATGATCGCCCAGGAGCGAGGGGATTACGAGCGGGCGCTGGAGCACTACCACCGCTCCCTCACCATCGGCGAGAAACTCGGCAACCGCGCGGGCATGGCCCGTGGCTATCACCAGCTCGGCATCGTCGCCCAGGAGCGAGGAGAGCATGAGCGGGCGCTGGAGTACTACCGCCGATCCCTCACCATCCACGAGGAGCTCGGCAACCGCGCGGGCATGGCCCGCCAATACAGCCAGATCGGTGCGCTGTACACCGAAACGGGCAGAGCCTCCGAAGCAGTGGCCCTTACCGTGCACAGCCTGCTCATCCGTGCCGAACTTCAGATACCCGAAATCAACATCAGCCTGCTCTGGCTCAGGCAGCAGCGCGAAGCCCTCGGCGAGGTCGAGTTCCGGCGCCTCCTCGCCGAACACCTGAGCGCCGAGGACGTCGACACCGTCACCGGCTGGCTCGGCCAGGACATCGTCATCGGCTGGTCCGGCCAGTTCGACGAGTGATCCCCCACCGGGCGGCATACGAGCCGGCGCCCTCGCGGACGTGACCTCTCCCCTTCCCCAAACGGCCACGCCGGCCGAGGCGTACCTCGGCCGGCGTGGCCGTCACGGTCACCGAACCGGGCGGACCCGGAACGGCGTGACGTCAGTGGTACGAGTAGATGTTCGGCTCCGGGTCGTTCTCCTGGAGTTCCCGGTGGTTGCCCTCCGGGCCCCACAGTGACCGGTACGACTGGATGTTGTTCTGGTGCGCCTTCGCGTGCTGGTTGAAGACGACCCAGTTGACCGGCTGGAAGTAGGTGCCGGTCTCGTCCGGCGTGGTGAGGGAGCCGGTGTAGCGGTAGGTGGCGTGGCTCTCGGGCAGCATGGCCCTGAGGTCGACGCCGTGGACGCTCCTGGACTCGCCGATGGCGGGGGGCGACGCGATCAGGCGGTCGTGCTGGGACAGGCCCTGGAAGGACTTGGCGTCGACGAGGACCGAGAAGACCACGTAGCCCTTCGGCCCGGTCGCCCGCTCGTGGACGAAGTGGGCCTCGAGGGGGGCGAAGGGCTGGCCGGCGAACTTGTGCTCGGCGTGGCCGTGGAAGTGCACGTTGTTCAGGTTGTAGCGCTGGCCGCCGTAGGTGATGTACGGCTGGGAACCGCCGGTGCCGATGACGAACCTGACGTCGTCGTGCTCGCTCGCCTCCTCCAGCGGGGGCTTGTCCTGGAACAGGAGCGTCCCGTCGACGCTGTGCGGGTAGTGGACGGCGAGCGCGGGCTGGGTACCCGGGCACGCCGCCGAACGGTCGATCTCGACAGGACTCTGGACCGCGCCGTCCGTGCCGCGGCCGTGGCACGGCTTGACCTGAGCCTGTACGGGAGTGGAAAGGGAAATGAACGGGAGGGAAAACACAGCAGCCACCACAATGGGGGCAAGACGGTAACGCACCAGTCGCCTTTCGTACAAGGGGATGCCAGCTACGCCGCCTACGGAGTGCCAAAGAGGGCGATGTCCGCATTAAGGGCGACGTAAGAGCATTGGCGAGGCTAGTCGAAGAAAATGAATTTGCACCCTGTTTTTTCACGTCCAAAACGACCATAAGTAAACAAGTGATTACTTGACATCAAGACACCGCACCCCCGGCGAGGACACGACGCGGTGGACGGATCGGCTCGACACCGCCGGGTGGCCACGCCCGCCGGACGAACACCCGGGGACCGGTCCCGCGGGACACGCCATGGATCTCCCGCAGGAGCCGCCCGGCTTCACGGAGCGTGTCGAAGGAGCTACAAAGGGTACAAAGAGGGCGAAAGGCGACGCCGTAACCATCATCCAGGGGGGAAGATGCCTGTACGGAGTGCCCGATCCGTTGCCGTCCCGGCAGCGGCACTGCTGGCCGTGACACTGATCGGTGGCTGCGGCGGCGACAGGCCGGCCGCGGTGAGACCCGAGGCCGTCGTGGTCGCGACCTCGCCGCCCGCGGCCCTTCCGCCCGCCGCCGACCTCCCTGCGACGGACACCGCCCAGGAGTACACCGCGGACGAGTGCCCGGTCGGCGCCAACACCAAGAGGTTCGCCAAGACCCGCTTCGCGCTGCACGCGGGTCTCGCGCTGGGAGCCTTCTATCGCTACATCTACAAACCGTTGCGGAGCGGTGGGTTCAAGGCCGGAGCGGAGAAGCGGAAGCGGACCTTCGCGAAGGCCGCCCTGGCCGGGCTCTTCACCGTTCACGAGCTGAAGGTCGCCAGGCGCTTCGCCCTGGCCAACCCGACAATGTGCAAGGGCGTCAAAGCGGTCACCGACAGCTTCAGCAACCTGACCGACAAGCTGAAGAACGGCACCGCCACCGAGGCCGACCTCGAGGCCGGCAAGAAATCCTTCGACAGCCTGCGGCAGAACGCCGTGAAGAACGGCTACGACTTCAAGGAGAAGACCGCCGTCGTCCCCGGCGCGGGCTGAGCGCACGTCCGACCGGCAGGCCCCGGAGCGCGGGGCCTGCCGGGACCGTCCGGGCCGCCCGGCCCGGCGGCGCACCGGCGATCATCCGGAGAACGGTGCCACCATCGCGCGTACGGCCTTCTCGAACCTCAGCGCCTGGTCGCGGTCGGCGGTGAACGCGATGGGCCTGCCCCTGCGGTAGGCGGTGAGCGGTCCGGCCGGGGGCCGGTCGATGAGCGCGGCGATCGGCGGCACGGCCCTGGCCACCGGCTGGGCGAACAGCGCCGACATCACCCATACGAAACCGCGTACCGGCTGCCGGAAGGGTTCGAACAGCCCGGTCGCCACGAACAGCGGGTTGTAGAGCACGTAGCTCGTCCGCTCGCCGCTGTAGGTCGAGGCCAGCAGCTCTCCGGCCCTGGTGCCCTGCATCGTCGCCGTGAAGGGCCGGTAGTCCCTGGTGAACTGCAGGTCGTCCCAGTGGATCCGTCCCGCACGGATGCCCCCGACGCCGCACAGGTTGACGATCACGGGTGCCGGTGCCCTCTCCAGGGGTTCGCGCAGGCCTTCGGCCATCAGCCAGCGATTGATTACGGAGAGGGCGAAGGTGTGCTCGAACCCCTCCTCGGTCTCGACCCTCGCCAGGTTGTACCTGAAGGCGCCGAGCACCAGCGCGTCGATCACCGGGTGCTCGTCGCGGAGCCGCTCGACCAGGTCGCGGGTCTGCCGGACGGAGCTGAGGTCGGCCCGGACGAAGCGCGCCGAGGGCACGTCCCGGCGCAGGCGCTCGCCGCCCGCCTCACGGCTGCCCACGGCGACGACCAGATCGCCCCGCTCGGCGTAGTGCCGGGCGAGCTCCTTCCCGATGCCGCTCGTGCCGCCGGTGATCACGATGGTCCGTCGCATAAGTTGAGACCTTCCTCAAGTTGAGATTAGCCTCAACTTAAGCGAGGATTCCCGGTATGCGCAAGGACGCCGTCCACAACCGCGAGCGCCTCCTCCTGGCGGCCAGGCGCCTCTTCGCCGACCGGGGGCTCGACGTGCCGCTCGAGGAGATCTCGCGCGCCGCGGGGGTGAGCATCGGCACGCTGTACAACCGCTTCCCCACCCGCGCCGAGCTGGTGGCGGCGGTGTTCGAGGACCGGGTGGCGACGGTCGCCGGCCTGGCCACGAGCTCACTCGCGATGGACGACGCCTGGGAGGGGTTCGTCGCGTTCATCACCGGCGTGTGCGAGCTGCAGGCCGCCGACCTCGGCTACAACGACCTCGCCGTACGCGGCGCCACGGCCGACACCGGCACGGGGTACGCGCTGATGCAACGGATCGTCGAACGCGCCCAGGAGTCCGGCGACCTGCGGGACGACGTCGCGCTCGACGACATGGCGTTCGTGATCTGGGGGGTCGCGGCGACCGTGCGCGCGACGTTCCGCGTCGCTCCCGGCGTCTGGCGGCGGCATCTCGCCCTCACCCTCGACGGCCTGCGTGCCGGCGCGGCCCATCCCCTGCCCGTCCCGCCCATGTCGCCGTCGCAGACGCGTGCCGCGATGGGCGAGTGCTGAGGGAGGTCTCTCCCGCGACAGCGGCGAGCAGGACCGTCCGGCGCGGAGACGAGCCGGATGTCGCCACCGCGAACTCCACGGTCACCGTGTCCACGTTCGTCGCTACAAACGATCGTGATGCCGGTGGCCGTTCCCGTGTCCACGAGGGCCCCACAGGTCATGACCGTCAGAAATCCTGACCCACAATCTCCGTATTAAAGTTCCACTTTCCCGATATTTCATGCCTCCGGCCTGGCGAACGGCACTCAGCCGTCGGCAGTCGTATCCCTTCGTGGCATCCGCCCTTCAACTTCGGATGCCTACACTTTGCCGGTGACCAGTAACAAAAGGGGGACTCGTCGCGACACCGGACCGAAACAGATGTCGTATATGTTTGCATAGACCGATGATTCCCAGACAAAGACGTGAGGCGGTCATCGCCCGAATATATTCAGGACACGTCTCTTCGGAATGAGATTCGAGGCCCGTAAAGGCCGGCGGCGCCCAGCCATCGGTTTCCGGCCCGACCCATCCGAACCCCGTTGACCTGGGCCGGGGTTCGGCGGTCGGACCAGCGGTTACCGGCCTCGTTCACCCTGTCGTCGCCGCCGCCCACAGAGCCGGCCGAACACAGGGCGCGACCCGAACTCATCCGAACTTCATTCCTGGCCGAATTTCACGACTCAGTGACAAGGATCACATTCAGAGCCGGTACGGCCCGTCAAATCACGCTCACCGGTATACCGCCGAAGATCACTCCTGAAGTGGTGCCCGGAATTCCCGGAAACCCGTCATGGGAATCCAAGGGTTCACGGCACGGTAAAATACTGGAGGAAAACCCCTTGTTTGCACGGTTCAAGAAATTAACGTCCGCGCTGGTCGCGGTGCTGTTCGTCCTCCTGATGACAGGTACGGCGCACGCCGATTTCAATCCCATCGGCACCGAGCCCGATGTCCCTTACGTCCAACCGGCGGACGCGAACATTCCCAAGCGAGGCTGCGCCACCACACTGTCCGACCCCAAGAACGCCGCGGGGAGTGTCCCGGCGGTCCAGGTGATCTATGCCTGGCACGAGGAGTCCGGGAACCACTACGAGGACTTCGTCGAGAAGATCGCCAAGATCGTCGACCGGGTGGACTGGTCGCTGGACACGTCCACGAACTACGACCAGCACGTCAATCTGAGCTGCCGGACCGGCTACGACACCAGCGGCTACGGGGGCTACGCACGCGCCCTCGTGGTGCCGGAGAAGATCGAGAACGGGGTGATAGGCGGCGAGACCGCCGCGGACGTCGTCGAGGACGATCTGGTGGCGGCGGGCTACGACCCCACCAACCGTACCTACATGGTGTTCGAGGACTTCAACGGAACGGCGCAGGCCTTCTGCGAACTCCTCTGCGTGGCGGCGACCGACGACTGGGACAGCGCGACCATGCTGCACGAGTTCATCCACCTGTTCGACGTCGACCACGCCAAGGTCACCGAGGTGATCCGCTTCGAGGAAGCCGACGTGATGTCCAGCCAGTGGAACACCTGGGGGGTGGACCAGGAGTTCAACAACTACT
Organism: Streptosporangium sp. NPDC023825; assembly: GCF_040639575.1. Taxonomy (NCBI): domain Bacteria; kingdom Bacillati; phylum Actinomycetota; class Actinomycetes; order Streptosporangiales; family Streptosporangiaceae; genus Streptosporangium; species Streptosporangium sp. NPDC023825. The sequence continues at coordinate 133,497 of NZ_JBFAAE010000005.1, read as the reverse complement.
ACGACCCGAGCGAGACCACGGCCGTGTTCTACACGAGCGCCTATCCGCACCCTCGCAGGGCCAACCTGGCCACCTGGTCGATGCTCACCCCGCCGGTCTGTTGCGACGTGGGATACAGCAACGACCTGCTGACCGCGCAGGAACGCACGGTCGAGGCGGACGCGCCCTATGGGTACCCCACGGGCTTCACCGTCTCCGGCGGCGGATGGATGCAGGTCACCCCGCCTGGAACGGACAGCCAGGTGTCGGCCCGCTACTACGACGGCCGACGGTCCCTGACCGTGAACGTCCAGTCGTGGGCCGAGGGGATCCTGTCGGTCACGCGCAAGCCCCAGGTGACGCCGGGGCAACGGTACAAGTTCTTCGCCCGACTGACGACCGCCACCTCCGGCGACGTCAAGCTGCGGCTCTCCTGGTACAACGCGTCGAACGCACTGATCTCGAACGGTGACGGCTCGCTCCACGCCCTGACCTCCGATTGGGCGGAGCACGACGTCTCGGCGATCGCACCGGCCGGCGCGGCAACCGTGCAGCTGTCGGTGGTGAGCCCGAACGGCCAGTCCTTCGCCTACGTGGCGGACAGTCTCCAGCTCAACCGTTGCGACAACACGCGGACCACCGACGGATGCCGGCTGGACAGCGGCCTGCCCACCCCCTGACAAGGGCCACGGCGTTGATTCGCTCTCCCGGCGCCGTGGCTGTTCTGCGCGATCTCCGGCCCGCCGGTCCCGCTGATCGGGTCCGGCGGGCCGGGTTCGCGCTCCGGGCGGCACCGCTCGTCGCCGTCCTCTCCTCCGCCGGCTCAACGGTGACCGGGTACGGGCGCCTCAACCTCAGATCAGGCCGAGGGCGAGCATCGCGTCGGCGACGCGCTTGAAGCCGTCGATGTTGGCACCGGCCACGTAGTTGCCCGGCATGCCGTACTCGGCGGCGCTCTGCAGGCAGCGGCCGTGGATGTCCTTCATGATCTCCTGAAGTCGGCGCTCGGAGAACTCGAAGGTCCAGGAGTCGCGGCTGGCGTTCTGCTGCATCTCCAGCGCGCTGGTGGCCACGCCGCCCGCGTTGGCGGCCTTGCCCGGGCCGAAGGCGACGCCCGCCTCCTGGAAGATCCGGATGCCCTCCGGCGTGGTGGGCATGTTGGCGCCCTCGCCGACCGCGACGCACCCGCCGCGCACCAGGGATTCGGCGTCCCTGCCGGTGATCTCGTTCTGGGTGGCCGACGGTATCGCCACCCCGCACGGCACCTCCCAGATGCTCCGCCCCGGCACGAAGGACACGTCACTGCCGCGACGCTCGGCGTAGACGCCCATCCGGAGGCGCTCGACCTGCTTGACCTGCTTGAGCAGGTCGAGGTCGATGCCCTTCTCGTCGACCACGTACCCCGAGGAGTCGGAGCAGGCGACCACGGTGCCGCCGAGCTGCTGCATCTTCTCGATCGCGTGGACGGCGACGTTGCCCGAGCCGGAGACGACGACGCGCTTGCCCTCGAAGGAGGTGCCGCGCGCCCTCAGCATCTCGTCGACGAAGAACGCGCAGCCGTACCCGGTCGCCTCGGTGCGGACCTGGGCACCGCCGTAGCCGATCCCCTTACCGGTGATCACCGCGGACTCGTACCGGTTGGTGATGCGCTTGTACTGGCCGAACAGGTAGCCGACCTCGCGCTGGCCGACGCCGATGTCCCCGGCGGGGACGTCGGTATACTCGCCGATGTGCCGGTAGAGCTCGGTCATGAAGCTCTGGCAGAAACGCATGACCTCGCGCTGGGAGCGGCCCTTGGGGTCGAAGTCCGAGCCGCCCTTGCCCCCGCCGATCGGCAGGCCGGTCAGGCCGTTCTTGAAGATCTGCTCGAAGCCGAGGAACTTGACGATGCCCAGGTAGACCGAGGGATGGAAACGCAGTCCGCCCTTGTAGGGCCCGAGCGCGCTGTTGAACTCGACCCGGAAGCCGCGGTTGATGTGCACCTCGCCCTGGTCGTCCTCCCACGGCACCCGGAAGATGATCTGCCGCTCCGGCTCGCAGATCCGTTCGATGATCTTCGATTCGGCGTACTCGGGGTGCTTGCCGAGGACCGGGCCGATGCTCTCCAGCACCTCGCGGACGGCCTGGTGGAACTCGACCTCCCCCGGATTGCGGCGCAGGACGCTGTCGTAGATCGAATTCAGTTTCTCGTGCAACATCACGCGTCTTTCCGGTCGTGGGCTCACGAACTGCGATCGGGGCCTTCGAGGCGCGCAACTCACATCCTTGATCGACCCATGTTGAGACCTTCTTACCCCAGCAGGGGGATCCCGGATCAACCCCGCGGTTGACGACCGCGCGGGGGCCCTACCCCTACCTTCCTGGCTGACAGACCGTCACAGTCCCGCACAGGCAGGGAGAACCATGTTCAAGGACTCAGCCGACTTCCGGCGCGTCGCCTCCGGCGTGTTACTGATCGCCGCCCCGCTGCTCCAGCTCGTCGCCCTCCTCGTCGACCCCGGAACCTGGGGCGACGAACGCGAGGCGGTCAGCTACGGCGCCGACCCCGTGCTGTCCCAGGTGCAGTCGGTGCTCTACCACTGGTCCTACCTGCTGGCGGGCCTGTCGGTCTTCGGCCTGCTGCACGTGATGCGCCGCCGTACCGTGGTCTTCGGGCACCTCGCGGGCACCCTGACCATCCTCGGCTACGTCAACGGGTCGGCCCTGCTGATGACCGACCCGGTGGAGTGGTGGCTCGGGCGGCACCACACCCCCGCGGAGAGCGAGAGGATCCTCGGCGAGATGCTGGACCTGCCCGGCGTCGTCTTCGGCTTCCAGATGCCGTGGCTGTTCTTCGCGATCTTCGGCCTGCCGGTCCTGCTGATCGGGGTCTGGCGGGCCGGGTTCGCGCACTGGGCGGTGCCGCTCGTCGCCGTGCTGTCCTCCGCCGGCTCGATGGTGACCGAGTACGGTCCCTTGACGGTGCCGTTCTGGGCCGCGACGGCGGGCGCGGTCGGCTGGGTCGGAGTGAGGATGCTCCGGATGAGCCGCGAGGAGTGGATCTCGTACTACCCGACGGCCGCTCCCGGCCGGACCACACCCGACTCGTACGCGAACACCACCGCCTGAGCCCGGTCGCGCAGGTGGAGCTTCATCAGCACCCGCGCCACGTGGGTCTTGACCGTGGCCTCACCGACGAAGAGCTTCCCGGCGATCTCGGCGTTGGTCAGGCCGCGCGCCAGGGAGCGCAGCACCTCCAGCTCGCGCGGGGTGAGGTCAGCCAGCTGCGGCGGGGGCGCGGGGTCGTGGCGTCCGGCGAAGGAGGCGATGACGCGGGTGGTGACGGCCGGGTCGAGCAGGGCGTCCCCGGCCACGACGACCCGGATGGCCTCCACGAGTTGCTCGGGCGGCGAGACCTTGAGCAGGAACCCGCTGGTCCCGGCGCGGAGCGCGGCGTAGAGGTTCTCGTCGGTGTCGAAGGTCGTCAGCATCACGACCTTCGGCGGGTCCGGCCGGCCCAGCAGCTGCCTGGCGGCGGTGAGGCCGTCCATCCGCGGCATCGAGATGTCCATCAGCACGATGTCGGGCCTGGTGCGGCGGACCACGGCGAGAGCCTCGACCCCGTCGGGGGCCTCACCGACCACCTCCAGCCCTGGCTCGCTCTCCACGACGAGTTTCAGCCCGGCGCGGACCATCGCCTGGTCGTCGGCGATCACGACGCGGATGTTCACTGCTCCTCCTTGTCAGGCGGCTGGACACCTCGTTCCGGGGCCGGGCGACCGGCGACCCGCACCCGCGGGGGCCGGAGAAGGGGGAAGGAGAACCGCCATGCGGGGAGACTAAAGCCTGGTGACCGTCTTGCCCATAGGACAAAACGCCCGGACAAGCCGCTCACAAGTGGGACACAAGTCAGCGGGTCAGGACGCCGGGAACGAGACACTCCGCACGAACCGGTTGGCGACCGCGTCGTCACACCTGCCGGAGGAGCAGAAGTAGATCAGGAGAGCGGGCTCGTCCTGCCGTTCGACGACCCAGCCGGTGAACTCGAGCTGGCCGCCGCGCTGGGGGTCGGCGATCGTCCCCTGCAGGCGCGAGGCGTTTCGCCCGCCCACGCTCACCTGGACGACCTGGGAGAAGACGCTGACCGTCCCGGGAAGCGAGGACTGCAGCGTCTCCTGCAGCTGCTTGGCGCCGCCGAGCGGGTCGAGGGTGTCGAGCGTCTGCGCGTAGAAGCCGGTGGCGTCCTGGGGGGCGTCCTTGATGATCTCGTTCGCCGCGGCCCAGTCGGCGGTGACGGGCGTGGCGAACAGCGCGCGGAACTGCTCCACCTTCGGCGAGGCCGCCACGAACACGTCGGCGTGCGGCTCGAGGGTCCAGGTCCCGGGGTACTGGAAGGCGACCGGCACCGCGGACGAACCCTCGTACGCCACCCAGGTGTCGTCGCCGCGCAGGAACGTCGCGAGCACCGCCACCAGCGCGACGATCGCCGTGATCGCCACGGCCGCGCCGATGAGGATGCCCTTCCCGCCGGACGCGGGCTTCTTCTTCGGCGCCTTCCGCGCGCCGGACGCCTCGGTCGTCTCGGACGTCCTGGACGCCGTCTGTGCCGTCGGCGCGTAGGGAGCCTGCACGAGCTGGTACGGCTGGCCGGCGCCGCTGATCGCGTCGCGCAGTTCGGCGATGAACTGGCCGCAGGTGTCGTAACGCTGCTCGGGCGACTTGGCCAGGGCCCGCATCATGACGCCGTCGACCTCGAGCGGCAGCTCGGGACGGAGCGTGGTGAGCGGCGTGGGGGTCTCGGCGAGATGTGCCCAGAGCAGGGCGATCTCGTTGTCACGCTGGAAGGGCAGCCGCCCGGACAGCGCCTCGTAGACCACGCAGGCCAGGCCGTACTGGTCGCAGCGGCCGTCGATGTGCTCCTTGTTGATCTGCTCGGGCGACATGTATCGGGGGGTGCCGATGAACTGGTTGGTCTGGGTCAGCCCGGAGATCGAGGTGCGGTGCTTGGTGATGCCGAAGTCGGTGAGATAGGCGTGGTCGCCCTCGGTGTGGGCGGCGATCAGGATGTTGGCGGGCTTGACGTCGCGGTGGACCAGGTCGTGGGCGTGCGCGGTGTCGAGCGCGGCGGCCACCTGGGCGAAGATCCGGCTGACCTGGCTGACCGGCATCAGGCCCCGGTCGTAGAAGAGCTTGCGCAGGTCGGGGCCGTCGACGTAACGCATCGCGATGTAGAGGGTGCCGTCGTCCGCGCTGTCGGCCTCGTAGATCGGGATGATGTTGGGGTGGTCGATGCTCGCGACCGTGCGCGACTCCAGCACGAAGCGCTGGCGGAACCGGTCGTCCTCGCCGAGCAGCGGATTGAGGATCTTCAGTGCCACCCGGCGGTTGAGCCTGGAGTCGATCGCGAGATAGACGACGGCCATGCCGCCCTTGCCGATGATGTCCTCGATCTGGTAGCCGGCCACTTCCCGGCCGATCAGCGCCCTGTCGTTCACGGACATCACGTCTTGGCCGGCTGGCCGCAGTAGGCGCAGAAGCTGTGGGCGGGGCCCAGCCGCATCCCGCAACCCGTGCAGTATCTCTGCACCACCGTGTCACCGGGTTTCGTTCCCGGCCCCGTGGCGGCACCCGGCCCCGTGTTGTGGCCGGGGGCCGTGTTGTGGCCCGGGTCGCGTGCCACCAGCACCGGCTGGCCGGGCGCGGTGGAGGAGACCTTGGGCAGCGCCGGGAAGGAGCGGCCGACGACGACCGTGGAGTCGGCCTGCTCGTCGAAGGCCGGTCGCGGTGGTGCCGGTACCGGTATCGGTGGCGAGGTCGGGGCCGGGGGCCGGGTCTCCGCGGTCGGACCCGGCTCGGGGTCGGGGTCCTGCGACCCGCGACGCCAGAGCAGGATCGCGGTGGTCAGCACGGCCAGCACCAGCAGTCCTCCGCCGACGAGGAACGGCCACAGGGGCGGGCCCCCCTGGGACGGGCCGGTGGAGGCGGCGGCCCTCTTGGTGCCCTCGTCCTCGGCGGTGCCGCGCTTGGCCTGCGACGTCTTCAGGTGCGCGGCCGCCACGGTGTGGCCCGGGTAGAGCTCGAGCACGCGCTGGAAGGCGGGAACGGCGTCACCGTAGTAGTGGGTGTGGAAGCGGGTCAGCGCCTGCTCGAAGGCGGCGTCGATCGGGCCTCTGGCGGGCGCGACGTCCGCCTCGGCCAGGGCCTTGGTGACCTCGCGGACGCCGATCATCCGGGCGTCCTTGCCGCCGCCGAGCAGCAGGCCGACGACCTCGCCCTTCTTGTCCTCGATCACCGGGCCGCCGAGCAGGCCCTTGTCGACCAGGGCGCCCAGCTTCTCCGGCTCGTTGACCTTGTTCTCCGGGTCCTTGAACTCCCGGCCGCCCTCTCCGGCACCGCCCGCCCGCAGGTGGGCGATGTCGACGGTCTCCGGCAGGTTCGCGGCGGGCCGCCCGGTGAACCCCGCGACCGCCACCGGCGACCCCTCCTTGGCGGGCACCGCGCCGGCGAGCGGGGCGGTGGGCAGGCCCGCGCTCCCGTCGGCGCGGCCGACGGGCCTCAGCACCGCGGGGCTGTCGGGCCTGTCACCGGTACGGGCGATCTCGGCCTTGAACCCCTCCTTGTCGGCGGAGGAGATGTTGGGGAAGACCGTGATCTCGGTGGTGACGTCGATGATGCAGGTGGCGGTGGGCTGCTTGGGCGGGTAACACTCCTGCAGGTGGTGGTTGAGCTGGTCGTCCTTGAGCTTGTGCCGCTCGAAGTCCTCGGGGATCTTGACCTTGTGGTGCGCGGCGAAGATCTTGTTGGCGGCGTAGATCCGGACGTCGCGGTCGGACTTGACCACCCGGGTGAGGGTGACCATGCCGCCCTCGGGATTGATCACGGTGCCGGTGCCGCTGCCGATCGGCACCTCGTAGGAACGCTCCACGTGAACCAGCTCGCCGATGTGGTCGAGCAACGTGATGTCGACCTTCGCCGTCGCCTCGATCCTGACCACCGCGGGGGTCACCAGGTCGGTGATACCGCTGGGGTGCTCGTGAGCCAGGGCGGGGGTCACCCCGGCGATCACCAAGGAGAGCCCGCCGAACACCACCAGCGCCGAACCGAACCGCCGCATCGCCACTCCCTACAGGGGATAGGACCAGGGTCGCAAACGAGGGTGAATAAGTGAACCGTCCAGCCCCGAGGGCTTGACTTTCTTTTCCGCCATCACCAGTGAAAGGCCATGAGCAGGGCATCGCCACCCCGTCTTGACCATCCCGTTTTACGGCCTATCGTCACGCCCACGCCCCGTCGCGGACAGTTACGCAAAGTCTAATCCTGAGCGGCCCCCCGGCGCGACAACGTATGCCGTACGAAGATCGGTCCGCCGGGAAAAGCCCGCCCCCCGGCTGAGAGATCAGGCGGTCGGCACGTCACGGTCCGCCCATCGCCGGGCGCCCTGGAGGACGGCGGTGTGGACGGCGCGGGCGATGCGGGCGCCCCAGGTGGAGCGGGGGCCGCCGAAGAGTTCCTCGGGGCCTCCGGGAACACGGTCGGGGGCGGCCACGCAGACGGCGTCGGAGGCGGTGCCGGTGCAGGGGAAACCGGCCTCCAGCAGTGCCTGGGTCTTGGCCTCGGTCACCGTCATGACCGCGTTGACCAGGGCGGCGTCGCTCATGGCGACCGGTACGGCGACCGCGATGTTGACCGTTCCCGGCAGGAACACGGGGGCCAGCTCGGGGTCGGCGGCGCCTTCCGGGGCGGCGGCCCAGGTGGGGACGCGCAGGCCGACGGTCGCCACGACCTCCGCTCCCCCGTCGCGGGCCCGGGTGAAGTGGTCGACCGAGGCCGCGGTGAGCATGCCGACCCCCGGGCCCGGCGGGGCCAGCTCCAGCAGGTGGTCCACCGGGTCCATCCGCGAGTATCCGGCGACCACCTGCGCGTTGAGCATCCAGGCGGCCGGGCCGATGCCGCCGCCGACCATGGCCGAGGAGATCGCCCGCCAGCCGGGGCCGAACTCCCACAGCAGCGCGGCCAGCCGGGCGCCGTCCTCCTCGCGGTGGCTCAGCCTCAGGGACGCTCCGTGCGGCCCCCGGCTCCGCCCGGTGGCGTCCGGGCGGTCCTCGAACCCGCTCACGAACGCCTCCGGGGCGTCACGGTCCCGCTCAAGGGCGCTCCAGGTGGACCTCGGGCCTGCCGCCGGGACCGGCCGCGACGCGGACGCGGGCGTCGAAGTGCTCACCGATCAGCTCCCCGGTGAGCACCTCGGCAGGGGTGCCGGAGGCGGCCACCCGGCCGCCCGAGAGCAGCATCATCGAGTCGGCGTACTGACCCGCGAGGCTCAGGTCGTGCAGGGTCGTGACGACGGTCAGCCCGTCGGCCAGCCGGAGCCGGTCCACGAGCTCCAGCACCTGTTGCTGGTGCCCCAGGTCGAGGGCCGTGGTGGGCTCGTCGAGCAGGAGCACCGGGGCCTGCTGGGTCAGCGCCCTGGCGAGCACGACGCGCTGGCGCTCGCCGCCGGACAGGTGGGCGAGCGGCCGCGCGGCGAGGGAGGACAGGTCCAGCCGCTCCAGCACCGAGGCGGTCACCTCGCGGTCGTGGCGGCTCTCGCGGCCCAGGTAGGAGATGTACGGGGTACGGCCGAGCAACGCGTAGTCGAACACGGTCATGTCGGCCGGCAGCGCCGGGGACTGCGGGGCGCAGGCCAGCAGCCTGGCCCGCTCCCTGGGCTTGAGCCGCCTGAGCGGCACGTCGTCGACGAGCACCTCGCCCTCGAAGGACAGCACTCCCGCCAGGGCGCGCAGCAGCGTGGACTTGCCCGCGCCGTTGGCGCCGATGACGGCGAGCCAGCCGCCGTCCCGTATGTCGAGGCCGACGCCGGACAGCACCGCGCGCCGGTCCATCACGACCGACAGGTCCCTCACCACGAGGTGGCTCACCGGTCTCCCCTCCGTTTCTCCCCTTCGCGCGGCTTCTGCCCGCGCGACTTCTCCCCGCGCGGCGCACGGGCCCCGGCGGCGCGCTCACCGTACGGGCGGGCCGGCGCCCTCCCTTCGCCGCTCGCGCGCGGCGTCACGTCTCCACCCGGCGGGTCACGCGCAGCACGGCCACGAAGAACGGCGCGCCGACGAAGGCGGTCACCACCCCGATGGGCAGCTCGGCGGGGGCGAGCACGGTCCTGGCGACCAGGTCGGCGAGGATCAGGAAGGCGGCCCCGCCGATCAGCGAGATCGGCAGCACGATCCGGTACGACGCCCCGGCCAGGCGGCGGACCACGTGCGGCACGACGAGGCCGACGAAGCCGATCAGCCCGCTGACCGCGACGGCCGCCGCGGTGGCCAGCGAGGCGGCGAGCAGGACGACGAGGCGGACGCGGGCGGCGTTCAGGCCGAGGGTGACCGCCTCGTCGTCGCCGACCGAGAGCACGTCGAGGAGCCTGCCGTGCAGCAGCATGACCACCACCGAGACGGCGGCGTACGGGGCGACGAGCGTGACCTGGGCCCAGCCGCCGCCGACGTCGCCGAGGATCCAGGCGTAGATGCGCTGGAGTTCCTCCACCCTGAGCTGCTGCAGGAACGTCTGGATCGCGGTGAGGAAGGACGTGACCGCGACGCCCGCGAGGACCAGCGTGGCGGTGCCGCCGCCCCGGCCAGCCGCGCTGCCCAGCGCGTAGGCGAGCAGCACGCCGCCGACGGCCCCGGCGAAGGCCGCGGCGGGAATGCCGATCGCCTCGATGTCGCCGCCGGTGAAGACGATCGCCGCCGTGGTCGTCAGACCCGCGCCCGCGGCGGCTCCCAGCAGGTAGGGGTCCGCGAGCGGGTTGCGGAAGACGCCCTGGTAGCCGGCTCCGGCGACGGCCAGCAGGCCGCCGACGATCGCGGCGAGCAGGACCCGGGGCAGCCGCAGCTCGGTCAGCAGGCCCAGCTCGACCGGGGCCAGCCCCGAGTCCACCGAGACGAACGGCAGCCAGTCGAGCATCTGGAGCATCACGCCGCGCGGCGCGATGCCCGCCGCGCCGGCCAGCAGCCCGGCGAACATGCTCGCCAGGAGCACGCCCACGGCCGAGAGCGTCACCAGCGGGTTCAGCCGTGCCGCCTGCCTTCCCTGGCCGCCGGCCTCCCAGGTCACACCGGTGCCGGTGCCGGTGTCCGTGCCGGCGCCTTCACCCGTACCGGTGTCCGTACCGGGGGACGACTCCGAGGCCGCGTCGCCGGGACTCACCGGGTGCCCGGGGCGGATGCCTCGTCCTTCGGGGCGGGGAGAGAGCATTTCTCGTTTCTTCTTGACGCCGGTCAGCCTGCCGCCACCTTCTGGACGGCGTCACCGATCTGCCTGGCGAGGTCGACGACGCGCGGGCCCCAGCGGGAGGCGACGTCGTCGTCGAGGAGGACGACCTGGTCGTTCTTGACGGCGGAGAGCTTGGACCAGCCGGGACGCTTGGCGAGGGTGTCCCTGGACTGGCCGCAGCACTTGGTGTCGGCCAGGAAGACGAGGTCGGGGTCGGCCTTGGCGACGAACTCGGCGGAGAGCTTGGGGTAGCCCCCGGCCGCGTCGGGAGCCTCGTCGGCGATGTTGCTCATGCCGAACAGCCCGTAGATCTGTCCGATGAAGGTGGTGGAGGTGGCCGAATAAGGAGTGGTGTCCAGCTCGTGGTAGTAGGTGAGTTTCGCGTCCTTCGGCGCGGCAGCGGTGATCTCGTCGAGCTGCTTCCTCATCCCGGCGACGAGCTCGGCGGCCCTGTCGCCGTTGCCGGTGGCGGCGCCGAGGTCGGTGATCTGGTCGTAGGCCTCGTCGAGCTTGGTGGCGGCGGGCTCCAGCAGCACGGGGACGCCGACCTTGCCCAGCGCCGCCACGACGCTGTCGGCGTCGTTGGCGACCACGACCAGGTCGGGTTTCCTGGCGATGATCGCCTCCACGTTCGGCTTGAAGCCGGACAGGTCGCTCTTCGGCGCGTCGGCGGGATGGTTGGACTGGTCGTCCACCGCCACGACCTGCGGTCCGGCGCCGATCGCGAACAGGCTCTCGGTGGCACTCGGCGACAGCGAGACGATCCGCTCGGGCCGCTTGGCGACGGCGACGGGGCCGTTGCCCGCCTCGACGGTGACGGGGAATCCCGCCGCCGAGGGGGTGGCCACCGCGGTCGCGGAGCTCGCAGAGGTGGCGGGGGGCGAGGCGGAGGTGCTCTGGCCGCATCCGGCGAGGGTCAGCGCGGCGAGCAGGGCACCGGCGAGGGCGGCGGGGGCAGCGAGGGCGCTGCGTACGGGCCTCACACGAGGTCCTTTCAGTTGCCGGAACCGAGGGACCCAGGAAAGACGGGTCACCCTTTTCCACGAGGGTCGGCGTCGACGCGGCGGAGGCGACCTGGCTCGACCCCTGAGGGCCATGACAGTTGCGGGACAGCGCCGGGCTCACACCGGACTTCGCTCACGCCACGCGTCAGAGGAACGGTATCAATCCCCCCGAAGGTCCTCCCAGGGTCCCCGGGGTCAGGGGGTTTTCGGCCCGTCCCCTCCGGCGAACCGTCCTCGGCCCGGGCCGCTCCTCAGCCCGTTGCCCCTCGGCTGAGCCGCTCCTCAGCCGAGTCGCTCCTCGGCCGGTTCCTCCTCAGCCGAGCTGCTCCTCGGCGGCGGCGATGATCTCCTGCAGGCGCAGGCCGTGCGCGGCGTCCAGCGGGTGGCCGCCACCGCGCCGTACGGTCAGCGCGAACTCGGCGAGCATGAGGGAGAAGACGTCGGAGCCCAGCCGGGTGCCGTCCAGGGACTCCCTGCCGAGACGCCCGTAGATCTCGACGTCGGAGGGCGGGTTCTCCCCCGGCACGCTCATGCACAGCGACGCCTCGCTGACCGCGCCGGTCTCGTGCTCCAGCAGCAGGCCGACCCAGCCCAGCGGGTTACCGTGCGCCCGGACCCCGACGACCCTGCCGAGCGCCACGTCCAGCATGTCGATCATGTGCGGGCCGACGTCGAGGATCGCGCCGCGCTCCAGCCGCCAGGAGGTGGCGAAGGCTCCGCCGAGCATCGCCCCGGAGATGTTGGCCGCCCTCCCGCCGAACGGCTCGATGGCCGAGACCCTGGCCAGGAAGGCACGGGTGGCGGGCGAGTAACGCCAGGTGAGGACCATCTGCGAGGCCACGCCCGCCTCGGCGACCGCCTCGGCCAGCCGCCTGGCTCCGTCCAGGTCGGCGGCGAGCGGTTTCTCCAGCAGCAGCGCCTTGCCCGCCTTGGCGGCACGCACCCCCAGCTCGGCCTGGACCGCGGGCGGCACCGAGAACGCGACCGCCTCGCAGTTGTCGAAGAGTTCCTCGATCCGCTCGAAGACCGGGGCGCCGAACCTGGCCGCGGCCTCGGGGCGACGAGCCCACACACCCGCCAGACGCGTGTTCGGACCAGCCGCCAGCATCGGCGCGTGCACCATCTCGGCCCACGGTCCGGCGCCTACCAGACCCACAGATAACGTCACCGATCCAGTTTCGCACGCTCTCCCACCGTGATCGCGTGCCCCGGAGGGTGTTCCGCGCCCCGCCGCCGGCGCGCCACCGGCACGCCACCGCCAGGCCACCGATATGCCACCGGCGGGTCACCGGCGAGCGACCCGTACCGGCATGATGGGAACCACGTTGACATCCTCCTCGCCCTGAAGGGCGGGGATTCCCACGGTCGCCCGTGAGGGTTCCTGCTTCACCGCCAACTGCCCGCCAGAGAGGACTCTCTGTGAGGTCTTACGTCAGCTCCACAGGCGTTTCACCTCTCCGCCAGCCCGGCGGCGAGGATGTTCTTCGCGGCGTTCACGTCCCGATCATGGGACGCGCCGCAGGTGCATACCCAATCGCGGACGCCCAGCGGCATGGACCGCTGGATGGTGCCGCACGCCGAACACAGCTTCGAGGAGGGGAACCAGCGATCCACGACCAGCAGTTCCCGCCCGTACCACTGCGTTTTGTACTCCAGCATGGACCGCATCTGGCGCCACGAGGCGTCCGAGATCGCGCGGGCCAGTTTGTGGTTCTTCACCAGGTTGCGCACGGTGAGGTCTTCGATCGCGACCGTTTGGTTTTCACGGACGAGACGTGTGGTGACCTTGTGCAGGTGATCGCGGCGGCGGTCGGTGATGCGGGCGTGGATGCGGGCGACTTTGAGTTTGGCCTTGGCCCGGTTGGCCGACCCCTTCTCCTTGCGGGCGAGGGTGCGCTGAGCCTTGGCGAGTTTGCGGCGGTCGGCTCGCTCATGCTTCGGATTGACGATCTTCTGTCCGGTGGAGAGCGTCGCCAACGCCGTGATACCCGCATCCACCCCGACCACGTTCGCGGTCGGGGGGAGCGGGGTGATGCGGTCTTCACACAGGATCGCCACGAACCAGCGCCCGGCGGCGTCCTTGGTCACGGTTACCGTGGACGGCTGTGCACCCTCGGGCAGCGGACGCGACCATACGACGTTCAAAGGCGCGTTCATCTTCGCGAGGGTGATCTGACCGTCTCGGTAGGTGAACGCCGAGCGGGTGTACTCGGCGCTGAGCCGCGACTTCTTCTTGGATTTGAACGTCGGGTACTTCGCGCGCTTGGCGAAGAAGTTCGCGAACGCCGCCTGCAGGTGGCGGAGCGCCTGCTGAAGCGGGACCGACGACACCTCGTTCAGGAACGACAGATCTTCGGTCTTCTTCCACTCTGTCAGCGCGGCCGACGACTGCACGTAGGTAACCTTGCGGCCTTCCAGGGTGTAGGCGCGGCTGCGGTGTTCGAGGGCTTTGTTGTAGACGAGGCGGGCGCAGCCGAACGTGCGAGACAGCTCCGCCGCCTGCTCGTTCGTCGGGTAGAGGCGGAACTTGTAGGCCCGCTTCACGATCTGCGCCACGCCTCACACAATACTGCAAGATCAGTTAGGCTGCGGTTGGAACGGGTCATCAGGGTCCAGGCACGCCAGGGCGCCAGGGCGCTTTCCCGCTCCCGTTTCCTCCCCGGCCTGAAGGCCGGAATATCCACGGGAGTTATTCGATGAACCAGATGACTCTGCTGCGGCACGGCGAGACCGAGTGGAGCCGGGACGGCCGGCACACCGGGCTCACCGACCTGCCGCTGACCGCCAAGGGCGAGGACCAGGCGCGGGCGCTGGCCCCGCTGATCGCGGGCCGGACGTTCGACCTGGCCCTGGTGAGCCCGGCCAGGCGCGCGAGGGACACCGCCGAGCTGGCCGGGATCGGCGCCCCCGAGATCGAGCCCGACCTGTGGGAATGGGACTACGGCGGCTACGAGGGCGTCACCACCGCCACGATCCGCGAGAGCCGTCCCGGCTGGTACCTGTGGCGCGACGGCGTCGTCCCCGGTGACTCCGGCCATCCCGGCGAGAGCGCGGAGCAGGTCGGCGCCCGCGCCGACCGGGTGATCGCCCGCGCCAGGGCGGTGGAGGGGGACGTGGTCGTGGTCGCCCACGGGCACTACCTGCGGGTGCTGTGCGCCCGCTGGCTCGGACTGCCCCCGCGGGACGGGCGTCTGTTCCGCCTGGACACGGGGACCTACTCCCGGCTCGGCTTCGAGCACGGCGAGCCGGTGGTCCTCGCCTGGAACGCCCCTGTCTGACCCCGCAAGGGCCGGGGCCGGAGAACGGCCGGGGGCGGGGAGGGCGCCGCGAGGAGAGCCCCGCGCCCCGGGCCCGCGGGAAACCTCCCGGCCCTCGCGTCCCGGCCGGGCGCGATCACGCCGGCCGGCGAGGAGATCTCGTTCAGGGAGATCTCGTTCAGGCGGCGAGCTCGACGGGCTGGGGACCCCTGCCCGTCAGCCATTCGAGGACCTTGCGATGCCCGTGGCAGGCGTCCTCGAAGTGACCCCAACGCCAGTAACGCGGCTGGTCGCGCACTCCGGTGACCCATGTGCGGTAGGACACCGGAGTGGGCGTACCCTCCCCGGTCGCCGCCGAGGCGACGCCGTAAGTGCGGATCACGACGCGCCCGCCTGGTGCGAACAACACGTCGTCGGCAACCGGATACAAGGTCATCTGGTCGAGCACGGTTTGAGCCCCCAATCACTGTGATCTCAAACTCTTCCGTGCCGATCCACTCCCCCGGTTACGTCACAGGCGCGCCACGGTTAACCTGGCGGCCCTGATGTAAAAACGGTGTTACACCGTTAAACCGTCGAACTCCCCATCCTTCACCCCGAGTACCAGGGCGCGAATCTCATCCCGCGTGTAGATCAGGGCAGGCCCCTCGGGGAAACGCGAATTACGGACCGCGATGCTGCCGTCCGACAGCTCGGCCAGTTCGACGCAGTTACCCGTCGAGTTGCTGTGGCGGCTCTTGCGCCAGCTGGCCCCGGCAAGGTCAGTGGCGGGCATGCCGTTGTAGGTCTGCTTCATTTACATCTCTCTGAGAAGGTCGCCGAGGATCTCGGCGGTGCCCCCGGGCGTGGTGCTTTCCACGCACAACTGCTCCATGGCCGTGAGATATGGATCGATATCCTCACGTTTATCCAGGTAGAGGGCACCCCAGAGCTGCTCGACATAGACGACGTCCGACAGGTCGGACTCGGGAAACCGCAAGATGCTGAACGCACCACCCTCGGCCGCGTGCATGCCGAATCGAAAGGGCATCACCTGAAGGGTGATGTTGGGAAGCGAGGACACCTCCAGCAGGTGCTGGAGTTGTTCACGCATGATCTCCTTGCCTCCGATGGGACGCCTCAGGGCCGCCTCGTCGATAACCGCCCACAACCGGGGGCCGTCTTTCTTCGTCAGGCGATCCTGCCGCTGCATGCGCATATGCACACGACGCTCGATCTCCGCCTCCGGCACGTCCGGGTAGCCCAACCGGATCACGGTGTGCGCGTAGGCGGACGTCTGCAGCAGGCCGGGAATGAACTGCACCTCGTAGGTGCGGATCATGTTCGTCGCCTCCTCCAGCCCCACGTAGGTGGTGAACCAGTGCGGCAACAGGTCGCCGTACTTGTGCCACCAGCCCGGGGTGTTCGCCTCGCGGACCATCTCCAGCAGGCCGCGCCGTTCTGCGTCGTCGAGCACGCCGTACAGGGTGAGCAGGTCTTCCACGTCACGTGTCTTGAAGCCGACGCGGCCGAGTTCCATGCGGCTGATCTTGGACTCGGAGGCGCGGATGTGAAATCCCGCGGCCTCACGGGCGAGTCCCTTCTCCTCACGCAGCCGGCGCAGGCTCGCTCCGAGCATGATTCGCCGAACAGTGGAACCGGTACCGGGCGGATCCATGGACACGTGGTGCTCCTCGCTCGCTTTCCTGATCGACAGTCTGTCACTTCGTGACCTAAGAATCCTCGGCCACGACCAAGATCCCCTTTCGTCCGTAATCACCCAATCATGGGTAACGGTAGCGGTTGCACACACCTTATGCACGTGCATTCGCTCTTGCACCTGCACGGGAGTTTGCAGCATGATGGCGGCTGTGCAGTCCGCCCAAACCGCGCCCCCCCGAGCGTCAACGTCATGGACGGCGCTCGACTGGTGGCCCCCCGCCGGCTGGTGGCCCGATTCCGCGCGCGATCTCCTTTCCGGATCCCCGGCAGCCATGGCCAGCGCCACCTTCGTGCTCCCGCCCCACGCCGAGTCCGTCCACTCCGCCCGCAGCTTCGCGACGGGCACCCTCACCGGATGGAGCCTCGGTGAACTGAGCGAGAACATGGAGCTGGTGGTCTCGGAGCTCGCGACCAACGCCTTCAGACACGGCCTGAGACTGGCCGAGTCACGGGCCAGGGAGCCGATCCGTCTCTCCCTGCTCCGGCGCGGCGGGCTGGTCGCCTGCACGCTCAACGACCCGGGAGCCGGCTTCCCCGCGCTCCGCGATCCCTCTCCCCTCGACATCGGCGGTCTCGGGCTGCACATCGTCGAGTCGCTGAGCCTCCGCTGGGGCTGGGCACCGCTGGCCCCGTACGGCAAGATCGTGTGGGCCGTCCTCAGAACGGGCCTCCCCGAGGAGCCCGGCCCCCTCGACCGCCCGTAGCAGCCGCCCGCAGTTCCCGCCCGTGGTTCCCTCACCGCCCGCAGTCCCTCCGGGCGATCCGCCGAACCGGCCCCCTTCCCCCGGCCGGCCCGCGGAACGCCCTCCGGTCCGCCCGTGCCCCCCGGCCCCAGGGTCCTCTCCGGGCCCGACGACCTTCCCCGCCTTTCCAGGACCTCCACCGAACCCCTTCCGGACGGCGCCGCCCCTTCCCCTTTCAGAGGCGCCGATCGGTCCCGGGGCCGCCACCCCTCCCGCCTCGCGGCCCCGGGACCGATCAGAACCGGACGGAGAGCTCTATAACGCATCGCATTCTGCGCGGTAGATGCCGTCAGAGATGCCCTCTGCATTACCGTGGATGTTTATGGCTCACGGAGAGTCCCCGCGCGAGATTCCTGAGAGAGCTGCGAGATGGACGATCACCTGCTCGGCTGGTTGAAAACCCTCGACGAAGAACGGCTCGCCCGAGTTCTGGCCAACCGGCTGGACGCCATCGCCCCACCGTGGCCGCGCCGCCTGGACACCCTGGCGCAGCGGCTGGGCAACGGGTTCGCGGTGATGGAGGTCATGCGCGGGCTGCCGCTGCCCTCGCTGGAGGTGGCGCAGGCGTCACTCGCCCTCGGCGAGCAGGCCGGGCCGGAGACGGTCGCCCGGTTCATGGGCGTGCCCGAGGCCGAGGTGTCGCCCTGGCTCGACCTGCTGTTCGACCACGCGCTGGCGTGGCCGGACGGCGAGGGCCGCATCCGGGTGGCGGAGGGGGTCGCCCGGTGGTGGGCGGCGCCCTGCGGTCTCGGTGAGCCGCTCCCCCACTATCTGAACTCCTGGACGGTCAGCGCCGACGCGCTGCGCGGGCTGGCCAGGACGCTCGGCCTGCCGCACGGCCCCAAGCGGCGCACGGTCACCAGGGTCACCGAGATCCTCTCCGACCCGGCGCGGGTGACCGCGCTGCTGGAGAGGGCACCTGAGGGCGCGAGGCGGCTGCTGGACGAGTTCGCCTGGGACGGCCCGGTCCGCGACGTGGACGGCGGCAGGTTCGTGGTGCCCGGCGCCCCCGAGAAGTGGGCGGCCGACCACGGGCTGCTCTTCCGCCCCAGCTGGAACGTGGCCGAGATGCCCCGCGAGGTGGCGCTCGCGCTGCGCGGCCCCGACTACCACCCGCCCTTCACCCCCGCCCCGCCCGACCTCGCCACCATCCCCGTCGACCCCGAGGCCGTCGACCACCTGATGACGCTGGCCGCCCCGCACGTGGTGGAGCGCTGCGCCGCCATGCTGGAGAACACCGCGAAGTTCCCGCTGCCGCTGCTCAAGGCGGGCGGGGTCGGGGTGCGCGAGGTCCGGCGGGTGGCCAAGGACACCGGCTGCGACGAGGACGAGACCCGGCTGCTGCTCGAGGTCTGCGCGGTGGCCCGCCTGCTGGCCTGGGACGAGTCCGCCGGCGGGCTGGTGCCCACCGAGAAGTTCGACCGCTGGCGGCTGGACGACGCCGCCGCCAGGCTCAGGGTGCTGCTGTCGGCGTGGTGGCGGATGGAGCGCTCGTCGCTGCGGAAGGTCGACGGCAAGTACGGCACGGTGCTCGGCGACGACCCGGCCGGAGCCATGGTCGCCCGCGCCCGGCGGGCGCTGCTCGGCGTGCTGGCCCGGCTGCCCGCCAGCACGGCGTGCACCGACCGGGCGGGGCTGGTCAGGTCCGCGCACTGGCACGCCCCGCTGCTGGACCAGTCGCTGCTGGCCGAGTGCGCCCCCGCCGTGCTGGAGGAGGCCCGCGTGCTCGGGCTTGTCGCCCTCGACACGATCACCGACCTCGGCCGGGCGATGGCCGGGCTGGACGCCTTCCCCGGCGACGAGATCGACGACTCGTCGCCCATCGTGGAGAACGACCCCGTGCTGGTCGAGTGCTCCACCAGGGCGCTGGCCAGCGTGCGGCGGAGCGCGCTCTTCGGTGCCGACCTCACCGCCGTGGTGACCGGCCCGCCCGCCGGGGAGCTCGCCGAGCTGCTCGACCGGGCCGCGGAACGCGAGTCACGGGGCGCGGCCTCGGTGTGGCGGTTCACCCCGGCCAGCGTGCGCCGGGCCATGGACTCCGGCTACACCGCCGAGGGCCTGCTGGCCGACCTCGCGGAGGTGGGCACGGTGCCGCAGCCCCTCGACTACCTGATACACGACGTGGCCAGGCGGCACGGCGAGGTCACGGTGACCACGGTCGCCTGCATCGTGCAGGCCTCCGACCCGGCACTGCTCGCCGAGATCGCCGGGCACCGGCGGCTGGGCAGGCTGGGCCTGCGGCTGCTCGCCCCGACCGTGCTGGCCAGCTCGGTGCCCGCCGACAAGACCCTGGCGGCGCTGCGGGAGAACGGCTACGCGCCGGTGCCGATCGAGGACACCGGTGAGATCACCATCCGCAGGGCCCGCGTCGAGGAGCCGCAGAACGGGCGGCTGATCCTGCTTCCCGGGGGCCGGGTGGCCGAGTTCGAGCAGCCTTCGTACCCGCTGGTGGAACCGCCTCCCGACCCGCACGAGCACGCCCAGCGCCTGCTCGTCGCCGAGGGCGAGGCCTCCCAGTCCGTCGGCAGGACGTGGGCGGTCATCGGCCGGATGGCCTCCCGCCTGCCGACCGCCCAGCAGTCGCTGCTCGGCTTCGTCGTCGACCGCGGCGTACGGGCGGCGATCACGCTGACCGACGGCCTGACCGCCACCATCAGCCACGGCGAGCTGCGCAGCGGCGTGCTCGACGCGTGGTGCGAGGAGGCGGGCGACTACCTGGAGTTCCCGCTGGCCGACATCGTCGAGGTCCGCGGCACCTACGCCTGACCCGGTCAGAGCTTCTTGGCCTTGGCGAGATCGGTGTGGAGTCGCTCCAGCACGTCGGCGTAGCCCTGGTAGCTGTAGCGCTCCTCGGCGTGCCACTGGTAGACCTGCCCCGCCTTGACCGCGGGCAGCGCGGCGAAGGTCGGCTTCTTCTTCATCTCCTCGGGTTGCATCGACTGGGTGCGCGCGTCCACCAGGATCACGTCCGCCTCGTAGGTGTCGGCGTTCTCCCAGCTCAGGGTCTGCCAGAAGCCGCCGTCGTCGACCTTCTCCGGCACCACCGGGTCCAGGCCGAGCTCCTTGAAGTAGCGCACGTCCGCGTGGTCGTCGGGGTTGGCCACCCACATCGCCTCCGGCCCGCCCGCCATGACCAGCACCTTCAGGCCCTTGGCCTCGGGGGTGGCGAGCGCGGCGGAGGCGGCCTCGAACCTGGCCTTGGCCCCGGTCACCCCGGGGGCGTCGAGATCGGCGCCGAGGGCGGCCGCGACCTGCCCGTACCTCTCGATGAGCTTGGGCACCGACGCCCCGGTCAGGCTGACGCCGAGGGTGGGCGCGACCTGCTCGATGGTGGAGGCGGACTTCTGCGGCACGTACCAGAGGGCGTCCTTGGCGTACATACCGCTGATCAGCAGGTCCGGCTGGAGCGAGATGTACTTCTCGACGTTGAACTCGTCCCACACGTTGCCGATGGACTCGACCTTGGTGATGTCGACGTCGCCGACCTGGGGGTCCTTCGTGCCGTCCTTGAGCCTGTGCGGCCCGAAGACCGCGACGGGGCGGACCCCGAAGTCCCAGAGCGCCGCGGCGGCGCCGACCTGGGCGACGACCCGGGCCGGGCGCTTGGGCACCTCGATCTTCTTTCCACGGTCGTCGGTGAAAGTCCACGGACCCGCCGCGGGGGCGGCGGCCGGGGAGCCGACCGGCGCCGCGGCCGTCTCCGCACCGCTGCCGCACGCGGCCAGGACGAACACGAGACCGAGGCCCGTGGCCATGAATCCCCGCCGCGGCAGGACAGGTAGGGACATTTCCGACTCCAAAGGCTAGGCTTACCTAAATGACTCGTGCGTTAGATTAGCCTTACCTAATCATTACCGACGAAGAGGGGTACCCGGTGAGCAGGGCCGCTGTGGCCACGGCCGCGTCCGGCACGGCCGCGGAACCGGACGTGACGCGTCCGGAGCGAGCGGGGGGGACGAGACGGCGCTCGGCGGTGCTGGCGACAGGGCTGCTGGCCGGGCTGGTGGCGCTGGTGCTGCTGGCGATGGTCAGCGTCGCGGTGGGCTCCCGCTCGGTCCCGCTGTCCACGGCGCTGGACGCGCTGCTCGCCCCCGACGGGTCCGCGGACCACACGGTCATCAGGGACCTGCGCGTACCGAGGACCTTGATCGGCATCGGTGTGGGCGCGGCGCTCGGACTGGCCGGCGCGCTGATGCAGAGCCTCACCCGCAACCCGCTCGCCGACCCCGGGCTGCTGGGCGTCAACCAGGGCGCCATGTTCGGTGTGACGGTCGCGATCGGGCTGCTCGGGGTGGGCGACCCCGCCCTCTACGTCTGGTTCGCGTTCGCCGGTGCGGCCGCCGCCGCCGCGCTGGCCTACGCGCTCGGCTCCGCCGGCCGGTCGGGCGGCGGGCCGGTACGGCTCACGCTCGCCGGCGTCGCGCTGGGCATGGTCTTCAACGCCGCCGCCTCGGCGATCCTGCGGACCGACAGCACGACCTTCGATCGGATGCGGTTCTGGCTCACCGGCTCGCTCGCCGGGATCAGCGCCGACGTCGCGGTACGGCTCGCCCCGTTCCTCGCGACCGGGCTGGTGCTCGGGCTGCTGCTCGCCAAGCCTCTCAACGCCCTCGCGCTCGGCGACGAGGCGGGGCGCGCGCTCGGCGTGAGCGTGGCCCGCACGCGCGGGCTGACCGCGATCGCCGTCACCCTGTTGTGCGGGGCCGCCACCGCCGCCGCCGGGCCCCTGTGGTTCGTGGGGCTGGCCGTGCCGCACGCGGTGCGTGCCCTCACGGGGCCCGACCAGCGCTGGGTCCTGCCTTACACCGTCGTGCTCGCCCCCGTGGTGCTGCTCGGCTCGGACATCCTCGGCCGGGTGGTCGCCGCCCCAGCCGAGGTGCAGGTGGGCATCATGTGCGCCGTCGTCGGCGCCCCGGTGTTCATCCTGCTCGCCCGCCGCCGGAGGCTCGCCGCCCTATGAGAACCATCCCGTCACCGGCGACCGCCTCGAAGGCCCTTCCCACCGCGCTGCGGCTGGGTTCCTGGTCGCTGCGGCTCTCTCCGCGCGGCCTCGCCGCCGGGACCGCCGTCACCGCCCTGGGAGTGCTCGTCAGCCTGGTCGCGCTGTCCGTCGGCGAGTTCACCGTTCCCATCCCCGACATCGTGGCCGCGCTGTTCGGCCAGGGGCCTCCTGCCGCCGAACTCATCGTGGGCCGCCTGCGAGCGCCGCGTGTCGTGACCGGCCTGCTGGTCGGCGCCGCGTTCGGGCTGAGCGGGGCCGTCTTCCAGAGCCTGACCCGCAACCCGCTCGGCAGCCCCGACTTCATCGGCTTCACCGCCGGAGCCTCCACCGGGGGCATCGCCGCCGTCGTGCTGGGCGGCACCGCCTGGCAGATCGCCGGAGCCTCGCTCGCCGGATGCGTCGTCTCCGCGCTGGTGGTGTACGCCCTGGCCTTCCGGCGCGGGGTGCAGGGCTACCGGCTGATCCTGGTCGGCATCGGGATCAGCGCGCTGCTGGTCTCCGCCGACTGGTACATGCTGACCCGCGCCAACATCAACGACGCCGCCACCGCCGGGGCGTGGATCACCGGCAGCCTCAGCGGGCGCGGCTGGGAGCACGCGGTCCCGGTCGCGTACGCGCTGGTCCTGCTCCTGCCCCTCTGCGCCTGGCTGTCGCGCCCGCTGCGGATGATGGAGATGGGCGACGACGCGGCCAAGGCCGCGGGCATCCGCGTCGAGCCGGTGCGCGCGATGGCCATCGTCGTCGGCGTGCTGCTGTGCGGAGTCGCCACCGCCGCCGCCGGACCCGTGATCTTCGTGGCGATGGCCGCGCCCCAGCTGGCCCGCCGGATCGCCCGCTCCCCCGGAGTCACCCTGGTCACCTCGGCGCTGACGGGCGCCACCCTGCTGGTGGGCGCCGACCTGGCCGCCCAGCGTGTCTTCGCGCCGGTGCAGTTGCCGGTGGGAATCATGACCGCCGCGATCGGTGGCATATACCTGGTGTTTCTACTGCGAAGGGAACGACGTTGAGACTCTACGGCACCGGACTCACGCTCTCCTACGACAAGCGCGTGGTGGCGAGCGACCTGAACGTCACGATCCCCGACGGATCGTTCACCGTGATCATCGGCCCCAACGCGTGCGGCAAGTCCACCATGCTGCGCGCCCTGGCCCGCATGCTCAAACCCCGCACGGGGGCCGTCCACCTGGACGACGCCGTGATCACTTCGCTGCCGTCCAAGGAGGTGGCGCGCAGGCTGGGCCTGCTGCCGCAGAGCTCGATCGTGCCCGACGGCATCACGGTCGCCGACCTGGTGGGCCGGGGCCGCTACCCGCACCAGCGGCTGATGCGGCAGTGGTCCCGCGAGGACGAGGTCGCGGTGGCGGCGGCCATGAGGTCGACCGACGTGACCGGTCTGGCGGACCGCTGCGTGGACGAGCTCTCCGGCGGCCAGCGCCAGCGTGTCTGGCTGGCCATGGCGCTGGCCCAGGAGACCCCGATCCTGCTGCTCGACGAGCCGACGACCTTCCTGGACATCGCCCACCAGATCGAGGTGCTCGACCTCTGCGCCGACCTGCACGAGCAGGGCAGGACCCTGGTCGCCGTGCTGCACGACCTGAACCAGGCCTGCCGCTACGCCACCCACCTGATCGTGATGCGCGACGGCCGGATCGTCGCCGAGGGCGATCCCGCCTCGATCATCACGGCCACGCTGGTGGAGGAGGTCTTCGAGCTGCGCTGCGAGATCATCGAGGACCCGCAGAGCGGCACCCCGCTGATCGTCCCCGAGACCCGCCGCCGCACCCCCGTCCACACGTAGGCGCGGCCGCGGCTCAGCCCTCCAGCGCGACCCGGCGGGCCAGTCCCAGGGGGAGCCCGCCGGAGCCGGCCAGCGTGTCGTGGAAGGCCCGCAGGTCGCCCCGGCCCGCGGCCAGGTAGTCGTCGCGGATGCGGTCGATCTCCAGAGCGCCGGTCAGGTAGGAGGGCGCCTGGGTGGGCCACGCGCAGTAGCGGTCGACCTCGCCCCTGGCCGTGCCGGGGGTGAGCGACGATTTCGTGGTCATGTACTCCTCGGCCTGCTCGATCGTCATGTCGCCGCAGTGCAGCGAGGTGTCGACGACGATGCGGGCCGCCCGGAAGAGCCGGAAGTCGAGGTGGGCGAGCTCCTGGGCCGGGGTGGTGAAGTAGCCCTGCTCGTGCATGAGCTTCTCGACGTACAGGCCCCAGCCCTCGGTGAGGTACGGGGTGCGGAACAGCTTGCGGGCGGGCCGGGGGTTGTCCGCCATCCACGACAGGTGCCAGTGGTGGCCGGGGTAGGCCTCGTGGACGGCGATGGAGGGCATCTGCGCCCTGGCGTTGGTACGCAGCCGCTGACGGACCTGCTCCCCGGTGAACGAGGACGGGGTGAACGGGACGAAGAAGTGCCCGATCCTGGAGGTCGACAGGGGCGGGGGCGACATGTAGGAGGCGACGGCGACGATGGGCCGCTGGAACTCCGGCGACGGGACGACCCTGCACTCCTCCCCCTCCGCGAAGGTCACCAGGCCGCGCTCGCGGACGAACCTCCTGGCCCGTTCCGTCTCGGCCTCGTACTCGGCGCGCATGTCCTCCAGCGTCGGCGCGTGGTCGTCCTGGAGCTCGGTGACGGCCGCGTGCCAGTCGCCTGAGCCGCCGTCCAGCCTGGCGGCGACCTCGCGCATCCGCGCGTCCAGCTCGTCGTAGGCGGCCTGCCCTCGCTTGAGCAGCTCGTCGGCGCCGTAGCCGAGCATCTCCCTCTCGCGCAGCAGGGTGGAGTAGAGCTCCTCCCCCATCCGCCAGGTGCCGGTCGCCCGGAACCCCTCGAGGAATCCCACCAGCTCGTCGAAGGCCGCCGCCGCGGGCTCGGCCGCCGCGGCCAGCCTGGCGCGCAGGGCCTCGTCGGCGACCTGGCCGGGGACCGTCTCGGTGAGGAAGCGCCGGGCGGTCCGTGACTGGCCCAGCCCTCGCGCGACCAGCAGCGGGGCCGCCAGGGCGGGATCGAGGTTGGCCCGGCAGGCGGCGATGACGTCCGGCACCTCGGCCAGCCGCGCGACGGCCGCGTCCACCAGCTCGTCCTCGGTGGACAGCCGCTGCAGGAACGGCCCGAACATCGAGGAGAAGATCGGCCCCACGTAGGCGGCCGGGTCACGCCGCCAGACGGGCCACGCCTCGTACGCGAGCCCGCCGCGCAGCGTGGACATGACCAGCTCCCGGTCGATCTCGTCCTCGAAGCCCTCGGACTCCTCGGAACCCCCGGCGGGACCGGCTCTCCCGGCGCCCCCGGGACCCTCGGCGCTCCCGGGCCTCCCGGGCGCCCGGACCCCCTGGAGCCGCTCCAGCCAGCGGCGCGCCTCCCGCTCCCTGGCGAGGATGCCGGACTCGGTGAAGTCACCGAGGGTTCTGTCGTACCCCTGTGCGCCCGCGAGGTTGGCGTAGGCGGGATTCTCCGCCAGATACCAGTCGAGGAAGCCGCTTACGAGCTCGGGAGACGTCATGACGCCGGATCCTACTCGGCGGGCGAATCCCCATCGCCGATGTTTCCGCCCGCCGATCTCCCGGTGCCCGGGCCCGCCAGGACACCCCCGGGTCCCGCCGCACACCCCCCGCGGCGACCCGCTCGGTACCCCCGGACATACCCGAGTCCGCGGACGAGCGGGCTCGGCTCCGCGGTTCCCATAAACTTCATGCTGTGGGTGACCCGAAGTTCGAGATCCAGATGCTCCACGACCGTGTCATGGTCAAGATCGAGCAGGAGTCCGAGGAACGGCGCAGCACGGCCGGCATCGTCATCCCTGCGACGGTGAAGATGGCCAACCGCCTCGTCTGGGGTGAGGTCTGCGGCGCGGGCCAGAACGCCCGCGCGGTCAAGGTCGGCGACAAGGTCCTGTTCAACCCCGAGGAGCAGTACGAGGTCGAGGTCCACGGCCAGCTCTACCTGGTCATGCGCGAGCGCGACCTGCACGCCATCGCCACCCCGCAGACCGACAACGGCACCGGCCTGTATCTGTGAGGTCCGTCAGGTCCGCGGACCGCGCGGGTCATTTCCGGGTGTAGCCGAGATAGAGCTTGCCGGACCAGTCGGCGGCCGAGAAGGCGGCCAGGACCCGGGTGGTCTTGCCCTTGAGGGTGGACAGGACCACCTGGTAGTGGCCGGAGGCCGGGATGACCGCGATGAAGTGCTTCTCGTCCCACCAGCCCCACAGGGCCTTCGGCTTGATGCCGGGCACCTTGGCCGCGAGCTTGCCCGAGGTGCGGTCCCAGACGCAGACGTGCTCGGTGTGGCTG
This sequence comes from Streptosporangium sp. NPDC023825, assembly GCF_040639575.1. Classification (NCBI taxonomy): domain Bacteria; kingdom Bacillati; phylum Actinomycetota; class Actinomycetes; order Streptosporangiales; family Streptosporangiaceae; genus Streptosporangium; species Streptosporangium sp. NPDC023825. The sequence goes on along the minus strand of NZ_JBFAAE010000005.1, from coordinate 107,285 downwards.
GACGGGCACCAGGTCATCAGGCCCCGCCCCGAGGGGGTGAAGGCGTCCTCCCCACCGGCGGGCCTGCCGGTCTTGGCCAGGGTGCGGCGGATCGCGCCGTCCTGCCCGTAGAAGCGGGTGCCTCCCGAGTGCTCGGCCACGACGTCGACGCCGTCGGAGCTCCACCGGAACCTCGCGGCCTTGTCGACGTTGGCCACGGTCACCGTCCTGGCGGTCTTCGCGACCGCGTCGACGACCACGAACCCGGAGGTCACCCACGCGGATCCGCTCTTCCTCTCGACGGTCAGCACCGCCTTGCCGCCGTTGCGGTTCCAGTGGGCGTAGTGCGCGACGAGCGGCTTCCTCACCGTACGGATCCTGGTGCCCTTGGAGGTCGCCAGGTCGAGCAGGACGACCGAGTCGTAGCCGCTCTGGTAGGAGGTGGGCACCGCGAGGGCCTTCTTCCCCTTCGGCGCGACCGTGATCTCCTGGTAGGCGTTCTGCCGGGTGAACCCGGCCCCCCTGCGCAGGTAGGTCATCTTGCCGAAGGAGTAAGAGGTCACCCTGAGCGCGTCCTTGGAGTCCTCCCGGACGGTGACCCGGGTACCGGGCAGCACGATGTCGACGGGCGCGGCGGCGGATTCGACGATTGCCGGCCCGGCGGCGTGTGCGGCGGCCGGAACCGGCACGATCACCAGGGCCAGGACGGCGAGGCAACCGAACAACCGATGGATCCCAGGAGTCACGGGCACGGCGGAATCCTAAGCCGGAAAGCCCTCAAGATCCTGATCTAGAACGAATCGGTTAGAACAGGTGTGAGAGAGACCGGCCGTGGTGAAGGGACGGGCGGTGCGGCGGGCAGACCGAAAACGAACGGCGATTTCACGGCGGCGGGCTCCGTCCCGTACCCCGCCGTTCTCGCGGAGGGTCCGCGGCTCGCAAGGCAAAGTCACCGGCACCGGACGGGGTGGATTGAGCCTCGGTGAGCCGTGTGGCCACGTTACGGCCTCTATCACCGATTAATGTCCTCCCATGAGGGATCGGTCATGGGCACCCCGTTCCCGGGTGTCCACCGCGGCCGGTTACGCGGCGATGGCGATCGGCATCCTGGACATCGTCAGGGCCGTGCTGCCCGCGTTCAGGAGGAGCCGGGTAGGCGAGATCGCCGGGTTCCTGCCCGGGACGTTCACCTCGCTCGCCCAGGCGGTCTCGCTCGTCCTGGGCGTCCTGACCGTCATGCTCGCCCACGGTCTGCGGCGCAGGAAGAAACGGGCCTGGCGGGCGGTGGTGGTGCTCCTGCCGCTGAGCGTCCTGGTGGAGCTCCTGCACTCGCACCGCCCCTTCACCGCCATCCTCAGCACGCTGGTCCTCGTCCTGCTCGTGATCAACCGGCGCGAGTTCGACGCCCTCTCCGATCCCCGGACCCGCTGGCGGGCGCTGTGGAACCTCCTCGTCCTGGGCGTCCTGGACATCGTCATCGGCTGGGCCGTGGTCAACGCCCACCCCCTGATGATCGTCGGCGACCCCGGTGCCGGAGAACGGCTCCAGCACGTGCTGCTCGGCCTCGTCGGGATGGAGGGCCCGGTCAGCTACTCCTTGGAGCGAACCGCCGACCTGGTCTACTACTCCCTCCTCGGTCTCGGCACGCTCACCGCGGTGACGACCCTCTACCTCGTCCTGCGTCCGGAACGGCCCGTCGCCGAACTGGACCCCGAGCAGGAGGAGGCGGTCCGCGAGCTGCTCGCCCGGCACGGCGCCCGTGACTCGCTCGGCTACTTCGCGCTGCGCCGCGACAAGAGCGTCGTGTTCTCCCCGACGGGCAAAGCGGTGATCGCCTACCGCGTGGTCTCGGGGGTCATGCTCGCCAGCGGCGACCCCATAGGGGACGTCGAGGCGTGGCCGGGCGCGATCAGGCGGTTCATGGAGGAGGCGGAGCGGCACGCCTGGGTGCCCGCCGTGATCGGCTGCAGCGAGACGGGCGGCGAGGTGTGGACCAGGGAGGGCCGCCTGTCCGCCCTGGAGATCGGCGACGAGGCCGTCATCGACGTCGCCGCCTTCACCCTCGAGGGCAGGACCATGCGCAACGTCCGGCAGATGGTGAACCGGGTGGAGCGCGCGGGCTACACCTGTCTCGTACGGCGGGTCGGAGACCTCACCGAGGCGGAGAAGGACCGGATCCGGCACGCAGCCGACTCCTGGCGCGGCACGGACACCGAGCGGGGCTTCTCCATGGCGCTCGGCCGTTTCGGCGACCCCGCCGACGCCGGATGCGTCGTCGTCACGGCGCACGGTCACGCCGGGGTCGCCTCGGACGGCCGGAGCGGCGAAGGCGAGGACGCCGTGGGCGGCGGGCCCGGGCCGGGCGAGGACATCCGCGCCGTCCTGCACTTCGTCCCCTGGGGAACGGACGGCATGTCCCTCGACCTGATGCGCCGCGACCACGCGGCCGACCCGGGCCTCAACGACCTGCTGATCGTCAAGGCCCTGCAGGCGGCCCCGGCCCTCGGCGTGAGCACGGTCTCGCTCAATTTCGCCATGTTCCGCGCCGCGCTCGCCAGGGGCGAGCGGCTGGGCGCCGGCCCGATCCTCCGCCTCTGGTACGGCGTCCTGGTCTTCCTGTCCAGGTGGTTCCAGATCGAGTCGCTGTACAGGTTCAACGCGAAGTTCCAGCCGCTGTGGAAACCCCGCTTCCTGGTCTATCCCGCGGCGCGGGACCTTCCGCGAATCGGCATGTCGGCGCTCCAGGCGGAGGCCTTCATCTCCCTCCGTCTTCCCGGGACCGTCTCGCGCCGCGTCAGGAGCCTCCTCCCGGCGTACTCCCGCACCTCACGCATTCCATGATCATGGGGCCGCGGTACCGCCGGTGTTCGTAGAACCGGTGGCCGAGCGCCGTCACGACGAGCACCCCGCCGAGCAGCAGAAGCATGAACGGCCCGTACTTCTCGTGTCCTATCAGGCCCATGACGAGATGGGCCATACCAGCGGCGACGATGATCGCGCCGACGTTGAGCAGTTCCCTGTTGAGCGTCCACCCCGAGGCGGATCGTTCCCGTTCCGTCTCACTCATGCGTCCAGGCTCGCCACCGTCGGTTACGGTCCACCTCGGATCCCGTCACCACGATGTAAAACACCGGGCGTCCTCCCGCGCCGGCGAACGTGTGAACCCCGTGATCCGGCGGGAACACACCCGCCGAGGTAAGCCGCCGGCGAGGGCGCCCGTCAGCCACCGAGCCTGCGGAACGTACGCGTCGACAGGGGCAGGAAGACGGCGATCAGCAGCAGCGGCCAGACCACGGCCATGAGCGTGGCGTTCTGCGCGACCCAGGACTCACCACCCCAGCCGGGGTTGTCGAAGAGCCGCCTGGCGGCCGTGGCGGTGGCCGAGAGCGGGTTCCACTCCGCGATCGCGCCGAGCCAGCCGGGCATGGTGCCGGGATCGACGAACACGCTCGACAGGAAGCCGACGGGCCAGACCAGGATCTGCACGGACGTCACCGCCTCCGGCCCTCCCGCGACGAGGCCGATGAAGATGCCCACCCAGATCAGGGCGAAGCGCAGCAGCAGGAGCAGGCCCACGGCGGTCAGCGCCGCGGACGATCCTCCCCCGGCGCGCCATCCGAGCAGCAGCCCGGTCCCGATCATCACGGCCAGCCCGACGACCGAGTTGAGCATGTCGGCGATCCCCCGGCCCATGACGACCGCGGAGGCGCTCATCGGCATCGACCGGAACCGGTCGGTCACCCCCTTGGCCGCGTCGGTGGTGACCGCCATCATCGTGCTCTCCAGGCCGAAGAGCATCGTCATGGCGAACATGCCGGGGATCAGGAAGTCGAAGTAGTCCCCGCCGGGGACGCCGATGGCGCCGCCGAACAGCCCCCCGAACATCAGCACCATCATGATCGGGAAGAACCATCCGAGGATGACCGGGCCCGGCCGGCGGACCCAGTGGTTCAGGTCCCGCAGGGTGATGGTCCAGGAGTCGGCCAGCGCCCAGCCGAACCGGGACATCGGGGATCCGGCGGGCGGGGTCGAGGTCGTCGTGCTCACGGGAATGCCTCCGTACCGGGGGTCGAGGTCGTCGTGCTCACCGGGATGCCTCCGTACCGGGGGTCGAGGTCGTCGTGCTCACCGGGATGCCTCCGTACCGGGGGTCGAGGTCGTCGTGCTCACGGGAATGCCTCCGTACCGGGGATCGAGGTCGTCGTGCTCACGCGGGAGAGGGCGACGCTCAAGCGGACGCCTCCGCGCGGGCGGCCGGGACGTCGGCCGGGAGCCGCCGGGCCCCCTCCCCGCCGCCCGTCAGGTGCAGGAACACCTCGTCGAGCGTGGGGCGGCGCAGCGTGACGTCGAGCGGTTCGATCCCGGCGTCACCGAGGGCGGTGACCATCGCGACGAGCGCCCGGGTGCGCTCGGCGACCGGGACGCTGACCCGGCGCGCCCCGGCGTCCACGTGGACCTCTCCGGACGCGACCCGCGCCGCGAGCGCCTCCGTCGCGGCCACGTCCGCCTGGCCGGCGAGGACGAGGTCGAGCCAGTCGCCGCCGATGGCGGACTTCAGCTCCTCGGGGGTGCCCTCGGTGACGACCCGGCCCGCCCCCAGCATGGCGATCCGGTCGGCCAGCCGATCCGCCTCCTCCAGGTACTGGGTGGTGAGCAGCACGGTCGTGCCGGAGCCGACCAGGTCACGGACGGCCGCCCACACCTCCTGGCGGGCGGCCGGGTCGAGGCCGGTCGTGGGCTCGTCCACGAAGAGCACCGGGGGCGCCACGATGAGGCTCGCCGCCAGGTCGAGCCGCCTGCGCATGCCGCCGGAGTACTTGCCGACCGGCCTGCCCCCGGTGTCGGCCAGCGAGAAGCGCTCCAGCAGCTCGTCGGCCCGCCTGCGCGCCCCGGCGGCGGAGAAGTGGTTCAGCCTGCCGAACATCACCAGGTTCTGCCGCCCGCTGAGGATCTCGTCGACCGCGGCGTACTGGCCGACCAGCCCGATCCGCTCGCGTACCTGCCGCGCCTGTGTCCGGACGTCGAATCCGGCGACGCTCGCCCGGCCCGAGTCGGGGCGCAGGAGAGTGGACAGGATCCGGATCGCCGTCGTCTTGCCCGCGCCGTTGGGCCCGAGCAGGCCGCAGACCGTTCCGGCCGCCACCCGCAGGTCGAACCCGTTGAGACCCGTCCCCTCGACGGCACCGGCGTAGTTCTTGCGCAGGCCGTGCGCGGCGATCGCCACCGCGTCCTGCCCCGCCGCCTTCTCATCCATCCGTTTCACCCTTCGCACCCGTCTTCCCGCCCGGCGCCATGACGGACGATTCGCCCGACATCGACGCGCCAGCAAAGCGTAGACCGTACCGTACATCGTACGGCTCAGCTACGGTGGTCCCAACGCCGAGAATCTGGAGACTGTTCCCGTGAGTGCGAAGAAATCTTCCGACGCCGATCCGGCACGCAGCCTGGCGCTCCTGTGGGGATCACACAGCAAGCCGGGACGCTCGGGGCTGACGGTGCGCTCGATCGTCCTGGCGGCCATCGAACTGGCCAACGACGAGGGGCTCGACGCGGTCTCCATGCGGCACGTCGCCGAGCGGCTGGGGGTCGGGACCATGTCCCTCTACACCCACGTCCCCGGCAAGGGCGAGCTGGTGGACCTCATGATCGACACCGCGTACGGGGAGCTCTACGACGACGTGGACGCCCCCTCCCGGCAGCCGGGCGGGTGGCGGGGCGGGCTGGAGTTCGTCGCCGCCCGCAACTGGGACCTCTACCGGCGCAACCCGTGGTTGCTGCAGATCATCGACGTCCGCTCCACGCTGGGGCCGAACGCGTCACTCAAGTACGAGGCCGAGCTGCGCCCGCTGGAGGGCACCGGCCTGTCGGACGTCGAGATGGACTCCGTGCTGGCCCTGGTGCTCAGTCACGTGGAGAGCACCGCCAGGGCCAAGGCCAACCAGGCCCGCGTCCAGGAGGAGAGCGGGATCACCGACGTCGAGTGGTGGCTGTCCAACGCCCCGATCCTCGAAAAGATCATGGACTCCTCCCGGTTCCCCCTCGCCTCCCGCGTGGGCCGGGCGGCCGGAGAGGCCCACCAGTCCGTCGCCGACCCCGTCCACGCCCTCACCTTCGGCCTGGAACGCATCCTGGACGGGATCGCCGGCCTGATCGCGAGCCGGAATCGCTCGTGACACCGAAGAACCGCCGGAGGGTGCGACGCGGCGCGGGGGCGGCGCGCCCGGCGACGGACGAGGCGGGCACGGACACCGCTCCCCCGGAGAACGAACACCGCTCTCCCCGGAAGACGCCGCTCCCCTGGAAGACGCCACTCCCCCGGAAACAGGAAAACCGGGGTGCGCGGGACGGGAACGCCCTCGGTAGCCGTTCCCGTCCCGCACACCCCGGCGGGCCGGTTTAGTAGTAACCGGTGCCCGTGATGGCGGCGGTCTGGTTGCCCATGTTCTTCACCCGGTAACGGATGCACGGGGCGGGCGGGGAGGTGCTGGCGGCGACGTAGGCGGCGTGGTCGTTGGCGGCGATCGGGACCGTCCCGATGTACTTGCCGCGGCAGTTAGCGATCTTGACCTTGACGGGCACGCTGTTGGTGTCGAGCTTGACCAGCACGTTTCCGTTGTACTGGGCCGCGGGAACGAGCTCGGGCGTGAGGAACACCTCCTCGCCGGGCTGGACCCTCGCGGCCAGGTTGACGTCGTCGGCGTGGGCGGGGGTGCCGGTCAGTGCGACGGCTCCGGCGGCCGCCAGGACCAACATCGAGGACAGGGCGCGCATAGAACGTCACTCTCCTTATTCGTCTCTGCCGATCCGTCCCTGCGGATCGGACGTGGAGACACTACGGAGAGTCACATCCGGGAAAGATAACGAGGTGGGCGGAGCTGGGTAAAACTCCGGGGAGCGCCGGTTTCCCTCCCGGACACACGGCGACATCAGCGGCCGAAGTATCGCCATCGCCATCGCCGATGGGCAATCACCCCGAAAATCACCCTGGATCAGGTACGCGGCGAAGCCGTCGGGACCGTAACCGGCCTACCGGGTGAGGAGTTTCTGTGCCTCGACGACCAGGTCGAAGTCGAAGCTGAGCTTGAGGCCGTAGTAGACGATGGCGGTGGCGGTCACCGCGGCGGCGAGGACGACCAAAATCTTGACCGTCCAGCCCCGGCGGCCCAGCCAGGCCGTCCAGGCCGACAGGGTCCGCTTGCCGAACTCCAGCAGCCGGTGGGCCCAGTGGAACTCGGTGGCCAGCACCGCCAGTCCCGCGAAGACGACGAGCCAGCCGGGACCGGGGAAGGGCACCATGATCAGACCGCCGATGACCAGCACGGCGCCGATGGCACCGATGACGATCTTCAGGGTGAGGCGGCCCGCACGGGTGGACCTGATCCCGTCGAGCCGGCCGTGGATGCCGGACCGCCCGGCCGCCACGCCTTTCAGCGCGTCGGCGTCGCCCGTCTCGATCCCGCCGTCACCTCGGCCGCCCGTCTCGCCTCGCACGCCGGTGGTGCCGTCCTCGCCTCGCACGCCGGTGGTGCCGGTCTCAGACAGCCGCCCGGCTGAGCCGTGAGGCTCGCGCACCCCATCTGAGATGGTCATGTTCTCCCCAGGACAGTCGTTTCTTCCACAATAGGCTCTGCTGGGGGGACCGGACCCGTTGACGTACTCAGATCATCCTCAAGGGGGAGAGCAGGGGGTCCCTCGGGTGGAGAGACAGCGAGATCATCGCGACGGCCCCGCCGCGCCCGTTCGGGGCGTGGCGGGGCCGTGCGGGCCGGGGTGTCCGGTCGCCGTCAGGAAGCCGTGCAGGTGACGGCGGACGGAACGGCGTTGGTGCCGGCCCAGGAGGCGTTGAAGCCGAACACCGTGGAGGCACTGGCGGCCAGGTTGCCGTTCCAGTTCACGTTCCGCACGGTGACGTCGGCACCGGTCTGGGTGCGGGCGCCGCTCCAGAGCTGGCTGATCGTCTGGCCGTTCGGGAACGACCACTTGACCGTCCAGCCGGTGATCGCCGAGGTTCCGGTGTTCCGCACCGTCACCTCACCCTGGAAGCCGGTCGGCCAGGAGTTGGCCACCCGGTAGGTCGCGGTGCAACCGCCGGTGACGGGTCCGGTGAGGGTCTTGAAGGTCACCGGGACCGAGGCGGTGGAGCTGTTGCCCGCCGCGTCCCGGGCGATCACGTAGAAGGTGTAGGAGGTGTCGGCGGTCAGCCCGGTCAGCGCGAACGACGCCGAGGTGGGCGAACCGACCTTGACATCCGTCGCCCCCGCCTCGCGGTAGACGTCGTAGCCGCTCACCCCGACGACGTCCGTCGAGGCCGTCCAGGTCAGCGTCGCCCCCGACGAGGTGATCGCCGAGGCCACCGGGGTACCGGGCCTGGTCGGCGGCACGGTGTCGACGGGCGGGACGGTCCCGCCGTTGTCGGCGTACACGATGCCGCGGCCGTTGGTGCCGAGGTAGACGCGGCCGTAGACGCGCGGGTCACCGGTGAGCGCCTCGCCCGCGTTGCCGTACTGGTGCTCGTCGTCGTTGATCCTCACCCAGCTCGCGCCGGTGTCGTCGGAACGGAAGACGCCTGTCACGCCGCCGATCGTGGCGACGGTGTACAGGGCCTGGTAGCCCCCGGCGGAGGCGGACTTGCCGAAGCCGATGTTGACGGCGCTCGTGACGCCGGACAGCTTGGTGAACGAAGCGCCGCCGTTGGTGGAGCGCCACAGGCCCGAGGCGGCGCCGGTGTCGCTGGGGGGCCCGGCCAGCCAGATGTCGCCCTCACGGCCGGGTACGGCCTTGAACTTAACGTTGCCCTCGGCGGGCAGCCCGGTCGCGGCGGTGGCCGTGAAGGAGGCGCCGCCGTTGGTGCTGACGTAGAACTTTCCGCCGCTGAAGCCGTAGAACCTGTTGGAGTTCACCCGGTCGGACTCGACCACGGCTCCCGTCGGCAGTCCGGTGGAGGCGGTCCAGGTGTTGCCGTAGCCGACCGAGTGGTGCACGCCCACGCCCTTGGGCGCCCAGACGAACCGGGAGCCGTCGGCCGCCGCGGCGATCGTGCCGCCCTCGTTGATCCCGCCGGGCTCGGTGCCCTGGAACCAGGTGGCGCCGCCGTCGGTGGAGAACGCGGCGTGGCTGTCGTTCGGCCGGTCGGCGTCGGTGAAGTTGCCCGCCCTGACCATGACGGACGGGTTGGTCTCGGCGTAGTCGAGGCTGGTCGTCGAGGTGAAGACCGGCGAGGTGAACAGCATGGGCGGCACGGCGTCGAGGTCGGTGTGCCGGAAGCCGCCGAGGTCGCCCAGGGCGCTGACCAGCGGGGCGCCGGACGGCGGGCTGATCAGGTCGAGGACGGCGGTCTCCTCGAGCCCCTTGACCATGGGCTTGATGGTGAGCTTGCCGCCGGTGTCCCACTTCTTGAGATCCTCGGTGCCGTAGATGGTGGCGCCGGTGCCGTACATCATCCGGTTGCCGTCGAACGGGTCGATCTCCAGCGACTCCGTCATCCAGCCGAGCTTGGGCGTCACCTCAGGCGGCTGGGGGTTTGTCCCGAAGGTCAGCCACGGCGAGGAGGAGATGTCCATCGTGTAGCGGAAGCTGCGCTCCGGATAGGAGGTGAAGTCCCAGATGCGGGTCCAGGTCGCGCCGGAGTCGGTGGACCTGAAGAAGATCACGTCCGGCCACCAGGAGATCTGGGTGGCGACCATGATCGTGCCGGGGTTCTGCCGGTCGATCGTGAGGCCGCTGTAGCCGAAGTAGTCGTCGGCCGAGCTGGAGGGGACCGGGCTGATCCGGGTCCAGGCCCCGGTGACGGTGTCGAGCTTCCACACGTCACCCTTGGCGCCGTCGTAGGGGCCCGCGGTGTCGCTGGTCGCGATGTAGAGCGTGTGGTTGACGTGGTCGAGCACACCCTTGTGCGCGATGTAGCCGGTGGGCTGCCCGGCGACCCGGCTCCAGGTGGTCCCGCCGTCGGAGGAGCTGTAGACGGTGTTCTGCTTGTCGGCGACGCCGACGTAGATCTTCTGCGTGGTGTTGCCGGCGGTCGCCGAGCCGGGGTCGAAGGTCACCCAGACCACGCCCGGACGGTGGCTGGTGTAGCCGTTGGGGTCGGAGGGGTTGTCGGCGTAGTTTCCCGCGTTGGGGAAGCTCGCGACCTTGGCCCAGGTCACGCCCTTGTCGGTGCTGCGCCACAGGCCGTTGCCCTCGGGCGCGCCGAAGTAGACGACGCTGTTCCTGTTGGGGTCGACGGCGAGCCGCTCGCCCATCCCCCGGCCGGGCATGTTGCCGCCGAGCTTGAAAGGCAGCGGGGTGGCCTGCCAGGTCGCGCCCTTGTCCGCGGAACGCAGGATGGCCCCGTTGTTGGGGTCCCAGCTGTTGGTATACATCCCGGCGGCGACGTAGACCCGGTTGGTCTCCACCGGGTCGGTGGCCAGGCTGACCACGCCGTTGTATCCCCACTTGTCCCAGCCCACCCAGTCGAGCAGCGGGGTCCAGCTCTTGCTCGACTGCTCCCATCGATACGCGCCGCCGATGTCGGTGCGGGCGTAGATCAGGTTCTGTTCCTTCTGGTTGAAAATGATCCCCGGCACGAACCCGCCGCCGTCGATCCTGACGTTCTTCCACTCGTACGGTTCGGCGGCGGCCACCGAACCGGCCCCGGTCGCCACGGTCCCCGTCCCGGCCACGGCACCGGACGCGGACGCCTGGGCGCTCCCGCCCCCGGCGGCCACGCCGACCGACGCGCACGCCACCGCCACGGCGGCGAGCATGCTGAACAGCCTTCTTCGCATGTACGGCTTCCCTTCGCAATGCAACAGACAAACCGCCATGCACGATCAGGTGACGGGACCCTGACCTTCGACCGCCCACGATGTGCGTGCATGAACGCCCAGAGGTTCACATGCCGGGCCCCGGGCCGTCAATAGTTTGAATAGACAACTAACAAACCTTTCGCGAATCCCGGCGAAACACCCGGACACCGAAGCGCAAGGACCCGGATCCCCGGCCTGCCGCGCCCTACGTCCCGGCCTGCCGCGCCCCGCAGGAAGCGCCGCTTTCCCGAGGACCGTTTTCCCGGGGGCCGTTTTCCCGGGCGGGGAGCATCAACCGCGAGCCGGGCCCCCGCGCGGCGGCCACGTCGCCGGGGTTGGCCAGCGCGCAGCGGTCCAGCGAGAGGCAGCCGCAGGCGATGCAGTCGGTCAGGCCGTGCCGGAGCCGTTCGAGCTGCTTGATGCGGTCGTCGAGCTCGTACTGCCACATCGTCGAGAGTCTCGCCCAGTCGTCCCTGGTGGGGGTGCGCTCGTCGGGAAGGGCGGACAGCGCCTCCTGGATCGTCTTGAGCGGGATCCCGACCCGCTGGGAGACCCTGATGAAGGCGATCCTGCGGAGCGTGTCGCGAGGGAAACGACGCTGGTTGCCCGCGGTGCGGCGGCTGCGGATCAGGCCCTTCGCCTCGTAGAAGTGGAGGGCGGAGACCGCGACCCCGCTGCGCGAGGAGAGCTGGCCGACGGTCATCTCCGGGTTGTTGGGCATGCGCCAGTCTAACTTGACCTCAATCAATATTGAGGTTGCAGAGTGAGGGCATGACATTCGCGGAGACGGAAAGAGGGGGAGCATGACATTCACGAAGGCGGAACTCGCCTACCTCGCGGAGCAGCGCCTGGGCCGTCTGGCCACGACGGGCCCCGGCGGCTCCCTGCAGAACAGCCCGACCGGGTTCCGCGTCGACATCGAGACCGGTGTCGTCGACATCTACGGCCGCGCGATGGGCACCACCAGGAAGTTCCACAACGTCAGGACGAACCCGCAGGTGGCCTTCGTGGTGGACGACGTCGCCTCGACCGACCCCTGGCGGGTCAGGGGCGTGGAGATCCGCGGCGAGGCCGAGGCCGTCGAGGACCACGAGCCGCCCTCCCCGTACTTCAGCCGGGAGATCATCCGCATCCACCCCAGGCGGATCATCTCCTGGGGCGTCGACCCCGCCCAGGAGGGCATGAAGGGCCGCGACGTCTGAATCCCGGTCCCCCGGGGGCGCTTCTCCTGTGAGACGGGCGGATCAGGTAAGAATGGCGCATGACGAGAGCACTGGTGCTGGGTGGCGGGGGCGTGGCGGGCATCGCCTGGGAGGCCGGGATCATCACCGGTCTGCGCCGGGCGGGCATAGAGCTGGGAGGGGCGGACCTGATCGTCGGCACCTCCGCCGGGTCGGTGGTCGGGACGCTCGTCGCCACCGAGGCCGACCTGGAGAGCTCGGTCGGCGTCCAGGCGGACACGGAGGTCGCGACCGTCTCCGCCGTCGACATGGAGGCGGTCATGACCGCCTTCAGCCTGCTCTACGACCCGTCCCTGGAGCCTCAGGAGGCCCGGCGCCGGGTCGGTGAGATGGCCCTCGCGGTGAACACCGGCGCCAAGATCGAGACGATCGGCAACCGGCTGCCCGTCAAGGAGTGGCCGCAGCGCCGCCTGCTGATCACCGCCGTCGACGCGGGGACCGGCGAGTTCGTGGTCTGGGAGCGCGACTCGGGGGCGCCGCTGGTGTCGGCGGTCGCCTCCAGCTGCGCGGTCCCGTGCGTGTTCCCGCCGGTGGAGATCGGCGGGCGCCGCTACATGGACGGCGGGGTCCGCTCGGCCACGAACGCCGATCTGGCGGCGGGCAGTTCCGCCGTGGTCCTCCTGGAACCGCTGGCGCACACCTCGCCGAAGGCGCGGCTCAAGGCCGAGCTCGCCGAACTGGGTGACGCCGCGATCGCCCACGTCGTCCCCGACGAGGCGTCGGTCACCGTGTTCGGCGCCAACGTCCTCGACCCGGGTCTGTGGCGCCCCGCCTTCGAGGCCGGTCTCGCCCAGGCGCCCGCCGTCGAGGAGAGCGTGGCCAGGGTCTGGAAGGACTGAGATCGGCGTGAGCGGGGTGGCGCCGTTGTGGGTGGTGAGCGGGCCGCCGGGAAGCGGGAAGTCGACCGTCGCGGCGACGCTGCTGGCGCTGCTGGACCCGGTTCCCGCGCTGCTCGACAAGGACACCGTCTACGGCGGCTTCGTCGCGGCCACCCTTCGCGCCCACGGCCGCGACGACGGGGAACGCGAGGGCCCCTGGTACGACGAGCACGTCAAGCGTCACGAGTACGAGGGGCTGACCGAGGTCGCCCGGCAGATCCGTTCGCACGGCTGCCCGGTGATGCTGGAAGGCCCCTTCACCACCCAGGTGCACGACGCGGCGGCGTGGGAACGCTGGGCCGGACGGCTGGGCGGGCCGCCCATACGTCTCCTCTGGATCCGCTCGGACGGTCCGACACTGCGATCCCGGTTGGAGGCCAGAGGTCTCGCCAGGGACGCGGGCAAGCTCGGCCGCTTCGACGACTACCTGCGGGCCATCAGGGTCGACGAACCGCCCGCCGTGCCCCACGACGAGATCGACAACCGGCCCGGCGCCCCCGCGCTCACGTCACAGCTGGACAGGCTCGTCACCTCCTGGGCCACCGCCCGCCCTTAGTCCCCCGCCCCGGACTTCGCGCCCCGGACTTCGCGCGGCCTCACGGCCGGCCGCCGCGCGGGTACGCCCCGCCGAAGCGTCCGGCCCCGCGCACGGTGTCACGGGTGGCCGCGCGACGACGGGGGACGGGCACAGTGGAGCGGGATCACGGAACCTGGAAGCGGTCGTCCCTGGCGTCGGTGATCGCCATGTGGCCGGGCAGGTGACCGATGGCGAAGGACACCCCGCTCGCCATGACGGCCGCCTGCGGCGTCACCCCGCAGGCCCAGAAGAGCGGGGTCTCCCCCGCCCGCACCTCGACGGGGTCGCCGAAGTCGGGCACGCCCAGGTCGGCGATCCCGATCTCGCCGGGGTCGCCGACGTGGATCGGCGCCCCGTGCACGGCCGGATACCTCGCGGTCACCCGTACGGCGGCCGAGACCAGGGAGGCGGGGACCGGGCGCATCGAGACGACCAGCGGGCCGCTCAACGATCCCGCGGGACGGCAGGCGATCGAGGTGAGGTACATGGGCACGTTCGTCCCCGCCTCGATGTGCCGTACCGGCACCCCGGCCCTCAGCAGGGCGTCCTCGAAGGTGAAGCTGCAGCCCAGCAGGAAGGCGACCAGGTCGTCCCGCCAGACGTCGCGAGCGTCGTCGACGTCGGCCACGGCCCTGCCGTCCTCGTAGACGCGGTAGGCGGGCAGGTCGGTGCGGAGGTCCCCGCCGAACAGGCCGGTGCTCACCGCGCCGGGGTCGCCGACGTCCAGGACGGGGCAGGCGACGGGGTTGCGCTGGGCGAACAGGAGCAGGTCGTAGGCGAGCTCGCGAGGCACGGCGAGGAGGTTGGCCTGGGTCCAGCCCCGGCACCACCCCGCGGTGGGCGCCCGCAGTCCCTCCCTGAAGTGCTTACGGGCCTGCGCGGGGGTGAGGGCCGCTACGTCCATCAGCGGATCATAGCCTCGGCCCCGCCGCCCGGCCAGCGTCCCTCACCCGCACGGGAAACGCGCGAGCGACCTCCGCCGGTACGCGGGCCGGGCGACGATTCCCTCACCCAAGAGGGAAGTGCGCGAGCGGCCTCCGCCGGTACATGATCAGGCGGCGTCCCCGCCCGCACGGGGAACACGGGTGCAGGACACCGGCGGCTCAGGCGGCTCAAGCAGCTCGATCGGCTCAGGCAGCTCAGGCAGCTCAGGCGACTCGATCGGCTCAGGCGGCTCGGTCGGCTCGGTCGGCCGGAATATCGGTGAAGCCCGAATCCCGGGAATCTCGGATATCGGACACCGTTGTCAGGCTGAGGCCGGGTGGCGTGGGAGTTCTCCAGACGAGACGGCCGGGAAGGCACTAACGGATGTCCATAAATATCACGTCTAATAATCCAAAATCCCTTTTGGAACGATTCGACAAAATTGAGTTACATTTCATGACAAGTTTGCATTGCAGCTATAACGTCCCGGCCTTACGTTCCCGGTATGGATCTCGAGCTCCGACACCTCAAGATCGTGCGCGCGGTGGCACAGGCCGGCAGCGTCACCAAGGCCGCCACCCACCTCGGACTGGCCCAACCCGCACTGACTGCGCAGCTCAAACGGATAGAGCGGGTTCTCGGGGGAGCTCTTTTCGAACGCGACCACAACGGCGCCAGGCCCACGCCCCTGGGGCAGCTGGTCCTGTCACGTGCGATGGTGCTGCTGCCCGCGGCCCGCGAACTCCAGGAGGAGGCACTTCGATTCGCCAACGCGAACGCCGACATCCCCAGCTACCGGCTGGGCGCCACCCACGGACCGATACTCGGCGGTCTTATGGACCGCCTCGCCACCGCCTGGCCGTCCACCCCGGTGAGCACCCACACCTCCTGGTCCGCGAGGGAGCTCACCGCCATGGTGATGCTGGGCCGGATCGACTTCGCGTTCATCGGCGCCTGCGGGGAGAGCCCTCCGCCGGTGGAGGGGCCGGTGGTGTGGTCGACCGTGGGGACCGACCCGGTCTTCGTGCTGCTCAACGAGGACCATCCGCTGGTGGACAGGGAGGAGGTGGAGCTCGCGGAACTGGCCGACGAGCAGTGGACGGTCACCCCCGGCGACAGCTGCTTCGGCGACTGTTTCGCCACGGCCTGCGCGCGCGCAGGCTTCACTCCCAAGACCATCTACGAGACCGACGTGGCCACCTGCATGCACCTGGCCAAGGTCGGCCGCGCCGCCGCGCTGTGCCAGGCGACCTTCCAGCCCGCCGAGGGGCTGAAGCTGGTACCGCTCGCGGGAGCTCCGCTGCGCTGGCGGCAGCTGCTCGGCTGGCACCCGGAGGCGTCCAGCGCCGCGGTCGCGACGTCGATCCTCGAACACGCGAAGGCCGCGCATTCCGACGCGATCGGGCGGAGCAGACGGTACGCCGCGTGGCTCGCCGGGAACCCCGGACTGGGCACCTCTCCATAACGTGACGATAGGAGACATCTGATAGAGGCGCGCCTCATGTGCACACCGTTACTTTGACGGCACCCCCCACATGAGGAGAGAACCCATGCTCCGCAGAAGTGCCGTGACAGCGGGCTTCGCGCTCGCTGTCGCGATGGTGGCCACCCCCGCCACCGCCGCTCACCAGGGACCCGGCGAGTCCGCCGCCCCGTACACCCTCGCCGAGGCCCGGACCCTGGTGCAGGCCACCGCCAAGCCGTCCCCGGGCCTGGTCGACGCCATCCGGCGCGACCTCGGAGGCACCGGCGAGCAGGCCACGGCCAGGCTGATCAACGAGGCGGCCGCCGCCAAGATCGAGCCCGCCCTCCGCGGGCAGCTCGGCGCCTCCTTCGCCGGCTCCTGGGTGACCGGTCCCACCTCCAACCTGGTGATCGCCACCAGCGACTCCACCAAGGTCGCCTCACTCGCGAAGTCGGGCGTGGAGGTCAAGCTCGTCAAGAACTCCCTGGCCACGCTCGACACGGCCAAGGAGCGGCTCGACCGGCTCGTGGCCACCGCGCCGAAGTCGATCCCGTCCTGGTACGTCGACCTGCCGAGCAACAGCGTCGTCGTGCTGGCCGGTGACGTCGCCGAGGCGCAGGCGTTCGTGGACGGCAGCGGCGTGGACAGGGCGCTGGTCCGCGTCGAGGCCTCGCAGGAGAGGCCCAGGCCCCTCTACGACGTCCGCGGCGGCGACGCCTTCTACATGGGCGGCCGCTGCTCGGTCGGCTTCTCGGTCACCCGCGGCAGCCAGGGCGGCTTCGCCACCGCCGGCCACTGCGGCACGCCCGGCACCGCCACCCAGGGCTTCAACCGGGTCGCCCAGGGCACCTTCCAGGGCTCGTCCTTCCCCGGCAACGACTACGCGTGGGTCGCGGTCAACGCCAACTGGACCCCGACCGGCGTGGTGAACGGCTACAGCGCGGGCATCCTTCCGGTGACCGGCTCCACCCAGCAGGTCGTGGGCAGCTCCATCTGCCGCTCCGGCTCCACCACCCAGTACCGCTGCGGCACCATCAGCCAGCACAACACGAGCGTCACCTACCCCGAGGGCACCATCACCGGCCTGACCCGCACCACCGTGTGCGCCGAGCCCGGCGACTCCGGCGGCTCCTACATCTCCGGCAGCCAGGCCCAGGGCGTCACCTCCGGCGGCTCGGGCAACTGCAGCGTCGGCGGCACGACCTACCACCAGCCGATCAACGAGATCCTCTCGGTGTACGGGCTCACCCTGGTGACCGACGGGACCCCGCCGCCGCCCACCGGCTGCAGCGGCTACCAGAACTCCTACACCGGCTCGCTGACCTCCAACGCCAACGCCTACCAGCCCGGCACCTCCGGCTACAGCGCCGGCGCGGGCGTCCACCGCGTCTGCCTGGACGGCCCCAGCGGCACCGACTACGACGCCTACCTGCAGAAGCTGAGCGGCTCCACCTGGACGACCGTGGCCAGCGGGACCACCTCCAACCCGGATGAGGCCTTCACCTACAGCGGCACCGCGGGCACCTACCGCGTACGGGTGCACGCCTACAGCGGCTCCGGCTCCTACACCCTCGGCCTGACCAGGCCGTAGGGTTTCCCGCCGCCCTCCCCCGCGAGCCCGTGCGACCTCGTGGGGGAGGGCGGCGTCGCCATGCCCGGACGTCGAGAACAATGGAGAGATGAGCGACCTTCTGACGCTGAGCGAGGGCGCGGTGCTGACGCATCTCGCCACCCGGGCCGAGCTGGCGAGCGGGGTGCTGCCCGCCTCCGACGACCTGCGGCTGTGGGCCCGGCTGGCCGACGGCGAGGGGGTGCCGCTGGCGGGCGGTGGCCGGATACGCACCTCGCTCGACACCGGCGAGCCCGTCCTGACCGGGCCGGACGGCTGGCTCGACGGGGTGGAGCCCGAGCAGGTGGTCGCGCTGCGCCTGCGCGGCGGCACCCTGGAGCTGTCGGTCACCGAACTGGACGACGTCCCCGCCGAGAGGGCGGTGCGGGTCGTCCAGGAGTTCGGGGAGCAGGCGCTCGACGCGCTGCGCGCCTTCGCCGAGGGGCTGGAGCCCAGTCCCGGCGTGCCGGTCGACGTCGTGGTCCTGGAGCTGCTGATGAAGGCCCCCGAGACCTTCGCCGACCCGCTGCCCCCGCTGTCGCCGCTGCTGCGCAACGCCTCGCTGGAGCTGCGCGACGGCCGGGTGGGCATCGTGGGCGCGCCGTGGGACACCGCGTCGGTCGCCGACCTGGCGCCGCTGGACATCATCAGGCTGGCCCTGGTGCGCAGCGCGCTGCGGACGTACGGCGAGGGCGCCGACCTCTCCAAGGCCGTCACCTACCTGTCGCGGTCGGAGGTGGTGCTCGCGAGGATCGCCGACGAGGTGGAACGCGAGCCGCTCGGCCCGGCGCTGGTCGAGGCCCTGCCCCGCACCGAGCCGGCCGCGCTGCTGCTGATCGCGAGGTCGGCCGAGGGCGAGGGCCGCTCGTTCGAGGCGTCGGGGCTGATCTCCGAGGTGCTCTCCCTCTCCCCCGGCATGGCACCGGCCGTGCGCGACGCCGCCGAGTACGCCGCGTGCCGCACCGACCCCGGCGCCCCGCTGCCCGAACGGGCCGCGCACCTGTTCCGGCAGCTGCTCACGTACGCCTACCGCCCGGCCCGCCACCGGCTGATCGAGGATCTGATCGCGCTGAGCGTCCGGGTGGCCGAGCCCGCCCTGGCCGATCTGGCGCTGTTCGAGAACGACGTCGTCGGCGAGTTCCTGGACGCGCGGGCCGAGTGGCTGCGCGACGACGAGGTGGCGCTGCTGGAGTCCTGGCGGCGGACGCCGCTGCGCCTGTGGAAGGTCCTCGACGTGTCCGGGGACGAGATCACCGTGGCCGACGCCGGCGACGAGGGCGGGGAGCGGGTGACGCTCGCCGACGAGCTGCTCCCCGGGCAGGCGCTGCCCGGGGACCTGATGCTGACCAGGGTGCTGAGCGACGGGACGGGGCCGCACGTGTTCGGCCACCCGTTCAAGGTCGATCCGGAGCGCGGGGAGGAGATGCTCGCCCTGCTCGCCGATCCCGTCGACCCCTACGCGGTGGCCGCCTTCTTCAGGCGTCCCCGCCGGGCGCCGGGCGCCACGGGCGCGCCCGGCGGGGTGGACGGGACGGGCGGGGACGCCGGTCGTTGAACGACTCCGGCGACGGGGCCCGAGCCCGTCAGAGGGTGCGCAGGAAGGCCAGGCCCGACGTGGCGAGGGCGTCCTGGGTCTCGGCGAGGGGACGCCAGATCGAGGCGGCGACGGCGATCGTCTGGTTGTGCGCGGTGAACGACTCGATGTAGAGCGGGCCCCGGTAGTCCACGGCGCGCAGGGCGTCGACGAGGGCGGGCCAGTCCATGTGGTCGGCGCCGGGCGCGCCCCGGTCGTTGGCGCAGACCTGCACGTGCGCGACCAGGTCACCGGCCCGCCGTACGGCCGCCGCCGGGTCCCGCTCCTCGATGTTCATGTGGTAGACGTCCAGCGCGAGGCCGACGCCCGGGATCCCGCCGACCGCCTCGACGGCCTGCTCGACGGTGTTGATCACACTGGTCTCGTAGCGGTTGAGCGGTTCGACGGCGACCGTCACCCCGCGCTCGGCCGCGTACTCGCCGACCGGGGTCAGGTTCCGCCGCAGCTCGGCGTAGCAGGTCTCGCGCTCCTCGTCCGACATCCGCCAGGTCCGTCCCACCGAGGCGTAGGCGGGTCCGGCGATCACCGGGCTGCCCACGGCCACGGCGGCGTCCACGCACCCGCGCAGGTAGTCCTGGGTGGCGGCGACCGTCGCCGCGTCGGCCCCGACCAGCTCCCTGCCCGGCCCCATGGCGAGCACCACCGAGGACTTCAGCCCGAGGTCCGCCAGCAGGTCGGCCGCCCGCGCGGGATCCCAGTCGCCGGCCTGCTCCATGGGCAGTTCGATCGCGTCGAACCCCCAGGCGGCCACCTGCGGCGCCAGCCGGGCGAGATCCTCGTCCGTCAGCGGTGAGACCCATATCCACGTGTTGACCCCGATGGGGAACATCGGCAACCTCTTCCCTGAGTTCGGCGCGGGCTCGTCGTGAGCCCGCGAACGTGGCGGCGGGTTCCGGGCACCGCCGCCCGGCGGTGCCCGGAACCCGGTGGATCGGCCCTACTTGCCGCCCCAGTTGGCGGGGAAGTCCGGCAGCTTCTCGCAACCGCACAGCGCGTAGTGCAGCGGCGGCATGTTGGGCTGCAGGTAGCTGTCCAGGTTCTCGGAAGTGATCTTGGGCTGGGGCAGCTTCCAGGTCTTGGGCACCTCCTCGCCCTTGAGGATCTTCAGGGCGGCGATGATCGGGGTGCGCCACTGGTAGGTGGGGTAGGTCGGCGCGACGGCCGTGAGGTTGCCGCTCTTCCACTTCTGCAGGAAGTCCTGCTGGTCCTCGCCGACGATCGCCGGCACCGGGACACCGGCGTCCTCGAACGCCTCGACGGCCGCCACGGCGGTGGCGCCCGCGTCCATCCACACCCCGTCGATCTTGCCGTGCCGCTGGATGTAGTCGCTCACGATGCTCTTGGTCTTGGCGGCGTCGCCGTCGGTGAACTCCACCCCGACCACGTCGAGCTGGCTCTTGTCGAAGGTGACCTTCGCCGCCGACCAGCGGGTCTCCAGCACGTCGACGCCCGGCAGGATCCGCAACGCGAGGACCTTGCCGCCGGCGGGCACCTTCTCCACCAGGAACTCGGCGCCGTCGGCGCCGAAGGCGTAGCCGCCGATGGGGTTGATGAACGTCACCGGGCAGTCGGTGTCGACGCCGCGGTCGAAGACGATCACCGGGACCTTGGGGCAGGCGCCTTCGACGGCCGGGGTCAAGGTGGCGGTGGTGTTGGGCGAGACGATCAGCGCGTCACAGCCCTTGCCGACCAGCTCGGCGATGTCGGAGATCTGCTTGTCGTCCTTGCCCTCCGCGTCGAGGGCGGTGAACTTCTTGATCTCCTTGTGCAGCGCCACCTCGGCCTGCATGGTCTTCCAGCCCACCTGCCGCCACGGGTTGTTCACGGCGGCGTTGGAGAAGCACAGGTTGTAGGGCCCGTCCTTCTTGTACTTGGCCGTGTCCACCATCTCCGGGGCGATGGCCTGCTCCCACGGCTTGTCCGCGGGCCCCTCGGCGGTCTGGGTCCGCATGGCCAGCTGGGCGTCGTAGTCGGCCTGGACGAAGAACTTCGACTGCTCGCCGGTGTTGGGGGACGCGGCGGCCGTGGCGGCGGACGAGGCCGCCGCGGACGTCTCGGGGGCGGCACTGGAGGTCACCGGCTTGTCGCTGGCACATCCCGCGGCGAGCAACATCGCGGAGACACCCGCGACGAGCACCGATATAGGCCTGTTCAATGAAGGTCTCCTTCTTTTTTTCTGGGGGTGCGTTCAGACGCGTACTGCGCGCCTGAACGGAAGCCGTACGGCGCTCGCCGCGACCGCGGCGATGATGATCACGCCCTGGACGGCGAACTCCAGGGCCCCCGAGATCCCGTACAGGTTGAGCAGGGTGAACAGCGCCTCGAGGGTGAAGGCGCCGGCCATCGCGGCGATCACGGAGCCTCGCCCGCCGCCGAGCGCCACGCCGCCGAGGACGACGGCCGTGATGGCGGAGAACTCCAGGCCCTGTCCGACCTGGGCCGAGACCCCGGCGAAGCCGCCGAGCAGGATGCCCGCGACGGCCGCGGCCAGGCCGGAGAGGACGAAGGCGGCGATCCGGGTCCGGTTGACCCGGACCCCGGACAGTCCGGCCGCGCGCTCGTTGTCGCCGGTGGCGATGAGCCGCTTGCCGAAGTCGGAGCGCATGAGGAGGATCGCCGTGGCGCCCGCGGCGACGAGGATGAGCACCGACCAGGGCACCGGGCCGAGGTCCTTGCGGCCGAACATCCTGAACGTCTCCGACAGCGCGCCGCGCGGGGCGCCGCCGGTCCACAGGAACACGGCGCCGGACAGCACGAGCATCATGCCGAGCGTGGTGATGAACGACGGCACCCGCAGCCCGGTGGTGATGACCCCGTTGGCCAGCCCGACCAGCAGCCCGATCACGATCAGCAGGGCCAGTACCGGCCAGGTCGCCTGCTCCTGACCGTCGATCAGCCGGGCGGCCACCACGACCTGCACGGTGACCAGCGACCCGACCGACAGGTCGAACTCCCCGGAGACGATCACGAAGTACTGCCCGGCCGCCAGGATGACCAGCGGCGCGGCCCGCTTGAGGAAGGCGAGGAACCCGGCGGGCTCCAGGAAGAACGGGTTGACCATCGCGATCAGCACCAGCAGCACCGCGAGCACGGCCAGGATCGGCCCCATGGACCTGAGGGCTCTCATCGGGATCGCCTCCGGGCGGTACGGCGGGCGTAGACGGCCACGGCGGCGACGATGACCACGCCGCGGACCACGTCCTTGAAGAACGCGTTGACCTCCAGCTGGTTGAAGACGCTGTCGAGCACGGCGAGCAGCAGCACCCCGCCGACCGTCCCGACGACCCCGCCCCTGCCTCCGGCCAGGGCCGTGCCGCCGAGGACCACCGCGGCGATCGACTCCAGGTCGTAGCCGCCGTCGGTGCCGACCGTGGGCGCGCCCGCGCCGAGCCGGCTCGCCAGCAGCAACCCGGCGACGCCCGCGCAGACCGAGCACAGGACGTGCGCGGCGACGACGATCCTGCCGGTCCGGACCCCGGACAGCCGGGCCACCTCCTCGTCCCCGCCGACCGCGTAGATCCGGTACCCGAGCCTCGTGCGGCGCAGCAGGAACCAGACGGCGACCGCGACGGCGGCCCAGAGCAGCGCCGAGACCGGGACCGGCCCGATCCTGTCGTAGCCGAGCCGCTGGAAGGACTCGGGCACGCTGCCCGCGGGCCCGTCGTAGAGGTGGTCCACGATCCCCTTGACGATCAGCGCCGTGCCGAGGGTCGCGATGAAGGCGTGGACGTGCAGCCGGGTGATGACCAGCCCGTTGACCAGCCCGATCAGCGCGCTCACCGCGAGCACCGCCGCGACGCCGGGGACGATCCCGCCGTCCTGCCCGGCCATGATCTCGGCCGCGACGAGCGAGGTGAGGCTGATCAGGTACGCGACCGACAGGTCCAGCGACCCGACCAGGATCGCCAGCGTCTGTCCCACCGCGACGATGCCCAGCGCGGCCGAGCGCTGCTGGATGCCGACGACGGTCTCCAGCGTGAGGAAGTTCCCCCCGTCGAAGGCCACCAGCACCCACCCGACGAGCATCACCCCGACCAGGGCCAGGTAGATGACCTGGGTCGAGCCGATGCGGCCCGCCAGGGCGCGCCGTCCGCCGCCTTCCGGCGGGACGGGGGCGGCGGGACCGGCGGTGCCGGTCGCCGCCGCGGGCGTGATCCGGCCGGTCATGCCGTCACCTCACCGGCGGCGAGGCGCATGACCGCCTCCTCGGAGGAGCCCGCCGGGAGCGCGCCGGCGACGCGGCCGTCGCGCATCACCATGACGCGGTCGCTCATGCCGATCAGCTCGGGAAGCTCGGACGAGATCATCATGATCGCCATGCCGTCCTCCGCCAGGCCGCGCATCAGGTCGTGAATGGCGGCCTTGGCTCCCACGTCGACCCCGCGCGTGGGCTCGTCGAAGATCAGTACCTTCGGCGCCACGGTCATCCACTTGGCCAGCACGACCTTCTGCTGGTTGCCGCCCGACAGGTAGCGGACCTCCTGGTCGGGGCGGGGTGGATGGAGCCGTACCGCCTCCAGGAGTTCGAGGACGCCGGTCCCGCCGGTCCCGCCGATCCGGTCTCCGCCGCCGATCCTGCGCACCGAGCGGGAGACCAGCAGGGCGTTGTCCCGTACGGACTGGCGCAGCGCGAGCCCCTCGGCCTTGCGGTCCTCGTTCACCAGGCCGATCCCGGCGGCCACGGCCTGCCGTACCGACACCGGCCGCAGCGGGCTCATCGTGCCGCGCGTGAACGGCTCGGCGCCGAAGAGGGCCTTGGCCAGCTCGGTGCGGCCCGACCCCTGCAGGCCGGCCACCCCGAGGATCTCGCGTTCACGCAGTTCGAGGTCGATCCCGTCGAGCACGGCGTTGCCGCCGCCGCGCACGCTGAGCCGTACCTCGCCCGGCTCCGCGCCCCTGGCGGGGAAGTAGGTGCCGAGGTCGCGGCCGACCATCAGCCTGACCAGCTCGTCGGAGGTGATCCCGGCGGTGTCGGCGGTCCTGACCAGCGCGCCGTCCTTCAGCACCGTCACCCGGGTGGACAGGTCGAAGACCTCTCGCAGGCGGTGGGAGATGTAGAGGACGGCGATCTCCCGCTCCCGCAGGCGGGCCACCAGCCGGTAGAGCAGTTCCACCTCGTGTTCGGCCAGCGCCGCGGTGGGCTCGTCCATCACGATGATCCGGGCGTCCTGGGAGAGCGCCTTGACGATCTCCACGACCTGCTGCTGGGCGATGGAGAGATGGCGGACCAGGTCGCGGGAGGTGAAGGAGGTCTCGCCGAGTTCCTGGAGCAGCCGGGTGGTGGCGCTCTCCATCGCCTCCCTGTCGACCAGCCCCCGCCGGACGGGCTCGCGGCCCAGGAAGACGTTCTCGGCGACGCTGCGCTCGGGCAGCAGGTTGAACTCCTGGTAGATGATCGCGACCCCGGCGCGCTGGGCCTCGACCGGGTGGGCGAAGGAGACCTGGGCGCCGTCGATCTCGACGGTGCCCTCGTCCGGGGCGTGCACTCCGGCGAGAACCTTCATCAGCGTGGACTTGCCGGCACCGTTCTCCCCGACGACCGCGTGCACCTCTCCGGCGGCGACGTCCAGATCGACCCCGCTCAGTACGCGAACCCCGAGAAAACTCTTGGCGATGCCACGCATCCTCAGGATCATGGGGTGACCGTCCCGGCGTGCGGTCCGGGGGCGGGAAAGCTTGTCAGCGGTCTCAAGGTTAGGGCTAACACATCCGAAAAGCCGGTTTCGACGGCACCGGATGGTAATTGATTCGTCGGTAACGGCCCGATTTCCTCCATGTTCCCGGATGCTAAAGCGCTCTTATGCCGATGGTCAAGCAAAAGCATGTCACCATTTGGCATAATGAGGCAGGTGGAGGACCTAAGTTGCTTTGACTCGGTGGAAACAAGGAGTGTTGACTGTGCGCATGCTTAGCGAAGCGAACGGTTCGATCGCCGGCGCGGGGGCGCTTCTGAACATCCTGCGCGACGGTCAGGCCAGGACGAGGGCCGAGTTGGTCCAGCTCACCGGGCTGGCCAGATCCACCCTGGCCCAGCGTCTCGACGCGCTGCTGAGCCAGCAGTGGATAATCCCGACCGAGGAGGCCATCTCCTCGGGGGGCCGCCCGGCCATCGCCTTCACGTTCAACCGCACCGCCCGCGTCGTCCTCTCCGCCGACCTCGGCGCCACCCACGCCCGGGTGGCGGTCACCGACCTCGGCACCACGGTCCTCGCCGAGCGCGCGGCCGAGGTGCCGATCGACCGCGGCCCCGAGGAGACCCTCGGCTGGCTCCAGCGCACCTTCGAGGAGATGCTCGCCGAGACCGGCCACCGCACGGACGAGATCTGCGGCATCGGCGTCGGCCTGCCCGGCCCGGTCGAGCACAGCTCGGGACGACCGGTCAATCCCCCGATAATGCCCGGCTGGGACGGTTTCCCCGTCCCCGAGTGGCTCGGCTCGCGCCTCGGCGCCCCCGTCCTCGTCGACAACGACGTGAACATCATGGCGCTGGGCGAGCACTGGGCCGCCCGCCCCGAGGCCGACCACCTCATCTTCGTCAAGATCGGCACCGGCATCGGCTGCGGCATCATCAGCGACCGCCGCCTGCACCGGGGCGCGCAGGGCGCGGCCGGCGACATCGGGCACATCCGGGTGGCCTCGGCCCTGGACACCGTCTGCCGCTGCGGCAACGTCGGCTGCCTGGAGGCCGTCGCCAGTGGCGCCGCCATGGCCGCCAAGCTTTCCGCGGACGGGGTGCGGGCCGAGGACAGCCGCGACGTGGTCCGCCTCGTACGCGGCGGCAACACCCACGCCGTCCAGCTCATCCGGCAGGCGGGCCGCGAGGTCGGCGATGTGCTCGCCTCGATCGTCAACTTCTTCAACCCCTCGGTGATAGTCGTCGGCGGCGACATCTCCGAGGCCGGAGAGCAGGTGCTCGCCGGTCTCCGCGAGGTCATCTACAGCCGGTCGCTGCCCCTCGCCACCCAGCACCTGACGATCACCGCCAGCGAGCTGGGCGACCGCGCGGGCGTGATCGGCGCCGCCGTCATGGTCATCGAGCACGTGCTCGCCCCCGGCAGCGTCGACCGGTCCGTGTCCCTCCCCACCGCCTGACCGATCCGTATCTTTTCCCGCTGCCTGACCGTTCCATGCCCGTCCCCGCCATCTGACCGACCCGTTCCCTTTCCTGCCGCCTGACTGGTCCGTACTCTCCCCCGCTGCCTGACCGATCCATGGCCGTCCCCGCTATCTGACCGATCCGTTCCCTTTCCCGCCGCATGACTGGTCCATACCCTCCCCCCGCTGCCTGACCGGTCCTTACCCGTTCGCACCCTTCGACCGCGCCGGTGAGCGAACGGCGGGCGAGCGGCGCTCGTGGGACACTCGTTCGACCATGAACGCCGAACCCGTAAGAACCGCCCGGCTCACGTTGGAGCCGCTGGCGGTGCACCACGCGCCCGAGATGGCCGAGGTGCTCGGCGATCCGGCCCTGCACGCCTTCATCGGCGGTGCGCCCGAGACCCCCGAGCAGCTCCGCGACCGCTACACCCGCCTGGTCGCCTCCCCGCCGCCCGGCCGGGACGAGTCGTGGCTCAACTGGGTGATCCGCCTCGACGGCTCGGACGGCTACTCGGACAACGACTCGAACCGACCTGTCGACGGCTCGGACGGCGGCTCGAACCGGCTGGTCGGTTACGTCCAGGCGACCGTCACCCGTGACCGCGCGGCCGTGGCCTGGGTCGTGGGGACCCCCTGGCAGGGCCGCGGCATCGCCGGGGAGGCCGCGGTCGCACTCGTCGCGTGGCTCAGGGAGCACGGCACGGCCACCATCGTCGCCACCATCCATCCCGACCACTCCGCCTCGTCGGCGGTGGCCCGCCGCGCGGGCCTGGTGCCGACCGGCGACAGGGTGGACGGTGAGGTCGTCTGGAGCTCCGTCTAGATCCCTGGAGCTCCGTCCAGATCCGGGACCGACTGTCGCCGACGGGACATGAACGGCATGAACGGCATGGAACCCGTGGGTCGCACGGACCATGGAACGCGTGAGCCACGGAAGTGTGAAACGCGGAACGCGTGGACCGTGCAGCGTGGACGCGTGGGATGCAGAGCGCCTGGATCGCGGGACAGGTGAACCCGGGGCGGATTCGAGCAACCGCGGGACTCGCGGAACCGGAACTCGTCTGAGTAGGAACGCTCAGGGATGGCTGAGTGCCCGCGCCCTCCCCGACCTTCTCGGTCTTCGAAATGCTCAGATCATGAAATGGTGGATTTTCCTGGTCGGGCTCGTCGCCACGGTGGTCGCGGCGTGGCTGCTCGTGTACGCCCACGTCCCGCTCTCCACGTTCCTGTCGCTCGGGCTCGGCGCGATCAGCCTCATCTGGCTGATCGTGCTCCTCACCCTGCCGTGGAACCTCTACTTCGGGGCACGCCAGGTGGTCCACGAGATCCACGTGTCGAGAGAGCGCGGCATCGAGGTGCCCGAGGGGCACGAGGCCGAGGCTCTGGAGATCGCCCGGCGGATGCGCCGGTTCGCCATCGGCGGCCACGTCGTCTCGGCGGCGCTCCTGGCGGTCATCACCTACTTCTCCGGCGCCTCGGTGGGTTACTACTTCGCCGGGTTCTACCTGCTGAGCACCGGTTTCCGCCCGGCGGGAGCCTACCTGTCCCACCTTCGCGAGCGGGTCACCACGCTGATGAGCGAGGCTCGCCACCCTCGCGAGGACATCGTCTCCCTTGTCGCCCGGGTGGACGGCCTGGCCGCCGAGGTGACCGCGCTGACCCAGTCGGCCGAGCGGCTCCGGGGCGTCACCGAGACGCTCGGCGCCGACCTGCGGAACGGCGACGAGGCCCTGGAACGGCGGATCACCGGTCTCGCCCGGCGTTTCGAGGACACGGTGGACGGCCTCACCGACAACCACGAGGTCATCACCGGCCTCAAGGCCTTCCTGCGCCTCGTCCGCGCCGACGCCCACGGTCACGGTCACGGTCACGCCTGACCGTCGCTCCACGTACGCCCGTGAGCGGAAGGTCCGCGTACGGCGGGGAGGGGGACTCTCAGCGGGGGATCAGCTCCTGTGACTCGCTGAGCTCCCGGGTGAACCAGGTGATGGTACGGCGCAACCCCTCGATGACATCGATCTTCGGTCGCCAGCCCAGTGCGGAGGCGGCCAGGGAGATGTCGGGGCGGCGGATCTCGGGGTCGTCGTCGGGGCGGCCGACGAAACGGATCGGTGATCCCGAGCCGGTCAGGTGGCGGACCGTCTCGGCCAGGGCCAGCACGGTCAGCTCGGTGGGGTTGCCGATGTTGACCGGGCCGGTGAGCTCACCGCGGGCCAGGGCCACGATCCCCTCCACGGTGTCGTCGACGTAGCACACCGACCTGGTCTGCCCGCCGTCGCCGGCCACCGTGATCGGCTCACCGCGCAGCGCCTGACGCACGAAGGTGGGAATGGCCCGGCCGTCGTAGGGCCGCATCCTGGGCCCGTAGGTGTTGAAGATCCGCACGATCGCGGTGTCGGTGCCGTGACAGGTGCGGTACGCGGTGGTCAGGGCCTCGGCGAACCGCTTGGCCTCGTCGTAGACACTGCGCGGCCCGACCGGGTTGACGTTGCCCCAGTAGCTCTCGCGCTGCGGATGCTCCAGCGGATCCCCGTAGACCTCGCTGGTGGAGGCCAGCACCAGCCGGGCCTCCTTCTGCCTGGCCAGCCCCAGAACGTGCAACGTGCCCAGGCTGCCCGCCTTCAACGTCTCGATCGGATGACGCAGGTAGTCCACCGGCGAGGCCGCCGAGGCGAAGTGCAAAACCAGGTCCACCGCCCCCGGCACATGCACGAAACCGGTCACGTCACACTCCACCAGCCGGAAGGCCGGCAACCCCACCAGATGCTCGACGTTACGCGGCGAACCGGTCAGGAAGTTGTCCAGGCAGACCACCTCCGCCCCCTCGGCCACCAGACGCTCGCACAGATGGGACCCCACGAACCCGGCCCCACCGGTCACCACGACCCGCCGCCCGTTCACCGCACACCCACCTCCGTCAACCGCGCCACGGCATCCAGGACATCCCAGACACCGATCTCCAGCAACCCCGGATCGGGCTGGTACCCGTAGGGGTCGCCGAGACCTCCGGCCCACAGGACGGTGTGCGGTCCCGTCTTCGGAGGCCCCCACCGGGCGGGCGAGACAGGCCCGAACAGCACCACGGAGGGAGTGACGAAGGCCGCCGCCAGATGGGCCACCCCGGTGTCCCCGCAGATCAGCAGCCGGGCCCTCGCCATCAGCCCGGCCAGTTCGAGCGGCCCGGTGCGCCCGGCGAGCACGGACGTGGACGGCAACCCGGCGAGCAGCGCCACCCGCTCGGCGAGGCCCCGCTCCTTCTCGCTCCCGGTGATCACGACCTCGTGCCCGTTGTCCCGCAGTTCCGCGGCCACGAGCGCGAACCGCTCCGGCGGCCAGCGCCTGGCCGGGTACGCGGCTCCCGGGTGGACGACGACCGGCCGCGACCCCTCGTCACCGAGCCGGGGGCGCTCCAGTTCCAGATCGGCGGGATCGGCCTCGATGCCGTACCAGCCGAGCAGGTCGCACCAGCGCCGCACCTCGTGCACGTCGTCCGGCCAGTCCGGTCCGTACGCGTCGGGGAAGGCCGGGTGCGTGTGGGTGAGCAGCCGCGCCGGGCCGGTGCGGTGGAGCGCGGCGATGCCGTGCGGGCCTCCCCCGTGCAGGTTGACGGCGACGTCGACGCGACAGCCGAGCGGCGGTACGTGACCGGGTCCCGACACGTCGCACACCTCGTCCACCCCGCCGATCAGCGGCACCAGGGGCGCCAGCACGGAGGGTGCGGCCAGCACGATCCGGTGGCCGGGATGGGAGCGCCGCAGGGCGCGCAACGCCGGGACCGCGGTGAGCAGGTCTCCCAGCCCCAGCCCGCGCAGCACCACCATGAGCGGCCGGTCCTCCGCGGATCCCGCGACATCGACGTCCCGCCCTCCGGCCTCGGTGTCGGTGTCGGTCTCAAGAGGACTCGCGCGCTCCGGCACCGGGGGGACTCTCATGTGACCGCCTCTTTCGCGAACGCCGGGGCGCTCCTCATGTGACGGCCTCTTTCACGAACGTCAGGTGGTCGACCGCCTCGACGACCCGCGTGCTCGGCACCGACGACAGGCACGGGTGACCGGGAACCGGGCATTCGCCGGCCCGGGTCGCCCTGCAGGGAGCCCGCTGGTCGCCGAGGACCACGGTCGGCACCCCGTACGGCGCCCAGCGCCCGGCGGGGACCACGGGGGCGAACAGGCTGACGACCGGCGTGCCGACCGCGGCCGCGAGGTGCGCGGGACCGGCGTCGGCGACGACCACCGCGCACGCTCCCCCGAGCACCGCGGCGAGCTCGGGAAAGGTCGTCCTGCCGCCCAGGTCGACGACAGACCTTCCCGGGTACCCGCCCGGCCGCGCGCCGCGTGGGGCCGAGGGGTCGTACGGGCCCCGGCCGCCCGTCGCGGCGGACTGCCCGTCGACCCAGCCCTCGGTGAAGGCGGGCTCGTCGGCCTCCTCCCAGCCGCGCAGGCGGACGGGACCACCGCCCATCCAGCCCCCCGCGAAGAGAGGGCCGGGCGACAGGCCGTGCTGCCCGACGCCGGAGGCGATCCGCGCGGTGAGCGCCCGCTCGTCCTGGCCACCGGTAACGACGACCCTGCGGCCCGAGCGGACCAGGTCGTGGACCGCGCGTGACCAGTTCTCCTCCGGCCACGCCCTGGCCGGGGCCGACACCCCGGGGTGCAGGACCACGTAGCCGGACGGCCCGGTGAGGTGGCCGACGTCGGGCAGCGGGCGTCGTACGGCGAGGTTGCCCGGGTCTCCCTTGGGGAGTTCGAACCCCGCGGCACCGGCCAGCCCGAGCATGCGCTCGGGCTCCGGAACGTCCACGTCCTCGTCGACGACGTATCGCACGTCGAGCAGCGAGCCCGGGTAGTCGGCGGAGATCGCGGCGATCCTCAACGCACCCGCGAGCCTGAACAGCAGAGCCAGCGGCAACGGCGACTGGTGGTGCGAGGTGAGGATCAGTGCCTGCTCGGGGGCCACGTCCCGGACGATCCGCAGCAGCCTCAGCACGTGCGGGCCCGTCATGGGCGGCGCGGCGGGGTCGATCCACGGCGTACGCCACTCCACCACCCGCGACACCCCGGGCAGCAGCTCGGCGGCGGCCCGGCCGTACGGCCCGGTCAGCAGCACGACCTCCCGCGCGCTCGCGGCCACCGCGCGGATCGCGGGACCCGCCAGCAGGACGTCACCCGCGTTGTCCGTGCGGGCGACGAGAACGGTGCCGGTCATCACCGCCCCCCGCGGCGGGCCACGGCGGTGGTCTCCCCGTGGACCACGAGGGCGGCCGACGGATCATGAAATATCGCGTTTTTCCCGAGAAATCTCATGGTGCTCGGCCTCTCGTTCGATATCTAATGACTACCGAGCGGAGCGGCCACACAAACCGAAAAATCGTATATAAGCGCAGTTGAGAGGGTTATGCGATTACTTTTATCACTATAAGTAATCGTTCCCAGGATTATTTGGCTCCTCGGCCGGGTAGCGGGGCGGTTCACCGCGACGGTGAACCGCCCCGCGGGACAGAGCGCCCTGAACGGGACCCGAAGCCCTCACGGAACATATCGTTCTCAAACGGAAAATGACCCACTAAAGGGACAGATCGCTCCCGAACGGAACCGCGCGCTCTCTGACGACCGGACGGCGGAGATGATCCGGACGGCCCCGATGACCGGACGGCCGGGAAGCCAGGGCTCGGAGGCCGGTACG
Source organism: Streptosporangium sp. NPDC023825 (assembly GCF_040639575.1). Taxonomy (NCBI): domain Bacteria; kingdom Bacillati; phylum Actinomycetota; class Actinomycetes; order Streptosporangiales; family Streptosporangiaceae; genus Streptosporangium; species Streptosporangium sp. NPDC023825. Next base: position 75,451 of record NZ_JBFAAE010000005.1, on the reverse strand, counting down.
GGATCGAAGGTCCGTACGGGATCGAGGGTCCGTGCGGGACGGGACGCCCGGGAGCCGGTCAGCCGGGGAGGAGGTGGACGTTGGGTTCGCGGGCACGGCCCGCCAGGTCGGGAATCTCCACCACGGTCACCCCGGCCGCCGCGAGTTCCTCGGCCCCGTGGCAGTCGACGAAGACCAGCGGCTCGCGCCAGGCCATCACCACGCGCCGGACGCCGCCGTCCAGGATCAGGCGGGTGCAGGTCCTGGGGCGCGACCTGCGCGCGCTGCACGGCTCCAGGCTGCTGTAGACCGTGGCACCGGCCAGCCGGGGGTCGCCCGGGGAGATCTTGCCGAGCGCCGACTCCTCCGCGTGGACGTGGGGATCGCCGCCCTCCCGCGAGTAGCCCCGGGAGATCTCCTCGCCGTCGGCGGAGACGACCACGGCGCCGACCGAGAAGGCCGTCTCCGAGGGCGGGCACGACCTCGCCAGGTCGCACGCCAGCTCCAGCCAGTCGTGGTCGCTCATCCCGGCCTCCCCCGTGAACGGCATGTCAGGCCAGCCTGTAGCGCAGGAGGGTGACGTCGCCCATCTTGCGGACCTCCGCCAGGTCCATCCTGCGGCGGCGGTCGCGGGGAAAGTCCCCGTCCAGCACGAAACGCGGGGCGGCGGGGTCGCCGACGAAGAACGGGGCGACGACGAGGTGGAGCTCGTCCACGAGGTCCTCCCGCAGGAATCGCGTGTGGACGGAGGTGCCGCCCTCGACCATCAGGCGGCGCACTCCCCGCCCGTGCAGGTCCGACAGGACGCGGCCGAGATCGACCGTACCGCCGCCGTCGCCGCCCTCACCCGGGGCGCCGGCGTCGACCACCTCGGCGGCCCCGCCGAGACGGCCGGCGAGCTTCGCCACGGCCGCCGGCGCGGCGTACACGATCTTCTCCGCGTCACCGGCGGTGAAGAAGGCGGCGTTCGGGTCGAGGTCCCCGGTGGCGGTCAGCGTCACCTTCGCCGGAGACGGCGGCAGGCCGCGCGCGGCCCGCTCCCGCCCGCGCTCCGGTGACCTGACCAGGAGCCGGGGGTCGTCGCGGCGGACGGTGCCCGCCCCGACCAGGATCGCGTCGCAGGTGGCGCGGACCGCGTCGACCCGGTCGAAGTCCTCGTCGTTGGAGAGCAGGAGCCGGTGCGGCGTGCCGTCGTCGATGTATCCGTCGACGGACATCGCGCAGCTCAGCAGCACGTACGGGCGCTCGCCCACCCTCCACCTCCCCGGTCGGGCACCGGCCGATCGTAACAACCTCCCTCCCGGCCGCTCGCGGCGAGGCCCGCCCCCGCGCGCCCCGCCCGTCGCTTCCGATCGGCGCTCCCGATCGGCCACGCGACGGCGAACACGGGATGTCATCTGTACGTCAGTGGCAATTCCCCGATTGTTTACCTTCTGTTAACCTAAAACTGAAGCTTTCCAAATGAAGGGTCATAAATGCGTGTGAGCTCCCCGAGCCGTGGTCACAGGCGCTTTCCCGGCCCCCTGCGCCGTCTCCGAGGACCGACCGGCCGTCGCCTCCGCGACACCGGTGTCCCGTGCGCCCGCGCCTCGTACGCCCACACCATCCACGCCGCCCGCGCCGCCCGGGGCGAGGGGGAGGCGTGACGGCGAGCCACCCGGCGCGCGAGTGCCGCGGGGGCGCGGGGCACGACCGGCGGTCCTCCCGCTGATGGGATGGACCCTGGCGTTCGCCGTCGTGGCGATCCTCTTCGTGCTGGCCAGCGGGGCCAACGACGGCGCCACCATCATCGGCCTCGGGCTCAGGTTCCCCCGCTCCCCCGGCTGGGCGGTCGCCGTGCTCCTGGTGTCCGTGCTCTTCGCCGTCCCGTACCTGCTGGGGGTCGCGGTCGCGCGCACGTTCACCGAGCGGCTGGCCGGGCTCGGGACGAGCGGTGGCGCGGCGGCGTTCCTGGTGGGAGTGGTGATCGCGGTGGCGGTGGTCGCGGTGCTGACCGGCAGGGGCCTGCCGACCAGCCTGACCCTCGCGGTGATCGGCGGCATCAGCGGCGCGGGACTCGGCGCCGGGCTCCCCGTGTCGTGGCGGGACCTGGGCACCGTCCTGGCGATCGGGGCCGGCGCGCCCCTGGCCGGGCTGGCCCTGGGCTACCTGCTGGGGGCCGTGTCGCACCGCGTGCCGTCCTGCCGCCGCATGCCGCGGCTGGTGTTCACCACCCACCTGCTCGCCTACTCGGCCCAGTGCGTGGCGTACGCGGTGAACGACGGCCAGAAGATGATCGCGGTGGTGAGCGTGGCGATCGGGGTGAGCCGCGACGGGCTCGGCGGGGTGGGGCCCGTCGAGGTCCCGCCGGTGTGGATGGCCGCCCTGGTGACGCTCTTCCTCGTCGGCGCCCTGGCGAGCCTGAGCCGCGTCGGAGGCCGGCTGGGCCGCGGGGTGGTCATCACCCGCCCGCTGCACATCGTCTCCGCCGAGACCGCGGCCACCGGCGCCGTCCTCGGCAGCTCGGCCCTGGGAAGCCCGGTGAGCATGACCCAGTCGATCACCGCGGGGGTGGTCGGCGCCGCGACGAGCGAGGGAGCGAGGAGAGTGCGATGGCAGGGTGTCGTGAACGTGGGTACGGCGTGGCTGGTCACGCTGCCGTCGTCGATGGCGGTGGGCTGTCTCGGCGGTCTCGCGCTGAGACTGATGTGAAACGCGCCAAGGGCCGGGCCCGGAGGTTCGCGCGCGCCTGGGACGACCTGCGCGGCCGGTCGGGGCGGCGGATCGTCGGGCTGGTACGGGACCAGGTCGCCATCGCGCGGGCGGGGGCCGAGCTGGCCCGCTCGGTCGCGTCCGGCGAGGTCGAGCGGTCGGCGGCGCGTGCCCGGATGGCCGAGGTGGAGCACGAGGGGGACGAGGCCCGGGCAGAGCTGGTACGGCTCCTGCGACGGGTGCTGGCGACCCCGATCGACAGGGAGGACCTGTTCAGGCTCTCCCGCTCGATCGACGACGTGCTGGACCAGTTGCGCGACCACGTGCGCGAGATCGACCTGTTCGGGCCGGAGGACCTGCGGTTCGCGGCCGAACCGCTGCAGGCGGTGATCGACGGCCTCGACGAGCTGGAGGGCGCCGTGCTGAAGGTGATCGACGCCCCGGCCTCGGTCACCGTGGCCGTGCTGGCCACGCGCAAGGCGTGCAGCCGCGTCCGCCAGCTCTACCAGGCCCGGCTGGCCGAGTTGTTCGCCGGGCCGCTGGACATGGACACCCTGCGCAGGCGCGAGCTGCTGTCGCGGCTCGACGCGGTGGGCCGCCGGCTCGGCGAGGCCGCCGACGCGCTCGCGGACGCGATGCTCAAGCGCAGTCACTGAGGGCACCCCGGAACGGCGGGCGGGAACTCCCCCGCGGCCGGATTCGTCATTCACCATGCGGCGCCCACCGTGTGACGTCCCCGACGCTGAGAGGCATCCCCCGTGCGTAGCTCATTCTTCGGAAACCTTGACCAGGACCGGCTTCCCGACCATTTCGCCCTGCAGAACGCCAAGATGCTGCGGGTGCGGCTGGGCGGGGAGGTGCTGGCCCGGCAGGGGGCGATGGTCGCCTTCCAGGGGCAGATGGACTTCGACTACGAGGGCGCGGGGAGCGTCGGCCGCTTCCTGAAGAAGATGGTCAGCGGGGAGGGCGCGCCGCTGATGCGGGTCCGCGGGCAGGGCGTGATCTTCTTCGCCGACAACGCCACCGACGTGCACCTGTTCTACCTGGAGAACGAGGCGCTCACCGTCAACGGCACCAACCTGCTGGCCTTCGACCCGCAGCTCACCTGGGACATCCAGCGCGTCCAGGGCGCGGGCGTCGCCGCCGGCGGCCTGTTCAACACCACGCTCAAGGGCACCGGCTGGGTGGCGGTCACCGCGCACGGCGCCCCCGTGCTCCTCGACGCGTCCCAGGCGCCGACCTTCGCCGACGGCCAGTCCGCGGTGTGCTGGAGCGCGGGGTTGCACGTGGGCGTCAACCGCACGATGAAGGCGGGGGCGCTGATCGGGCGAGGCAGCGGCGAGGCCCTGCAGCTCGCGTTCCAGGGAGAGGGCTTCGTCCTCGTCCAGGCGAGCGAGGGCCCGATCGTCCCCCAGTCCGGCGGCTGACCGCGGCGTTCACGGCCTCACCTGACGGCCGGCCGCGGCGGTCACGGCCTCACCTGGATGAGCCCGTGGGCGCCGGTGGTCAGCCAGGGGCGGCCGGTGGCCTCCAGGGCCTTGACCACCTCGCCGTCCAGACCGACCGCGACCTCCGACTTCAGGGTGCGCAGCGCCGCGACCGGGCCGGGGAAGTACGCGGTGGCCTCGGCGAACGGCGTGGTGTGCGGCCAGGCCCTGTCGCCGACCAGACGGCGGTAGTTCAGGTCACCCTTCATGATCGTCAGTGACGCGGACGCGAAGTCCTCCCGCATGCCGACCGGCATCTCGCGGTAGGGCAGGGGCGCGCAGGAGAAGGCGTGCGCCCGGACGAGCAGCCGCCCCGACCCGAGCGCCGCCCGCAACCGTCCCGCGGCCTCTCCCGCCTCGCCGCCCGCGGCCGACATGCGCCGCAGGCAGGCCAGGACGTCGGCCGGGGTGGCGTCGGACACGTAGTACGGCAGCGGCTTGACGTGCAGGACGACCTCGTCCGTTCCCCGGGCGTGCAGCAGGTGGTCGATCAGGACGAGGTCGGGCAGCAGCTCGCTCCCGGCGTTGTCGGCGACGAGGCAGATCCGCGCGACGCCCCCGTGGCCGGCCGCCGCGCGGCGGGCCTCGTCATCGGGGACGACGGAGACACCGAGGGCGCCGGGAACACCGGCGGGAACACCGGAGACACCGGAGACACCGGGAACGCCGGCCCCCTCGCCGTCGATCAGCGACCACAGGAGCGCGCTGTCGTCGGCCACCAGCCCGGATTCGCGCCCGGCGAGCTCGGGGCCGGCCGCGACCCGGAACACGAGGTCGGCCCGGTTGCCCCACAGTGCCCTCAGGGTCAGCGTCCCGGCCAGCTCGGCGGGGGGCAGGGCGGCCAGGGCGTCGAGCTCGCGCAACTCCTCGTCGACGGCCTCGCCGGACAGCTCGGCCTGCTTGAAGGGTTCGAACGGGTCGACGCCCTGCCACGCGCCGGGTCCGAAGTAGCCGACCGCGGACAGGAGCTTGCGGTAGAAGTAACTCTCCGCCCACAGGAACGGCGCGTCGTCCCACCGCCGCCCGATGTGGCCCCGGTCCCAGCTCTCCCACAGGTCGCGGTCGTGCGCGGAGCCCTCCAGCGGCTCGATGACCCCCTCGATCTCCTCGAGCAGCAGGTCGAGGGCCCGGTTCACCCGGATGTCGTACGGCGTGGCGGCACGGACCTTCTCGATCAGGGCGGGGTGCCGTTCATGGAGGACCCGCCACGGATAGGAACCGGGGACATCGCTCAGGAACTCCGGCGGATCGCAGGGCGCCGAGGGCACTCCGGACAGCTGCCGGGCATCACCGTCTGCCATTTCCGACTCCTTTTTTGACGCAGGACGACTCTTGTTATGAAATATGTTTAGCTAGAGCGAACAGGCGGTCACGCCGCTTGACGGAGGGAGCCGTAGGTGGGCACATCGGAGCGTCGCAGCGGTGAGGAGCTGGACCGCCACGACGCCGTCGGAGCCCGGATGCGGCAGTTCCGCAAGGAGCGCGGTCTGACACTACGCGGTCTCGCCACGCACTCCGGGCTCTCGATCGGGTTTCTGTCGCAGGTCGAGAGGGGTATCTCCTCCATCGGCCTGACCGCGCTCAACAGCGTGGCCACCGCTCTCGACCGCAGCGTGGCGGAGTTCTTCAACGACGCGCCGCCCGAGGAGACCGAGGAGGAGCACGCCCCGGTCTCCCAGTTGCCGAGCCACTTCACGCTCACCCGCTCGGCGACGGCCGCCACCGAGTACATCTCGGGCCAGCAGACCTACCGCATGCTCTCGGCCAGGGGCCCGAACCTGGTGCTCGAGCCGCTGCTGGTGCACATCGCGCCCGGCGGCAAGCGCGAGAACTCCTACGGCCACGCCGGGGAGGAGTTCGCCTTCGTGCTGGAGGGCGAGCTCCTGTACGAGGTCGACGGCGTCGAGCACCGGTTGCACCCGGGTGACAGCGTCCACCTGAGGTCGACCGTCCCGCACAGCATGTTCAACGACACCGACCGGGTCACCACGGTCGTGTCCGTGGTGACCCCCCGCCTGTTCTGACCTCCACCCGCCGGGGCGGCCGAGGCGGTCCCGGTGGCGGAGACGGCCCGATGGCGAAGACGGCCCCGGCGGCGCGGGGTGAGTCGGTGAGGGTGAGTCGGTGACGGCGCGGGACGGCCGATGACGGAGCAGGGGCGGTCACCGGCGGCGCGGGGCGATCAGCGACGGCGCAGGGCGCGGGCCGCCAGCGCGACCGCGGCCAGCGCGCCGAGCGCCCCGGCGGCGACCGCTGCGCGCCGGCGGGAGATGCGCCGCCGGATCTCGGCGTACGGCACCGTGCTGAACGACACGAGCTCGTAGCGGGAGACGTAGAAACCGGGCAGCAGCCGTTCCAGGCCGTGCTCGACGCGCTTGCGCAACAGGAACGACCGGGAGGCGACCTTGTCGCGCATCTCGACGAAGTTCTCCAGCGCGAGCTCGGCGATGGTGTCGGCGTGCTCCTTGCGGCGGGCCCCGTACATGGCGAGGGCCCGGGGGAAGTCGTCGCCGGTCTCCTCCAGGCAGCGGTCGAGCTCCACGCAGTCCTCGAAGCCGCAGTTGGCGCCCTGGCCGTAGAAGGGGACGATGGCGTGGGCCGCGTCGCCGAGCAGGCCGACCACCGCTCCGGCGGTGCCGCGCACGTGCCAGGGGCGGGCCCGCATGGTGACCAGGTGCCCGATCGGGTTGTGGGCGTAGTCCCCGGCGAGGTCGGGCATGAGGGCGCGGGCGTCGGCGTAGTTGGCGGCGAAGAACTCCTCGAACCGCTCGGCGGTGTCCAGCTCCGCGAAGCTGCCCGGACCCGACTTGGGCCAGAACAGCGTGCAGGTGAAGGACCGGTCCGGGTTGGGCAGGGCGATCATCATGGCCTTGCCGCGCGGCCAGATGTGCAGCGCGCCCGGGTCGAGGGCGAACCCGCCGTCGCGCGCCGGGATCGTCAGCTCCTTGTAGCCGTAGTCGAGATACTCCTGGCTGAAGTCGAAGCCGGGCAGGAACTGCAGCCGTCCCCGTACCGCGCTGTAGGCGCCGTCGGCGGCGAGCACGACCGGGGCGGCGCGGGTGACGGGTCCGCCGGGCGTGTCGAAGTCCATCCGGCCGGAGTCGACGTCGAGCCCGGTCAGCCGGTGCTCGAAGAGGGCGCGGACCCCGGGCATGCCGAGGGCCGCGTCCAGCAGGGTCCGGTTGAGCTCCGAGCGGCCGATGGAGTTGATCGCCCGCCGCCCTCCGGCGCTGTACGGCTGGAAGCCGAGCGTGCCGTCGGGGGCGTGCATCATCCGGCCGGGCATCGGCAGCGCGGCCTTCAGCACGGTCTCGTCCAGGCCGATCCTGCGCAGCGCGTCGATCCCCCGCTCGGAGATCGCCAGGTTGATCGAGCGGCCGCGCTCGGGGGCGGTCTCGCGCGGGTCGGGCCTGCGCTCGTACAGGGTGACCTCGTAGCCTCGGCGGGCCAGGTAGCAGGCCGTCAGGCAGCCGACCAGCCCGGCGCCGACCACGGCGACCTCGCCAGGTGAACTCATGTCGGTCTCACCTCCCCGGCGAGCGCGTCCGCCGCCCGCCAGCAGTCGTGGAACGTGGAGTACATGGGCACGGGGGCGAACCGGATGACGTCCGGGCGCCGCACGTCGGCGAGGACGCCGTGGACCTCGTGCAGCCGGGCGGCCAGCTCGGAGGCGTCGAGGCCCCCGGTCACCCGGAGGGAGAGCTGGGCTCCGCGCCTGGCCGGGTCGGCGGGCGTGACGATCTCCAGCGGGCGGTCGCGGGCCACCTCGGTGAGCAGCCGTTCCAGGTAGCCGGTGAGCGCCAGGCTCCGCTCCCGCAGCGCCGCCATCCCGGTCTCGGCGAACATCCGCAGCGAGACCCGGACCGGGGCCATGGCGAGGATCGGCGGGTTGGAGATCTGCCAGGCGTCGGCGGTGGGGACGGGGACGAGTTCGGGCCGCATCTCGAAGCGGGTCGCCTGCTCGGTGCTCCACCACCCGGCCAGCCGGGGCAGCTCCGGGTCGGTCACGTGGCGCCGGTGCACGAAGCAGCCGGCGATCGCGCCGGGACCTGCGTTGAGGTACTTGTACGAGCACCAGGCCGCGAAGTCCACGTCCCAGTCGTGCAGCGCGAGCGGCACGTTCCCGGCGGCGTGCGCGAGGTCCCAGCCGACGCGGCACCCGGCCGCGTGCCCGGCGGCGGTGACGGCCGGGATGTCGAGGAACTCGCCGGTCAGGTAGTTGACCCCGCCGAGGAGCACGAGCGCCACCCGGTGCCCCTCGCGGGCCAGGTGGTCCGTGATGTCCTCGGTGCGCAGGCAGTCCTCGCCCTCGCGGGGGCGCAGGCGGACCACCGTCTCGTCGGGGTCGAGGCCGTGGTGCACGGCCTGGCTGCGCACCGCGTAGCTGTCGGAGGAGAAGGCGTGGTCCTCGATGACGATGCGGGTGCGCTCCCCCGCCGGGCGGTAGAAGGTCGCCATCATCAGGTGCAGGTTGACCGTGAGGGAGTTCATCACCACGGTCTCGTCGGGGAACGCGCCCACCAGGGCGGCGGCGTCCTCGCGCAGCTCGGCGTGGTAGGGCAGCCAGGGGTGTGCCGCCCGGTGGTGCCCCTCGACCGCGTGCAGGGCCCAGTCGTCCAGCTCGGCGGAGATCGCGGCGCGGGCGGCACGGGGCTGGAGGCCGAGCGAGTTGCCCGCGAAGTAGGCGACCTCGGGGTAGCGGCAGGCGGCGGGGGCGGGCGGGAGGAGGAACTCCGCGCGGCGGCACACCGGCTTTCCCGCGGTCCTGGCGTGCTCGGCGTGCTCGGCGTCGGCGGCCAGCGCCTCCCGCTCACCGGAGCCGCCGGGACCGCCGGAGCCGTCATGTCCGCCCAGGTCGCGGCGCGGGTCGTCAGCCGGCTCGCGATCCGCGTCACGGCTCCGATCACCGGCCGGCTCGCGGTCCGGGCCACGGCTCCGGTCACCGCCCGGGTCACGGAGGTCGCCGGGGCCTCCCGTCCTCGCGGCCGTCACGCCGGCACCTCGATCGCCGGACCTCCGGCGCGCTCACTCGTCACGTCATCTCCTTCTCCCCTCTTATGTTCACCCATACTGAACTGAGGTGAAATTAGCGGCGCGCGAAGATTCCGGCCGCACGCTTTGCGGACGGAAGGTTCTCCGGACATCCGGTTTCGAGATGACGGAGCGTCACCCAGGAGTGCCGCCTCTCACGCTGGGTCACCGGGCGCGTCAGCCGCCGGAGCCGCACCGGGATGTCCTCGATCCCCGGATCCCGGGAAAACGGTGCTCAGGGTTTCTCCCATCCCGACCGGTCGTCGCGGACGACCCGCCCGCCCTTCATCACCCAGCGGACCCCGCGGAAGGCCGAGGTGTCCGCGAGCGGGTCCGCGTCCATCGCGATGAGGTCCGCGTACTTGCCGACCTCGACGGTGCCGAGGTCGGCGTCGGCGCCGAGCCAGCGCATCGGGCCGAGCGTGCCGGCGTGGAGCGCCGCCGCCGGGCCGAGGCCGCCCTCGGACATGCACTCCAGCTCGCGTACCGAGGCGTTGGTCCCCTCGAAGTCCCAGAACGGCGGCATGTCGCTGCCCAGCAGGACGTCCACCCCCGCGTCGAGGGCCATGGCGTAGCTCTCCAGGTGCCGGGGCCCGGCGCCGAGCGAGCGGCACTGCATCCACTCCGGCACCCCGAGCTCGTCGAAGAACTCCTTGCAGCGGGTGACGAGCAGCGTCGGCACCAGGGACGTACCGCGTTCGGCCATCCTCTTCGCGACCTCGGGGGTGAGCTGGTAGCCATGCTCCACGCAGTCGAGGCCCAGCTCGACGGCCTCGGCGATCACCGCCGCCGGACCCGCGTGCGCGGTGACCTTGCGGCCCCAGGCGTGCGCGGTCTGCAGCGCCGCCGCCATCTCGTCGGAGAACAGCTGCGGGGTGTCGATCCTCTCGTACTCCCCGGCGATCCCGCCCGAGATCATGATCTTGATGAGGTCGGCGCCCGCCTTGACCTGGCTGCGCACCCCGCGCCGGAACCCGTCGGCGCCGTCGCACTCCAGGGTCTCGCTCCCCTCGTGCCCGTGGCCGCCGGTGCAGACCAGGGCGCGACCGGCGGTGAAGATGCGCGGGCCGATCGCCCGTCCCGACTCGATCGCCCGGCGCAGCGCGAAGTCGGCGTGGTCCTTCTCGGCCACGCACCGCACCGTGGTGACCCCGCAGTGCAGGGTGCGCCGGGCGCCGTCGGCCATGTAGAGGGCGAGCTCGTGCGCCGTCATGTTCTTCACGCTGTCGCCTCCCTGCCCGGGGAGCGACAGGGACAGGTGGGTGTGCATGTTGACCAGGCCGGGGGTGACGTGCGCGCCGTCGAGGTCGATCGGGTGGGCGTCGCCCGTCAGCTCCAGGATCCGCTCGCGGGGACCCACGGCCGCGATCCGCTCGCCCCGGATCCACACCGCCGCGTCGGCGATCCGCCCCTCGCCGCCCGCCGCCCCGGCCTCCGGCGGCACGCCCGCGCCGCCGGAGGCCGCGACCTTCGCCGTACGGCTCCCCGGGACCGCACCGGGAACACCGCCGGCGCGGGCGTCGGTGACGGTGCAGTTGACGAGGACCACGTAGTTGGCCGCGTCGTTCATCGGGTCGTTCATCGGGCCGTTCATCGGGTCGTCCCGATCCCGTAGACGCGGCGGGCGGCTTCGGGTGAGACGTAGCCCTCGGCGACGTCGCGGCGGACGAGCTCCGGATCGCGCTCGCGCGGATCGCCGTGCCCGCCGCCCCCGGCCGTCAGCAACGTGACCCGGTCACCGGCCTCCACCCGGGTCCGCTTCGTGCTCACCCGCCGCTCGCGCTCGGTACCGGGAAAGACCACCACCTGGTTGGGCTCGGGCTCCAGCCCGCCCTCCAGCGCCCACGGCCGCGACCGCGTCTTCTTGATCACCGACAGGAACTCCCCCGGCACGACGAAACGGATGTCACGCCGCAACCCGACCCCGCCCCGGAACCGCCCCGCGCCCCCGGAGTCCTCCCGCATCTCCACCCGCTCGAAGAACATCCCCGTCCTGGCCTCCAGGACCTCGATCGGGGTGATGCGTCCCGTGCTGCCCGAGACGTGGGTGGCGGCGTTCATGCCGTCGTGGGAGGGGGTGGCGCCCCAGCCGACCGGGTCGTTGTTGCTGACCGCGAACATCTGCCCGGTCTCCGGATGGATCCCGACCATCATGAACCCCGGCACGTCACCCCCCGAGGAGGCCGGCAGCCGGTCCGGCATCCCCTGCGCCAGCGCCTTCAGGATGAGCTCGACCGCGACGATGCCGGTCCAGAGGGTGAAGGTCGGCTGCGGGTAGACGGCGTGGAAGAGCGTCCCGGGCTCGGCCCGCACCTCCAGGGGGACGGTCGTGCCGAAGTTGGACGGCTCGTCGGGCGAGGTGAGTGCCTTGAGGACGACCTTGCAGATCGCGATGGTCGCGCCGAACGGCATGTTGACGGGACCGGGCGTGGCGGGCGAGGAGCCGGCGAAGTCGACGGTGAAGGTGCCGTCGGCGATGGTGACGGTGACCTGCATGCGCACCGGGTCCTCGGTGATCCCGTCGTCGTCCAGCCAGTCGACCGCCGTCCACGAGCCCTGCGGCAGCTCGGCGAGGGCGGCACGGGTGCGCGCCTCGCCGTCCTCGACCATCCGCCGGACCGCGGCGTCCACGGTCGGCCGGCCGAACTTCTCCAGGATCTCCAGGAACCGGCGCTCGCCGGTGCGCAGCGCGGCGACCTGCGCGTTCAGATCACCGATCACCAGATCCGGCATCCGCGAGTTGAACCGGATCAACTCGATGATCTCCCGATTCGGCACACCCCCCGAGAACACCTTCGTCCCCGGAAAGATGATCCCCTCCTGATGCATGTCCGTGGAGTCCAGCACGTACCCCGGATCCTTCGCCCCCAGATCCATCCAGTGAGCCCGCACGCACAGGAAACCCACCAGGTCCGCACCCGCGAACACCGGGCAGAACAGCGTCGCGTCGTAGGAATGCGCCGCGTTCCAGTACGGGTAGTTCAGCAGCACCACATCACCCGGTCGCAGGTTCTCCCGCCCCACGTACTCCACGCCCTTGCGCAGTGAGAAGTCGTTGGCGCCGAGGAAGAAGGTGAGGCCGGTGGCCTCGGCGATCAGCCGCAGGTCCGCGTCGTACATCGACATCCCGAAGTCGTGGACCTCGTAGATGACCGGGTTGAACGACGTGCGGATCAGCGTGGCCCGCATCTCCTCCGCCGCCGCGAGCAGGTAGCTGCGCACCACCTCGGCGGTCGCGCCGTCCAGCCGAGCGCCGTCCGGCCGAGCGCCGTCCGCTCGCCCGCCGTCCAGCCGAGCGCCGTCCGGCCGAGCGCCGTCCGCTCGCCCGCCGTCCGGCCGAGCGCCGTCCGGCCGAGTGCCGCCCGCTCGCCCGCCGTCCGGGCGTCCTCCATCCAGCCGTTCCGTCATGACGCCGCCTCCACAAGCCGTACCAGCAGGTAGCCGTGCTCCTCGACCTCGACCCGCTGTCCCGAGGGGACCACGGTGGTCGAGGTGCCCTCGTCGATCAGGGCGGGCCCGTCGAACGCGTCGCCCGGCTCCAGCAGCGCGCGGTCGTAGACGGCGAACGAGGCCGTGGCGCGGGTGCCGAAGTCGTAGGCGTCCCTGCGGGCGAGCAGCGCCCGGCCCGCGTCGCCGTCGCCCGGCGGGCGCGTCACCAGCTCGGGCCTGTCGGTACGGCCGACGCCGCGCACCCTCAGGTTGAGGATCTGCACCCGGTTGTCCATCGTGTGCCCGTACCGCGCCGCGTGGGTCTCCTCGAACGCCCGCCTGATCGCGTCCCGGTCGAGGTCGCGGCCCGCGGTGACGACGAGCGAGTGCTCCTGTCCCAGGTAACGCAGCTCGAACCGGCGCTCGAGGACCATCCGGCCGGCCGGGACCCGCTGCGCCTCCAGGGAGGCGACCGCCTCGGCCTCGACGCCCTTGAACACCGCCTCCAGCTCGTCGAGGTCGGCGTCGTCCAGGGTGGCCGTCACCGTACGGGAGAAGTCGTCGACGACGTCGGCGCTGAGCATGCCCCAGGCGGAGAAGCCCGACGGGGCGAACGGCACGATGACCTCGCCGATGCCCATCTCCGCCGCGAGCAGCGGGGCGAGCAGCGGCCCGGCCCCGCCGAACGCGAGCAGCGAGAAGCCGCGGGGGTCGTGTCCCCGCTCGACCGTGATCTGCCGGACCGCGCCGACGGTCCTGGCCAGCAGCACGTCGAAGACGCCCGCCGCCGCGGCCTCCGGGCCGAGCCCGAGCGGCCCGGCCACCTGCTCGTCGAGCGCCGCGCGGGCGGCGTCGGCCCGCAGCTCCATCGCCCCGGCCAGGAAGCGGTCCGGGTCCACGTAGCCGAGGACGACCGCCGCGTCCGTGACGGTGGGGCGGGTGCCGCCCCGGCCGTAACACACCGGGCCGGGGTCGGCACCCGCGCTCTGCGGCCCCACCTTCAGCAATCCCCGCTCCAGCCACGCGATCGAGCCCCCTCCGGCGCCGATCGTGCGGATGTCGTAGGTGGGGATCAGCAGCGGGAAGTGCTCCAGCCGCGCCTCGTAGGCGGCCACCGGGGACCCGTGCTCGATGACGCACGCGTCCAGGGAGGTACCGCCGATGTCGAAGGTCAGAAGGTCCCGGCGACCGAGGGCGGCGGCGATGTGCGCCGCGCCCACGATGCCGCCCGCCGGGCCCGACAGCACGGTGTGCGTCGGAGAGGTCTTGGCCACGGCCGACGTCATGGAACCGCCGCCGGACCGCATGATCAGGAATCGTCCGCCGAACCCGCGCTCGGCCAGCCCGCGCTCCAGCCGGTCCACGTACCTCTCGAAGATCGGCCGGATGTAGGCGTCGAGGACGGTCGTGCTGGTCCGCTCGTACTCGCGGTACTCCCTGACGATGTCGGTGGAGATCGAGACCGTCACGTCCGGGTACGCCTCGCGGATGATCCGGGCGGCCTCCCGCTCGTGGGAGGGGTCGAGGAAGGAGTACAGGAAGCAGACGGCGATCGACACCACGCCCCGTTCCTCGACGAGGACCCGGGCGGCCTCCCTCACCCCGGCGGCGTCGAGCTCCTCGACCACCCGGCCCCGGTGGTCGAGGCGTCCCCGCACCCCGGCGGTGTGGCGGCGCCGCACGAGGCTCTCGGGTCGCTCGTACTGGAAGTCGTACATGTGGTCGGCGGGCACGTCGCCCCTGCCGATCAGGAAGATGTCGCGGAAGCCGTCGTTGGTGAGGATCCCGGTGGGCTCGCCGCGCCGCTCCAGGACGGCGTTGAGGCCGAGGGTGGTGCCGTGGATGAACAGCTCCACCTCCGACAGGTCGGTGCCGAGCGCGGCGACCGCGTCGAGCACGCCCTCCCAGGGACGGGACGGGGTGGTCGAGGCCTTCCTGAAGCGCACCTCGCGGGTGCGCGTGTCCAGCTCCATCGCGTCGACGAAGGTGCCGCCGATGTCGACGGCCAGCCGGAGGTGCTTGGGGTCGGGCATCGCGGGTGTCACCTTTCGATCAGCGCGGGGATCTCGGCGGCGCGGCGGCAGGCGACCAGGCTCGCGTCGTACGGGCGGAGTTCCTGCTCCCGCTCCCGGCACTCGCCGGTCGCGAAGGGACAGCGCGGCGCGAGGGCGCAGCCCGCGGCGGCGTCCGCCTCCTCCAGGTCCCTGGTCAGCTCGACCCGCGGGCCTCGGTACCCGGCGCCGAGGCTGGGGGCGCCGGCCAGCAGTGCCCGGGTGTAGGGGTGCAGCGGGTTGCCGAAGACCTCCTCCACCGGGCCCTCCTCGACGATCCGTCCCAGGTAGAGGACCGCGACGCGGTCGCAGAACCCCCGGACGACGGCCAGGTCGTGGGAGATGAGGACCGTGCCGCGCGAGCGGTCGCCGCTCACCTCGGCGATCACCTTCAGGATCTGCGCCTGCACGGTGACGTCGAGCGCCGAGGTCGGCTCGTCGAAGACGATCAGGTCGGGGTCGCCGACGAGCGCGCGGGCGATGCCGGCGCGCTGCGCCTGCCCGCCGGACAGCTCGTGAGGGCGACGCCCGAGGATCGACGGGTCCAGCTCCATGCGCTCCAGGACGCGGGCGACGCGCGACGCCCGCTCGGCGGCGGGCACCCCGGCGGCGCGCAGCGGCTCGCCGATCGCGTCCGCCACGGTCCGCCGGGGGCTGAGCGACCCGACGGGATCCTGGAAGACCAGCTGGACGCGGGCGCGCAGGCGGCGCAGCTCCCGGCCGCGCAGCTCGGACAGCACCCGCCCGGCGACCTCGACCCGCCCTCGGGAGGGCGGCACCAGCCCGAGCATCAGCCTGGCCAGCGTGCTCTTGCCGCAGCCGCTCTCCCCGACGATGCCCAGGGTCTCGCCCGCGGCGACGCGGAGGCTGACCCCGCGCAGGGCGTGGTGGCCCCCGCCGCCGAAGCGGGCACGGTAGAGGACGTGCGCGTCCTCGACGCGCAGCACCTCCGCGCCCGTCCCCCCTCCGGGGGAGGTCCCCGCTCCCGAGCCCGCCCGTGCTCCGGAAGCTCCCGAGCCCGCCCGCGCTCCGGAAAGCGTGTCGTCGGGCTCGGAGAGGGGCCCGGAGCGGGGGTGGAAGCAGGCGGCGCTCCAGTCGGAGGCCAGGGCCTCGGCGCGCGGAAGCTCCGTCGTGCACGTCTCCGTCACGTGCGCGCAGCGCGGCGCGAACGGGCAGGAGGACGGCGCCTCCGCCGGCAGCGGCATCGCGCCGGGGGTGGCCGTCACCGGGCGCCCGTCGATGTCGGGCACCGAGCGCAGCAGCGCCCGCGTGTAGGGGTGGGCGGGCTCGCCGAGCACCTGCGACCCGGGACCGCTCTCCACCACCGTCCCCGCGTAGAGCACCACGACGCGGTCGCAGACCTCCGCGATGGAGGCGAGGTCGTGGGAGATCAGCAGGACGCCGCGCCGCTCGGCGTTCGCGGCGAGCCGGAAGCGGTTGAGGATCTCCCTGGCGAGGGTCACGTCCAGCCCGGTGGTGGGCTCGTCGGCGATCAGCAGGCCGGGGGCGCACCCGGTGGCCAGCGAGATCATGACGCGCTGCGCCATGCCGCCGGAGAGCTCGTGCGGGTAGGCGTCCAGGCGGCGTCTCGGGCTGCGGATGCCGACCGACTCGAACAGCTCGGCGGCGACCTCCCGGGCGGGGGCGGGTGCCAGCGCCCGGTGGGTGACGAGCCGGTCGACGAGCTGGCGGCCGACGGTCCTGGTGGGGCTGAGCGCGCCGCGCGGGTTCTGGAAGCAGATCGCGGCGCCGTGCCCCCGGAAGGACTCCAGCTCGGCGGCGCCCATCGTCAGCACGTCGGCGCCGTCGAACAGGACCCGCCCGGCCGTACGGGAGCCGCCGGGCAGCAGGCCCACGATCGAGCGGGCCACCATGCTCTTGCCGCCGCCGCTCTCGCCGACCAGGCCGACCACCTCGCCGGGCTCGACGCTCAGGTTCACCCCGCTCAGCGCGGCGACCCGGCGTCCGGGGCGGTGTATCACGACGGAGAGGTCCTCGATCGACAGGAGGGTCATCGTCCGTCACCTCCTCGTGGAGTCGGCGCGTTCCTGCAGGCCCTCGCCGAGGAGGCTGAAGCCCAGGACGCAGATCAGCAGGAAGAGGCCGGGAGGTACCGAGGTCCACCACCGGCCGGCGACGACGTCCCCGGTGCCGAGGCTGATCATGGCGCCCCATTCGGCGGTGGGCACCGGCACGCCGAGCCCGAGAAAGGACAGCCCGGCCAGCGTGAGCATCGCCCAGCCGCAGTTCAGCGGGGCGATGACGCGCACCGGCGTGAGGCTGTTGGGCAGTACGTGCCGCCAGAGCACCCCCCAGAAGGAGGCCCCGGAGGTGCGGGACGCCTCCACGAAGGGCAGTTCCCTGACGGAGCGCACCTCGGCCCGCACCAGCCGGGCGTACGCGGGCGCGTTCACCAGCGCGATCACCGCCACCAGGTTGGCGGTCCCGCCGCCGAGCAGCGCGGCCACCGCCAGGGCCAGGATGAAGGTGGGGAACGCCTGGAGGACGTCGAGCACCCGCATCAGCGCGTCGTCCGGCCGGCCGCCCCGGTATCCGGCGACCAGGCCGACGAAACCGCCCGCGACCACTGCCAGGGCGACCGCGGCGACCGCGATGCCGACGTCGAGCCTGGCGGCGTGCAGGACCCGGCTCCAGACGTCCATGCCGTTGAGGTCGGTGCCCAGGAGGTGGGCGCCGCCCGGCGGGGCGAGGGAGGCGAGGGGGTCGATCTCCTCGGGGCCCCACGCGGCCAGCAGCGGCGCGAACACGACCGCCACGGCGACCAGGACCAGGATCGCGGAACCGGACGCGATCAGGGACGACGCGAAGCGCCGGTCCCCGCCGGCCTCCCGGACGCGCTCGGTCCTCGAAGCGTGTTCCGTCTTCCGAGCGCGCGCGTCACCGGGGTCCCGTACGCGTCCGGCTCCGGCTCCGGCTCCGGTTCCGGTTCCGGTTCCGGTTCCGGGAGCGCGTCCGGCGCCGCCCCCCGGAACGTGTCCTGCCGCGGCCTCCGGAACCCGTCCGGCGGCCTCGGGGCCGCGTCCGGCGGCTTCGGGGTCGTGTCCGGCGTCCGGCATCAGATCCTCACTCTCGGGTCGAGGACCGCGTGGACGACGTCTGCGACGAGGAACACCACCACGTAGAACAGCGCGATCACGAGCACCGACGCCTGCACCACCGGGTAGTCCCGGTAGAGCAGGCCGCGCAGCGCCCACTGCCCGAAGCCCTGCCAGGAGAAGACGTACTCCACGAGGACCGTCGAGCCGATGGAGAAGCCGAACACCAGGGCCGCCAGCGCGGGGAGGCGCACCAGCGTGGCCCGTACCAGGTAGCCGCGCAGCAGCAGCCGGTTCCCGAGGCCGTGCGCGGCGGCGGCCGCGTACGCCTCGGAGGCGAGCACCTCCAGCGCGGAGGCCCGGACGCTGCGCAGCAGCGGCGCGACGATGACGATCACCATCGTGGCCACCGGCAGCACGAGGTGCTCCAGCGCCGAGACGAACGCGGGGCCGTTGGCCGTCAGCGCCGCGTCGAGCAGGTCGGCGCCGGTGATGAGGCTGAGGTCGGTGTCGGGGTCCACCCGGCCGCTGGGCGCGGGGAACCAGCCCAGCACGCTGTAGCCGACGAGGACCAGCACCAGGCCGAGCCAGAACTCCGGCACCGAGTTGCCGACGAGCGCCGCGACGCGGACGGTGTGGTCGCCGAACCGGCCGGCGTTGCGCGCCGACCAGATGCCGAGCACCGTCGCCAGCACCAGCGCCACGACCAGCGCGATCACCACGAGCTCCATGGTCGGCCCGACGCGCACGGCCATCTCCGAGCCCACCGGGGCACCGCTCTGGATGGAGGTGCCGAAGTCACCGGTGAACAGTCCCCCGGCGTAGTCGAGGAACTGCCGCCACAGCGGCTGGTCCAGCCCGAACCTGGCCCGCGCGGCGGCGGCGTCGGCCTCCGTGGCGTTGGGGCCGAGGATGGTGCGGATCGGGTCGCCCGGCAGGACCCTGACGAGGAGGAAGGTCAGGACGACCACCCCGATGAGCACCGGGACGAGCTGGAGCAGCCGTCCGAGGAGGAACCGGAGGATGCGCACGGACTACCCGGCGACGCTCAGGTGGCGCAGCCGGGCCAGGCCGTCCATCGGCTGGACCCAGCCCGCCACCGCCTCCCTGACGGGGAGGTTGAAGTCGGGCTGGCAGACGACGACCCAGGGCACGTCCCCGGCCAGGATCTCCTGCACGCGCAGCCAGAGCTTGGCGCGCTCGGCCTCGTCGACGACGGTGTGGGAGTCCTCGAAGATCTTCTCGATCTCGTCGTTGACGTAGTTGGAGTAGTTGAGGCCGGCGCCCTTGGTGAAGCTGGTCCCGAGCATGTACTCCACGTCGTTGACCCAGAGCTGGCCCACGGTGATCTGCAGCGGGATGTTCTTCTTCTCCCGGCGCCCGGCGAGCGTGGCGGGGTCCAGCGGGGTGAGCTTGAGCTCGATGCCCGCCTTCCTGGCCTCGCTCTGCACCAGGACGGCGATCTGCTGCTGTTCCTCGCTGTCGGTCTGGAAGACCAGCTCGGAGGCGACCGAGGTCCTGCCCGCCCCGGCCAGCGTCTCCTTGGCCCTGGCGACGTCGTGGGTGTAGGGATAGCCGGTCTCGGAGTAGCCGGGCATGTCCAGCGGGACGACGCTCCTGGCGGGCCGCGCGTCGCCGCCGTAGACGTTGGCGATGATCTGCTCGTACGGGACGGCGTGGGCGAGCGCCTTGCGGACGGCGGGGTCGTCGAAGGGCACGGTGGTCACCGACATCTGGATGGCGACCTGGCTGTTGCTCGGCGCGGAGATGACCTTGATGCCCGGGGTGGTCCTGAGGTCCTTGATGTCGCGCCGGCCGATCCCGAAGGCGATGTCGATGTCGCCGTTCTGCAGCTGGAGGCGCTGGTTGGCGGCGGCGGGCACCACGGTGAGCCTGACCTCGGGGCTCTTGGCGCCGTCGGGGCCGGGGTAGCCGGTGTTGGCGGTGAGCAGGATCTCCTGGCCCTGGACCGCCTTGGCGACGTTGAAGTAGCCGCCGCTCGGGGGGTTCTTGGCGAACCACTCCTTGGCCCAGGGATCGTCGTCGGTGGCGTGCTTCCTGGCCTCCTCGGAGTCGAAGACGTACAGCGAGATGGCCTGGATCTGCCGGGTGAGGGCGCTGGGGAACGCCTGGGTGAACGTCACGGTGTGGTCGTCGACCACCTGGACCTGGTCGGCCTCGGTGAGCCCGATCAGCCGGTAGATCCCGGCGACGTTGGCCTTCGCGGCGAAGGCGCGGTCCTTGGACCACTTGACGTCCCTGGCGGTCATCTCGTTGCCGCTGGCGAACTTCACGCCCTTGCGCAGCCTGAGGGTCCAGACCTTGTTGTCGGCGTCGGGCTCGAAGGACTCGGCGAAGGCCGGGACGACGGCCTCGGTGTCGAGGATCCGGCCGCCGCCGACCGAGGTGACCCCGTAGTCGACCATGTAGGGGAAGACGTTCTTGTAGAGCATCAGCGCGGTCAGGTCGAACCCGACGAAGTCCTGGTCCCAGCTGCTCAGGTAGCTGCCCACCGCGATCCGCAGCGCCGAGGCGGCCGGGGCGCCGCTCCCGCCGGGGGCCGCGCTCGCCGCCGGGGTGTCCGAGCCACCCGCCTTGGTGCCCGCGGCGCACCCGGCCGCGAAGAGGAGGGCGGCCCCGCCCCCGAGTCGCAGGATCGAGCGACGGGGCAGCGCGGGGGACACCGGGCCGTGGGGGTGAGGCAAACCGGGCATCGCAGTCCTCCAGGGGCCATGGGGGATAGGCCGCGAGGTGGGCGGATCGCGGCACTGACGGCCCACCCGACCTACATGTGCCGTTTGTTCTATCAGACCTGAGTTTAGTGAACAAAGGTACCGGTTTATGTTCACAAACAAAACCAATGCTCAGCACGGGAATTACGAATATAAGAGATCGCGCCAAATGATCGTGTTCACTGAATTTCACACGAACGACACCCGGATGTGACCAGCGCCTCCCGCCCCTTCGGCAGGGCCGGGCGCACCGGCGCCCCGCCCCGTCCCGCCCCGGACGGCCGGACGGCGAACCGCGCGGGTGGCGGGTGAAACGGGTACCGAGCCGACCGTGCGCGGACGGGCAAGCATCGTGCGCTGACGGGCAACCGCGGCCCATACCCGTCTGCCATAGTTTCGGCAAAAGCACCGTGCAGTTTCGGTAAAAGAACCACGCGCTTTCGCGCCGGCTCCGCCCCTCGGGCGGGAGAGGAAGAAACGGAAAGGGAAGCCGAGGCGGGGAACCCATCTTTCCGAGTCCGTTCGTCGGTGCTCCTCCACCCAGGGGGTGGGTGAGGAGCGGGGCCGTCTGCGGACACCGGGCCGGACGGGGTGCCGGACACCGGGTCATGGGCGGACTCGCCGGAGGGCCGGCCGGTGTTCGAGGACCGGGATCTCCGGGGGGATGCGGGCCCGACGCCGGTCCGTGAACGGGCCGGGCGGGGCGGGGCGGGCGTCGGCGGGTGGCGAGGAAACGGTTGACAGGGGATTTCATGATCCGTCACGACCGTGCGGTCCCGGACCGCACGATGTCGGCGGCTCATGAGGAACACCGCGTCCAGGCTCCATCCGCCGCTCTCCGCGGACCGATCGAGTCCGTTCCCCCGCCCCGCCCGGCCGCCGGTCGCGGCACGCCCGGTTCGTGCTCACCACGCCCAGGACCGGCGGGACGCGCCGGGGCCGTCGGGACGATTACCGGCTCGCCCGGTTCGTACTCACCGCGCCCAGGATGGGCCCGGACGTATCAGGACGAGTACGGATCCGATCGATTCATGATTACCGCGCTCAGGATGGGCAGGACATACCGGGGTGAGTACCGGTTCGACCCGAACCGGTACTCGACCACAGTGCCGCCGGAACCCCGGCGACGCCCCCTGCGGGAGTGAGCCGATGTTCTCCGTACCTGTACTGCTCGTCGTCGCCGCCACAGCGGTGATCGCGACACTGGCCTGCGCGCTCGCCCTGGTGGCCGGGTCTCCCTGGCCGCTCTCCCTGCTCAGCGGCGTCGCGGCGGGCGCGGCCACCCTCAGCGTGCTCTCCCGCCTGCTGGACGACGGCCACCGGATCCGCCCGTAGCGCTCCGGCGTGCACGCCGGCACCGCCCTTCCCGCCGCGTGCCTGCCCGCCGTGCGCGACGAGCCACGTACGGCAGGCCACGCACGACGAGCCGTGCACGGCGAACCGCGTACGGCGGGCCCTGCTACGACACGTCCTCCGGCGCCCCTCCGAGCGGCAGGGCATTGGAGACCGGCGGGAACGGACGGCGGACGGGCGTGGTCCGGCGGATCAGAAACCGCGCGCCAGGTGGTAGTAGGCCTGGTTCCAGCGGATCTCCTTGGCGAACTGGCGGGCGGTGGTGTCCGCGTCGATGACCAGGAGCTCGACACCGAGCATCTCGGAGAGGTCGGTGAGCTCCTCGGCGGTCAGGGCCGACGACAGGACGGTGTGGTGCGGGCCTCCGGCGGTCAGCCACGCCTCGGCGGAGGTGCTCAGGTTCGGGCGGGGCCTCCACACCGCGCGGGCGACGGGCAGGCTGGGCAGCGGCTCGGCGGGGGCGACCACGTCGATCTCGTTGGCCACCAGCCTGAACCGGTCCCCCATGTCGGACAGGCCGACCACCACGGCGGGGCCCGGCTCCGCGTCGAAGACCAGCCGGACGGGGTCCTCGCGCCCGCCGATGCTCAGCGGGTGGATCTCGCACGAGGGCACCCCGGCGGAGATCGTCGGGCAGACCTCCAGCATGTGCGCGCCCAGGATGACCTCCTGGCCGGGGGTGAGGTGGTAGGTGTAGTCCTCCATGAAGGAGGTGCCGCCCTCCAGCCCCTGCGACATCACCTTCAGGGTGCGCACCAGCACCGAGGTCTTCCAGTCCCCCTCGCCGCCGAAGCCGTAGCCGTCGGCCATCAGCCGCTGCACCGCCAACCCCGGCAGCTGCCGCAGCCCGCCGAGGTCCTCGAAGTTGGTGGTGAACGCGCCGAAGCCGCCCTCGGTGAGGAAGTGGCGCAGCCCCAGCTCGATGCGGGCGGCGTAGCGCAGCGAGTCGTGGCGCTCGCCTCCGGCGCGCAGCTCGGGGGCGACCTTGTAGGTGTCCTCGTACTCGGAGATCAGACCGTCCACGTCGGCGTCGGCCGCGGCGTCGACGGCGGCGACCAGGTCGTTGACGCCGTAGGTGTTGACCGAGACACCGAAGCGCAGCTGCGCCTCCACCTTGTCGCCCTCGGTGACCGCCACGTCGCGCATGTTGTCGCCGAAACGGGCCAGCCGCAGCGAGCCCAGCTCGGCGCGCCCGGCCGCGGCCCGCGCCCAGGCGCCGATGCGCGCCGCCACCGCCGGGTCGCTCACGTGCCCGGCGACGGTCTTGCGGGCCACGCCCAGCCGGGACTGGATGTAACCGAACTCGCGGTCGCCGTGCGCGGCCTGGTTGAGGTTCATGAAGTCCATGTCGATGGAGCTCCACGGCAGCGCCACGTTGGCCTGGGTGTGCAGGTGCAGCAGCGGCGTGCGCAGCGCGTCCAGCCCGGCGATCCACATCTTGGCCGGGGAGAAGGTGTGCATCCAGGCGATCACCCCGACGCAGGCGTCCGAGGCGTTGGCCTCCAGGCAGACCCGGCGGATCGACGCGGCGTCGGTGAGCACGGGCTTCCACACCACCCGGAACGCCAGCGCCTCGTCGAGCCGCTCCGCGATCTCCCGGGACTGCTCCGCCACCTGGGCCAGCGTGTCCTCTCCGTACAGGCCCTGGCTTCCGGTGAGGAACCAGATCTCTCGCTCGTGGAGGGTCACCGCGGACTCCTTTGCCCGTAGACGTTCTGGTAGCGGTCGTACAAACTGTCGATGTCGGGCTGCGCGATGGGCAGCGGCTCGCCCAGCTGGCGGGCCACGTGCACGGTGCGGGCGACGTCCTCGCACATCACCGCCGCCTTGACGGCGGCGCGGGCGTCCGCGCCGATGGTGAAGACGCCGTGGTTGCGCATCAGGACCGCCGGGGAGCGGTGGCCCTCCAGGGTGGCGACGATCCCCTTGCCGATGTCGTCCCCGCCGATCAGCGCGAACGGCCCCACCGGGATCTCGCCGCCGAACTCGTCGGCCATCGCCGTCAGCACGCACGGGATGGCCTCGCCCCGCGCCGCCCAGGCCGAGGCGTACGTGGAGTGGGTGTGCACCACCCCGCCCACCCGCGGCATCGTCCGGTAGACGTACGCGTGCGCGGCGGTGTCGCTGGACGGCGCCAGCTCGCCCTCGACCAGCTCGCCGTCCAGGTCGCACACCACGATCGACTCCGGGGTGAGGTTCTCGTACATCACCCCCGACGGCTTGATGACGAAGAGGTCCTCGCCGGGGACCCGGCCGGAGACGTTCCCGGCCGTCCAGGCGACGAGGTTGTAGCGGACCAGTTCCTGGTGGAGCGCGGACACCGTCTCCCGCAGCTTCCTGACGACGGCGCTCATCCGGCCGCCCCCGTTCGGTGCGAGCCCGGGTGCCCGGTCACGCGCGGTGCCGGATGCCCGGCCACGCGTGGGGGCGGGGGCAGCGCCCGCCCGCTCAGATGTTCCTCGCGCCCGGTCACGCGTCCTCCTCGTTCGTCGACATGCTCTTCTCGTTCTCGCCGGCCGGTGTGCTCGCCTCGTTGCGCAGGGCGCGCAGGCCGTGCAGCATCTCCCCACCGGCGAAGTGGTCGTGCAGGCGGCGGTACTCGGCGTACAGCCGGTCATAGGTGTCCGCGCGCCCGGCGTCGGGGACGTAGACCGCCTCGCCGCGCCCGCCCATCGCGGCCGAGGCGGAGGTGATGTCGGGGTAGGCCCCGGCCGCGACCGCGGCGTGGATGGCCGACCCCAGGGCGCACCCCTGCTCGGAGCCGATCACCGAGATCGGGCGGCGCAGCACGTCGGCGTAGACCTGCATCAGGAAGTGGTTCTTGATCAGGCCTCCCGCGGCGACGAACTCGGTCACCGGCACCCCGGAGTTCTCGAAGGTCTCCACGATCGTGCGGGCGCCGAACGCGGTGGCCTCGATCAGCGCCCGGTAGGTGTCCTCGGGCTTCGTCGCGAGCGTCTGGCCGACGACCACGGCGGAGAGGTTGTGGTCGACCAGCACCGAGCGGTTGCCGTTGTGCCAGTCGAGCGCCACCAGGCCGTGCTGCCCGACCCGCTGCGCGGCGGCGCGCTCGGTGAGGAGGTCGTGCACGGTGATCCCGCGCTCCTTCGCCTCGCGCTCGTAGGAGCCCGGGACCGAGGTCTCGACGAACCAGCCGAAGATGTCGCCGACGCCCGACTGGCCCGCCTCGTACCCCCACAGGCCGGGCACGATGCCGTCACGCACCACGCCGCACATGCCGGGCACCTCGGCCAGGGCGTCGGAGGACATGACGTGGCAGGTGGAGGTGCCCATGATGGCGACCATCTGGCCGGGCCGCACGGCGTCGGCGGCGGCGGCCGTGACGTGGGCGTCGACGTTGCCGATCGAGATCGCGATGCCCTCGGGCAGCTTCGTCCACGCGGCGGCGCGGGCGTCCAGCCGTCCGGCGAGGCCGCCCAGGGGGGACGGCTCCCCGCCGAGCTTGTCGGTGAAACCGGTGAAGGCGGGGTTGAGCTCGGCGAGGAACTCCGCGGAGGGGTAGCGGCCCTCCTGGCGGATGGCCTTGTACCCGGCCGTGCACACGTTGCGCGTCTCCACGCCGGTGAGCTGCCAGACGATCCAGTCGGCGGCCTCGATCCAGCGCTCAGCGCGGCCGTAGACCTCCGGGTCCTCCTCCAGCACCTGCAGGCCCTTGGCGAACGCCCACTCCGAGGAGATCTTCCCGCCGTAGCGGGGCAGCCACGCCTCCCCCCTGCGGGCGGCGACGGCGTTGATCCGGTCGGCGTGCGGCTGCGCCGCGTGGTGCTTCCACAGCTTCGGCCACGCGTGCGGGCGGTCGGCGAGCCCGTCGACCTCGCACAGCGGGACGCCGTCGGCGGTGGCGGGCAGCACGGTGCAGGCGGTGAAGTCGGTCCCCAGGCCGATGACCTGCGACGGGGAGATCCCGGCCGCGGCCACCGCCTTGGGCACCGCCTGGCGCAGCACCTCCCGCCAGTCCTCCGGCGACTGCAGCGCCCAGTCGGGGCCCAGGCGCACGGCGGCGCCCGGCAGCCGGTCCTCGATCACGCGGTGGGCGTACTCGTGCACGGCGGCGCCCACCTCGGCGCCGTCGCTCACCCTCACCACCACGGCGCGGCCCGACAGCGTACCGAAGTCGACACCGACCACGTAACGATCGTTGTTAGCGTTCACATCATCTCCAGGACATCGGGACGTTGGGACCTCGGTACGGGGGTCCGGCACGGGCGACCGCGCCGGATCCGCGGGGTTCAGGCGCGGCGCGGCACGCCGGGACGGCGCGGACCCGAGCCGGGAAAGGCGCCGGAACCCGGCCGCGACCTCGGGCACGGCACCACCACGGTACGCGGACTCAGGCGCGGAACGGCGCGGTGCTGGCCCTGGCCACGAACCGCGGCGGGACGACGTGTCGCTCGTGGGACCATTCCGCTCCCGCCTCCATCTGCCTGAGCAGGACCTCGATGCTGTGCTTCCCGACCGCCCCGAAGTCCTGCCTGATCGTGGTGAGCGGCGGGGTGAAGAACTCGGACTCGGGGATGTCGTCGAACCCCACGAGGCTGATCTGCTCGGGCACCCGCACGCCCAGCTCGGCGAAGGCCCTCAGCGCCCCGAGCGCCATCTGGTCGTTGGCGACGAAGACCGCGGTGACGCCCGGCGTCGCCGCCAGGCGCAGCCCGGCCTCGTAGCCGGAGCGCGGGCTCCAGTCGCCGGACAGCGGCTCGGGGACCGGACGGCCCTCGGCGGTCAGCACCTCGCTCCAGCCCTCGATCCGCCCGTCGGCCTCCAGCCAGTCCGACGGGCCGGCGACGTGCCACACGGTCTCGTGGCCGAGGCCGAGCAGGTGCCGGGTGGCCAGGCGGGCGCCCTCGATCTGGTCGACGCTGACCACCGACACGTCGCCCGCGTGGCTGCCCTCGACGGCCACGACGGGGATGTCGGTGGGCACGTCGGCCAGCGCGGGGGCGGCCGAGCGCTGCGGCGCGACCACCACTATGCCGTCGACGGACTGCTCGGCCAGGTAGCCGAGCGCGTCGCGCACGCCCGCGGTGTCGATGGTCTTGAGGCTGACCATGCTGACGAAGTATCCTGCGGCCCTGGCCGCCTGCTCGATCCCGTAGACCGTGCTCGCGGGCCCGTACAGGGTCGTGTCGAAGCTGACCACCCCGAGGGTGCGCGTGTGTCTCGTGACCAGGGCGCGGGCGACCATGTTGCGCCGGTAGCCGAGCTCGTTGATCGCCTCCAGCACCCGGGCCCGGGTCTCGGCGCGGACGTTGGGATGATCGTTCAGCACGCGCGAGACCGTCTGGTGTGACACGCCGGCCCTCGTGGCGACGTCCGCCATCACAGGCGGACGTCGTTCGAGACTCGGGCTCAAGGGTTCGGCTCCTTCAGGATGGCTTGGGACAGACTGTGAGCGCTAACAATGCCTCTCGTCAAGCACCCCCGAGATTACGTTCTTATTACTCAGAGATCATCCGTTAACGCCTACTTGACGTTGCCGTCATCACGCCCTTAACTGGCGCGTACTCTCTTGTTAGCGTTCACATCTCCTGCGAGAAGGTCTCCATGGTGCGAGAACTCCTGACCGCCCGGGGGTTGACAGTCGGCCGACCCGGGCATTTGATAGCTCGTCACACAGCCGGACGGACCACCGCGCGGCCTGACGCCGCTGATGTGAGCGCGCGCAACGACGCTCTCGACGACGTCCGCGAAGACGCTCACGGACCCGTTCACCATCACGCTCACGAGCACCGGAGCGAGCCGCGCTCCGGCCCGCTCCGGTCTCGCCGTGGGCGCGGCTCGGACAGGACGCGCCCCGGCTGTGGCACGCCGGAGGCCGGGACGCGCCGCCACGGCACCCGCTACTCCCGGGACGCACCGCGTCCCACCGCTGTCCCGGCCTACCCCTGGGCCGGGACGGGCTCCCACACTGGAGGTATTCGATGAAGTTCGCGAAGCTGGCCACCGCCGCGGTGGGCCTGGCTCTCGCCATGGGAGTGACGGCCTGTGGCTCCAGCGTCAAGACCGTCGACCAGGGCGCGGCGGGGACGTCCTCCGCGGCGCCCGCCGAGACGCTCGTCGGCGTCACCATGCCCACCAAGTCCTCCGAGCGCTGGATCCACGACGGCAACAACGTCAAGAGCGCCCTGGAGAAGCTGGGCTACAAGGTCGACCTGCAGTACGCGGAGAACGACATCCCCACCCAGGTCAACCAGATCGAGAACCAGATCACCAGTGGCGCCAAGCTGCTGATCATCGCCTCGATCGACGGCACCGCCATCACCACGCAGCTCCAGGAGGCGGCCGACAAGAAGATCCCGGTCATCGCCTACGACCGGCTCATCCGCAACTCGCCGAACGTCGACTACTACGCCACCTTCGACAACTACAAGGTGGGCGTGCAGCAGGCGACCTCGCTGCTGGTCGGCCTGGGGCTGAAGAAGGAGGACGGCTCCGACGGCGACGCCAAGGGCCCGTTCAACATCGAGATCTTCGCCGGCTCCCCGGACGACAACAACGCCACCTTCTTCTACAACGGCGCGATGGACACCCTGAAGCCGTACATCGACAAGAAGACCCTGGTCGTCAAGAGCGGCGAGACCGACTTCAAGACCGTCGCGATCCTGCGCTGGGACCCCGCCACCGCGCAGAAGCGCATGGAGGACCTGATCACCAAGGCCTACTCCGGCGACACCAAGGTCCAGGGCGTTCTCTCCCCGTACGACGGCCTGTCCATCGGCATCCTGTCGGCGCTGAAGAGCAGCGGCTACGGCACCTCCGACCAGCCGTACCCGGTCGTGACCGGCCAGGACGCCGAGGCCGCCTCGGTCAAGTCGATCATCGCGGGCGAGCAGTACGCGACGATCTACAAGGACACCCGCGAGCTGGCCGCCGTCACCGTCGAGATGGCCGACGCCGTGCTCAAGGGCGGCAAGCCCGAGGTGAACAACACCAAGGACTACGACAACGGCGAGAAGGTCGTCCCGTCGAACCTGCTCGACCCCGTGATCGTCTACAAGGACAACTACAAGAAGGTCCTCGTCGACTCCGGCTACTACACCGAGGACCAGCTCAAGTAGCGGTACCGGTGTCATGACGGATGGCATCCGGCCGGCGGCGCCCCACCCGCCGCCGGCCGGGTGCTCGCGGAGCGGAAAGGCATTGCGGAGGCGGACGGCATGACCGACGACATACTTCAGATGCGTGGCATCACCAAGACATTCCCGGGCGTCAAAGCCCTGCAGGACGTCAACCTGGTGGTACGGCGCGGCGAGATACACGCGATCTGCGGGGAGAACGGCGCCGGCAAGTCGACGCTGATGAAGGTCCTGTCCGGCGTGTACCCGCACGGCTCGTACGACGGTGAGATCCTCTTCGACGGCGAACCGTGCCGCTTCTCCGACATCAGGGACAGCGAGAAGCGCGGCATCGTGATCATTCACCAGGAGCTGGCGCTCAGCCCGTACCTGTCGATCGCCGAGAACATCTTCCTGGGCAACGAGCGGACCAGCCGCGGCCTGATCGACTGGAACCGGACGAACGCCGAGGCCGCCGAACTGCTGGAGCGGGTCGGGCTGCGGGAGAACCCGGTGACGGCCTCGATGGACATCGGGGTGGGCAAGCAGCAGCTGGTGGAGATCGCCAAGGCGCTCTCCAAGAAGGTCAGGCTGCTCATCCTCGACGAGCCGACCGCGTCGCTCAACGACGAGGACTCCGCGCACCTGCTCAACCTGCTGCGCGGGCTGCGCGAGGAGGGCATCACCTCGGTGATCATCTCCCACAAGCTGAACGAGATCCGGGCCATCGCCGACTCGACCACGATCCTGCGCGACGGCCGGACGATCGAGACCCTGGACATGAGCAACGACCAGGTCAGCGAGGACCGCATCATCTCGGGCATGGTCGGCCGCGACCTCGAGAACCGCTACCCGCCGCACGAGCCGAAGATCGGCGAGGAGGCGCTGCGGATCGAGGACTGGACCGTGCACAGCCCGAGCCAGCACGGCCGCGTCGTCGTCTCCGGCGCCAACCTGACACTGCGCCGCGGCGAGATCGTCGGCCTGGCCGGCCTGATGGGCGCCGGGCGCACCGAGCTGGCGATGAGCGTGTTCGGCCGCAGCTACGGGGTCGGCATCTCCGGCCGCGTCTACAAGGACGGGCGGGAGATCCAGCTCCGCACGGTCGGCGAGGCGATCGGCCACGGGCTCGCGTACGCCACCGAGGACCGCAAGCGGTACGGGCTCAACCTGATCGAGGACATCAAGCGGAACGTCTCGGCCGCGGCGCTGGGGAAGCTGGCGAAGCGCGGCTGGGTCGACGACAACAAGGAGTACCAGGTCGCCGACGGCTTCCGCGAGAGCATGAACATCAAGGCTCCCAGCGTGCTGTCGGTCACCGGGAAGCTCAGCGGCGGCAACCAGCAGAAGGTGGTGCTGTCGAAGTGGATCTTCACCGACGCGGACGTGCTGATCCTCGACGAGCCCACCCGAGGCATCGACGTGGGCGCCAAGTACGAGATCTACTCGATCATCAACCAGCTTGCCGACCAGGGCAAGGCCATCTTGGTCATCTCCTCGGAGCTTCCCGAGCTGCTCGGCGTCTGTGACCGCATCTACGCCATGTCGGCCGGTCGCATCACCGGTGAGGTCCCCCGGGCGGAGGCCACCCCGGAGCGGCTCATGCAGTTCATGACCAAGGAAAAGGAGTAGGGAGCACGATGAGCAGCGGCCAGATCCCGGCGCGTGAAGTCGCCGGACCCGCAGGAAAGACCGGAGCACCGCCACCGGGCGGCGGCGACCTCCTGGCGGTGCCCGCGAAGGCACCGGGAGGCCGTTTCTCCTTCAACCTGCGGCAGAGCGGCATCTACATCGCCTTCGCGCTGGTCATCGTGCTGTTCTCCGTCCTGACCGACGGCAGGCTGCTCAGCCCGCAGAACATCTCCAACATCATGGTGCAGAACTCCTACATCCTGATCTTGGCGATCGGCATGATCCTGATCATCATCGCCGGGCACATCGACCTGTCGGTGGGTTCGGTGGTCGCGGTCACGGGCGCGATAGCGGCCGTACTGATGGTCGACATGGACGTGGCCTGGCCGCTGGCCCTCCTCATCACGCTGATCGTCGGCGCGTTGATCGGGGCCTGGCAGGGCTACTGGATCGCCTACTTCGGCATCCCGGCGTTCATCGTGACGCTGGCCGGAATGCTGATCTTCAGGGCGCTCACCCTGACCGTGCTCGGCAACCAGGGCATCGGCCCCTTCCCCGACGAGGTACGGACCATCGCCAACGGCTTCGTGCCCGGCTTCTTCGGCAACATCGGCCTCGGCCCGCTCGGCGGCGCCGACGTGCTGACGCTGCTCATCGGCCTGGCCGCGGTGGCCGGGATCGCCGGCACCCAGTGGCGGGCCCGCCAGGCGCGGCTGGGCTACCGGCAGAAGGTCGACGCGCTGCCGCTGTTCTTCCTGAAGATCGCCGCCGCCGCCGCGGTGGTGATGGTCATCATCGTGCAGCTGGCCAGGTTCAAGAACCTGCCCTGGGTGCTGGTGCTCCTCGCGATCCTCGTCCTGGGCTACACGCTCATGACCAACCGCGCCGTCTTCGGCCGCCACATCTACGCCATCGGCGGCAACCTGCACGCGGCGAGCCTGTCGGGCATCAAGGTCAAGTCCGTCACGTTCTGGCTCTTCGTCAACATGGGCGTGCTCGCCGCGGTCGCCGGGATCATCTTCGCCGGACGGCTGAACCAGGCGGGGCCGACGGCGGGCAACAGCTTCGAGCTGGACGCCATCGCGGCCGCGTTCATCGGCGGCGCCGCCGTCCAGGGCGGCGTGGGCAAGGTGGTCGGCGCGCTCACCGGCGGTCTCATCATGGCCGTGATCAACAACGGCATGTCCCTGATCGGCGCGCCCAGCGAGCAGGTCCTGCTCTTCAAGGGCCTGGTCCTGCTCGCCGCCGTCGCCCTCGACGTGTGGACCAAGCGCCGCGCGGGCGCGGCCCGCTGACCCGTCTCGTCCACTTCGTCCCATCCGCCCCCTGCCCGCCGGACACCCCGGCGGGCAGGGGGCGGACCCGTCGGTGGCCATGGGACCCCTTCGACGGCCGTGGGATCCCTTCGGTGGTCAGCTGGTGTGGAGGTCCTCGCCCCGGGTAAAGCGAGTGATCTCGACCGGTGAGAGAGGACGCGGATGGCGATCGACTCGGTGGGCATGTGGATCGCGGTCATCGCGCTGGTGGTGGTGCTGCTCGCCCTCGACTTCGTGGTGGCGGCGCGCCGGCCGCACGCCGTGGGCATGCGCGAGGCCACCGCCTGGACGGTCTTCTACATCGGCGTGGCCATCGCCTTCGGCCTGGTCCTGTGGTGGCTGGCCGGATCGGGACTGGCGACGGAGTACTTCGCCGGATGGATGGTGGAGAAGAGCCTCTCCGTCGACAACCTCTTCGTCTTCGTCATCATCATGGCGCGGTTCTCGGTACCCGAGGAGCACCAGCAGAAGGTGCTGCTCTTCGGCATCGCCACCGCCCTGGTGCTGCGCGCCGTCCTCATCGCGGTCGGCGCGGCGGCCATCGCCCTCTTCTCCTTCACGTTCCTGATCTTCGGCCTGCTGCTGATCTGGACGGCGGTCCAGCTCGTCCGCCACCGGAACCAGGACCCCGACGTCGAGAACAACCCGCTGATCCGGCGCGCGGGCAAGGTGCTCCCGGTCAGCGACGACATGCACGGCGGCAAGCTCGTCGCCCGCGAGGACGGCAGAAGGGTGGTCACCCCGCTGTTCGTGGTCTTCCTCGCCATCGGGAGCACCGACCTGCTGTTCGCCCTCGACTCCATTCCCGCCGTCTTCGGCGTCACCAAGCATCCGCTCATCGTCTTCGCCGCCAACGCCTTCGCGCTGCTGGGGCTGCGGGCCCTGTACTTCCTGATCGAGGGCCTGCTCGAACGCCTGGTCTACCTGTCGATCGGCCTGGCGGTCATCCTCGGCTTCATCGGCCTCAAGCTCATCCTGTCGTTCCTGCACGAGGACGTCTCGAAGTCCTTCCCCGAGGTCCCGACCCCGGTCTCCCTCGGAGTGATCTTCCTGGTGCTGCTGGTCACCGTCATCGCCAGCCTGCGGAGGGTGCGCAGCCACCCGGAGGAGCGCGCGCACGCGGGCACCCTGCACCGGATGCGCCGCAAGGACGGGAAGAAGGGCCGAGGCGGGGGCGAGGACGGCGGTCAGGGCCGGGGCGAGAGCGGCGGTCAGGGCCAGGAGGGCCGTTCCGGCGGGCGGGGATCCTCCGGCGACTGAGCGAGAGGGCGGCGGGCAGCCGCCCCGGGCACGAACACGGCGGGCAGCCGCCCCGGCACGAGCACGCCCCGGGCACGAGCACGGCGGAGCGGGCACGATCACGGCGGAGAGCCGCCCCGGACGGGCGGCTCCGCTCAGACCAGGCAGCGCAGGGCGTCAGGCCAGGCAGCGCAGGGCGGCCCTGAGCCTGCGGTCGAGGGGATGGTCGTCGGGCAGGCGGCCGACCGTCGCCTCCACGAACACCGGGGCCGGCAACAGCTCGCTCGCCCCGTACGCGTGCACCCAGACCCCGTCGGCGGTCAGCTCGACCTCGGCCTTCGAGTCCTGCTCGGCGAGCACGAACGCCCCCACCCGGGCCCGCCACCATGCCCGCTCCTCCGCCTCGTCCTCCGTGACCGGCGCGCCGACGTCGTCGGCGTGGGTGGCGTACTCGGAGGCGTAGTGGAAGGTCTGCGATCCCACCGGGTACGGCCCGGCGAAGGTCGGCAGCAGCGCCTCGCGGCCGAGGGCGCGCATCCGCTCGCGCGTGTCCCCGTTCTCACGCCGCCACTCCTGGAGCACCTCCTCGACCGGAACGCCTCGGCGTCTCTCCACGCACCACTCGTTGAAGCCGTCGAAGCCACCGCCCACCCCCTCGCGCCGGAGCATCGCGGTGAAACCGTCGATGTCGTCGTCCAGGCAGGCGTGGTTGTACAGCTCCTCCCCCGCCAGGTGCCCGAGCACGTCCCGGACCGACCAGCCGGCCGCCCGTGAGGGACGGTCCCAGCCCCGCGCGTCGAGTCCCCGGAAGAAGTGGTCGAGACGTTCCGCCTCGGCGTCGAAAAGGTCGAACGGGTCGAGACCCGCCAGTGGATCCTTCGATTCTGCGGTCATGCCTCAGCAGTACCCCGAGAACGGCGGGCATCCCCCGGCGGGCCGCCGGCCCCTCCCGCCGGACCGGCCGCGGCCATGACACGAACGGTTCGCGTTTCGGCTAGTCGTCGCCGTCACCGTCCTCCTCGTCTCCCTCGGAGTGGTGACGGCGGGGCCCCCGATCCCGGTCGTCCTGCTGGAAGACGAAGCCGGAGTCGCGCAGGAAGGCGATGAGCGGACCGTCGGAGGCGAGCCTGCCCCTCCGCCGCGCCTCGGACAGGTCCCGGCCGAGCTTGCGCAGCTCGTCGCGCGCCTTCTCGCTCTCGCCCTTCTGGAGGGCCCGGGCCACTTTGACGATCCTCTCGCGGATCTCGCGGGCCGCCCTGTGGTCGATCTTCCCTTCCCGCTCCTGGTCGGTGACCGCCCGGTGGAAGGCCGGCAGGAGTTCCGGCCATCCCCGCGCCGCAGGTGGCGACCGCACCGGCACCGGGGGCGGCGCCGCGGACGCGCTCCGCGACATGGCCGGTGTGGGTGGCGGTGCCGAGGACGCCGTCCCGGAGGACGGCGCCACCGCGGCGATCGCGGACGGTGCCGCCGTGCCGGTCTGCCGCGCCGGATCCGACGGCACCAGCGCCCAGAGAGCCGTCGCCACCAGCACGGCCACCACGCCCAGCGCGATCGAGGCGGACCGTCCGGGCGAGCGCCCCCGCGTGAGCGCGGAGAGGACGCCGGACACGGACGCCGACGCCGACGTGGGTACCGGCCCGGCCGCCGGCGGCACGGTGTCGTACACGGACGTCGGCATCGGCGGCGGTGGCGGGGGCGCGAGGTCGCGGGCGGGCGGCGCGTGGCGGGCCGTCGCGGTGAGCCGGCGGACCACCTCTCCCCCGGCCGGCCGCGCGGCGGGGTCCTTCTCCAGCAGGGCCAGGACGAGCCGCTCCAGCTCCACCGGAACATCGGGCCGGTACCGCCTGAGCGG
This sequence comes from Streptosporangium sp. NPDC023825, assembly GCF_040639575.1. Classification (NCBI taxonomy): domain Bacteria; kingdom Bacillati; phylum Actinomycetota; class Actinomycetes; order Streptosporangiales; family Streptosporangiaceae; genus Streptosporangium; species Streptosporangium sp. NPDC023825. The sequence goes on along the minus strand of NZ_JBFAAE010000005.1, from coordinate 40,527 downwards.
GTCCGGCCGGTCGTGGACGTGCCGGGAGATCACCTCCGTGGCCGGTCCGGCGAACGGGGGCCGCCCGCACAGCAGCTCGTAGCAGACGCAGCCGAGCGCGTACAGGTCGGAGGCCGCGTCTCCCGGCTCGCCGAGGATCTGCTCGGGAGACAGGTAGGCGGCCGTGCCGATGACGCTTCCCGCCGAGGTCAGCCGCGTCGCGGCCTCGGTCGCGACCCTGGCCGTACCGAAGTCGAGGACCTTGAGCACGCCGCCCGCGCCCAGGTGCAGGTTGGCGGGCTTGACGTCGCGGTGCACGATCCCGGCCCGGTGCGCGGCGTCCAGCCCGAACGCCGCCTGCCCGACCAGGTGGCACGTCTCGGACACGCCCAGCGGCCCCCGCCCGGCCAGCTCGGCGGCGAGGTCCCGGCCGGTCAGCAACTCCATCACCAGGTACGGCCGGCCCTCGTGCTCGCCCATGTCGAGCACCGTCACCACGTTGGGATGGACGACGCGCGCGACGGTCCTGGCCTCCCGGGCGAACCTCTCACGCGTCGCGGCGTCGGCCACCGCCGGTGACAGGATCTTGACCGCCACCGCCCAGCCCGGCCGCAGGTCGTAACCGCGCCAGACCTCGCCGGTACCGCCGCGGCCGATCAGCTCGTCCAGCCGGTACCGGCCGGCGAGCACGGTCGCCGCCCCCTCCCGATCCCCCACGATCCCCCACGATCCCGAGCCCGACAATTGGCACCCAACTATAGGAGGGGACTCTCCGCCCCGCGGAAACGCGATCGGCGACGGGCCGGCGAACGAGAAGCGCCACGGCCCCGCTGCCCGGAGAGCGCCTCGCCGGTGAACGACCACCGTTATCCTGCGGCGGTGCCTGGTTCCGCGGAGCGCCCGTTGCTGTTCCTGGATGTCGACGGCCCCCTCATTCCGTTCGGACATCCCGGTGGATATCCGGGAGACCGGGCGGTGTCCCCGTCACCTGCGGGATCGAACCCGCTGCTGACCAGGATCGATCCCCGTCACGGGCCGCGGTTGTCGGCGTTGCCGTGCGACCTGGTGTGGGCGACGACCTGGATGTCCGACGCGAACGACGTGATCGGCCCGCTGCTCGGCCTGCCCGAGCTGCCCGTGGTCGGCTGGCCGGACCCCGAGGAGGACGACGAGGGCCCGCTGCACTGGAAAACCCGTGGCCTGGTCGGCTGGGCCGCCGGACGTTCGTTCGTCTGGGTCGACGACGAGATCGCTCACGCCGATCGCGTCTGGGTTTCCGCGCACCATCGCGGACGGGCTCTCCTCCATCGCGTCGACCCCCGCCGTGGCCTCACACAGGCCGACTTCCGTGTCATCGACGACTGGCTGGCGCGCCCGTAGACGGCTGGCCGGACGGACTCGCGGTCCGAGGAACGCGGCACCGGCGTGACCCGCCTGCCCCCGAGCCCGAGCCCGGTCCCTTCGCCCCGGCCTCCGATGACCTGGAGGACACCGGGAACGACCTGGAGAGCGCCGGGAAACCCGGAAGTCCCGGAGGCGGCGTGCGCCTCCGGGACCCCGGCCGTGTCGCTCAGCCGGCGTTCGCCCGGTCCCCCGCCGCGTTCACCGGACGGTAGCCGAGGGCGACGAGGCCGGTGCCGAACGTCGTGTTGTCCACGAGCTCCAGGGTCGCCTTGACGTTCTCCCCGCGGAACAGCCGCTGCCCCTCGCCGAGGATGACCGGGGAGACCATGAGCCGGTACTCGTCGAGCAGGCCGTTCTCCATGAGCTCGTCGGTGAGCCGGCCACAGCCCCAGATCATGATGTTCCCGCCTGGCCGCTTCTTCAGCTCGGTCACCGTGGTGACGAGGTCGTCACCGTGGATGATGGTCGAGTTCTCCCACTCGGCCTTCTCCAGGGTCGAGGAGACCACGTACTTCTCGATGCGGTTCACGTGGTCGGCGTAGGGGTTGCTCATGCCGGGCCACGCCTGGGCCATGCCCACGTAGGTGACCCGCCCCAGCAGCAGGGCGTCGCAGCCGAGCGTGAGGTCCATGGCGTACGCTCCCGACTCCTCGTTCGAGTACGGCATGGACCACAGGTGGGGGTTGTCGATGAAGCCGTCGAGCGTGGTGTGGGTCATGGCGATGATCTTGCGCATGGTTTCCTCCGTGTCGTTCAGGTTGGGTAAGGGAAGGCACTCAGGTGACGTACGGGCTCCTGGCACGGGCGTCGCGCAGGGCGCGGGCCCACCAGGCCAGCCGGTCGAGCGTGGTCCGCGCCGCGGTGTTGCACTCCGCGGTGGCCTTGGGCCAGCTCCCGTCGGGGGCGAAGAGCTCCCAGTAGCGGGGAAGGGTGACGCCGTCGCGGATGGCCACGGCGTGCAGTTCGGTGAAGATCTGGCGGAGCTGGTCGACCGCGTGCAAACCGCCGGAGTCCCTGCCGTAGGCGACGAAGGCGACGGGCTTGGCCTGCCACTCCTCGTAGTACCAGTCGATGGCGGTCTTCAGCGGAGCCGGGAAGCTCCGGTTGTACTCGGGGGTGACCACGACGAAGGCGTCGGCGGCCGCCAGTCTCGGTGCCAGGGCGGCCACCTCGGCGGGGGCGGGCTCGTCCTGGTCGCCGAGGGTCTGCGGCAGGCCGGTCTCGGCCAGGTCGATCAGGTCGACGTCCAGGTCGCCGCGCCTGCGGGCCCGGGCGGTGAACCAGCCCGCCACGGTGGGCCCGAACCGGCCGTCGCGGGTGCTCCCGATGATGACCGCCAGCCGCAGCCGGTCGTCCTGCGACATCTCCGTACCTCCCTCGCGTCCGTCCCCGGTCCGACGTGTTCCACGATGCCGCACCCCTCTTACGGAAAAGCTCCCGTCGTTTTACGGCCGGGCCGGGCAGCGCGAGAATCCGCGGTAAGACGACGAGCTCGCGGCGTTATCGTGGCCTTCATGCGTTTCGGGGTGCTTGGGCCACTGGCCGTGTGGACGACCTCCGGCGAGCCGGTGGCGATCCCCGGGTTGAAGGTCCGCACTCTGCTGGCCGACCTCCTGGTTCACGAGGGGCGCCCGGTGCCCGCCGACCGGCTGATCGACGACCTTTGGGGCGACGACCCGCCGGGCAACCCGGCCGCCGCCCTGTCGGCCAAGGTCTCGCAGCTTCGCAGGGTGCTGGAGGACGCCGAACCCGGCTGCAGGGACCTGGTGGTCCGCCATCCCGCGGGCTACGTGATGCGGGCCGACACCGACGTCGCCGGTTTCCTGCGCCTGCTCGACGAGGCGGCCCTGGCCGGGGACCCGTCGGCCAGGGCGACGCTGCTGGCCGACGCGCTGGCGTCGTGGCGCGGTCCCGCGTTCGCCGACTTCGGTGACGAGCCGTTCGCGCGGCCCGCGATCGCGCGGCTGGAGGAGCGGCGGCTGACCGCGCAGGAGGACCGCGCGGAGGTACGGCTGGAGCTGGGCGATCATGTCCGGCTCGCGGGGGAACTCGGCGGCCTGCTCGCGGCGCATCCCCTCAGGGAGCGGCTGCGCGCCGCCCACATGCGCGCCCTGTACCGGTCGGGGCGGCAGAGCGAGGCGCTGGACAGCTACGAGGAACTGCGCGTGCTGCTCGCCGACGAGCTGGGCCTGGACCCGGGCGCCGACCTGGTCGCCCTGCACCGGGCCGTCCTCGCCCAGGATCCGGCGCTGGCCGCGCCCGGCGTTCTCCCGAACAGGCCCGACAGGCCCGACAGGCCCGACAGGCCCGGCGGCAACCTCCCGGTGCCCCTCACCGGCCTGATCGGCAGGGAGGAGGCCGTCACCGGGATCCGCGCCCTGGTGGAGGCCGAGCGGCTGGTGACGCTCACCGGTCCCGGCGGCGTGGGCAAGACCCGCCTGGCGATCGAGATCGCCAGGCACCTGACCGGCCCGGAGGCGGCCCCCTCGGACGCCGCGCCCTTCCCTTCCGCCGGCGCCTCCTCCTCCTCCGGCGGTGTCGCCTCAAGCAGTGGCTTCTCGGGCGGTGTCCCCTCAGGCGGTGTCCCCTCGAGCAACGTCCCCTCGGGCGGCGTACGTGACGGGGTCTGGCTGGTCGAGCTGGCCGCGCTCGACCGCCCCGGCGACGAGGACGCGGTCCACCGGCTGGCTGAGACGATCATGACGGTGCTGGACGTCCAGGACACCGTGGGCGCCGCGGGACCGGTGACCGCCGCCGACCGCCTCACCGAGGCGCTGCGCCCCCGGCGGCTGCTGCTGGTGCTGGACAACTGCGAGCACGTCGTCGAGCCGGTCGCCGAGCTGGCCGGGCGGCTGCTGCGCGCCGCCCCGGGGCTGCGGATCCTGGCGACCAGCCAGGAGCCGCTCGCCCTGCCCGGCGAGGTGGTCTGGAGCGTCCCGCCGCTGGAGGTCCCCGGCCGGGCCGCCGACGACATCCCCGCGCTGGAGCGGACGGGTTCCGTACGGCTGTTCGTGGCACGCGCGTCCGCAGCGTCCCGGGGATTCACCCTCGACGCGGACACCGCCCCGGCGGTCGCGGCGCTGTGCCGCAGGCTGGACGGCATCCCGCTGGCGCTGGAACTGGCCGCGACGAGGGTGCCCGCCCTCGGGGTGCACGGCCTCGTCGCCCGCCTGGACGACCGGTTCCGGCTGCTGGCCACCGGGCACCGGGGCGTCCCGCCGCGCCAGCAGACCCTGACCGCGATGATCGACTGGAGCTGGGAGCTGCTGACCGGCGCCGAGCGCGCCGTCCTGCGCCGCCTCGCCGTGCACGCCGACGGCTGCACCATGGAGGCCGCCGAGGCTGTCTGCGCGCAGGACGACGTTCCGGCCGCGGACGTGCTCGACCTGGTGGCACGGCTGGTGAACCGGTCGCTGGTGGTCATGGTGGACGGTGCCGACGGGCCGAGATACCGGTTGCTGGAATCGGTGGCGGCGTACTGCGTCGAGCGTCTCCAGCGGTCCGGGGAGTACGAACGGGTGCGGCGGCGGCACCTGCGCCACTACACCGGCCTCGCCGAGCGAGCCGCGCCGCGCCTCTACGAGGCGGACCAGCGGCGGTGGCTGCGGTGTCTCGACGCCGACGCCGCCAACCTCCGCGCCGCGCTGAACGCGGCCGTCAGGGACGGCGACGCGGACGGCGCGCTGCGCCTCGCCGGCGCGATGGCCTGGTACTGGTTCCTGCGCGGCCGGCTGGCCGAGGCCCGCCGCTCCCTGGCGGCGGCACTGGCCGTCCCCTCCCCCACCGCGGAACCGCCCACCGCGGAACCGGCCGTCCCCTCCCCCGCCGCGGAACCGGCCGTCCCCGGCGGCTCCGGAGGCGTATCGTTCGCCGCGCTCCGGGCCAGGGCCCTCACCTGGAAGGCCGCGGTCGAGTTCCTCCAGGGCGAGGTGGACGTCGCCGGCCGGGAGGAGCTCCGCCGGGCGGCCCTGGAGGCGTACGAGGACGCGGACGACCCCGGCGGGCGTGCCAGGGCGTGGTGGATCCTCGCCTACGCGGGGCTCGACCTCGGCGACCTGTCCGCCGCCTCGGACCTGCTGGACCGGGCGCTCCCCTCCTTCGAGGCGCTCGGCGACCGGTGGGGGACGGCCGCGGCCCTCGCCCTGCGGGCCAAGCTCGCGCACGTACGCGGCGACGTGGAAGGGCTCGAGCGCGACGGCGAGCGCAGCGCGCGGATCTTCGGCGAGCTCGGGGAGCGCTGGGGGCAGCTGGAGGCCGGTGGCTGGCTCGGCGCGCTGGCCGAGATGACCGGTGACCTCGACCGGGCCGAACGGCTGCAGCGCGACGGCATGCGCCTGGCCGAGGAACTCGGGATGTGGACGGAGTTCGCCGGGCGGCTGGGCTGGCTGGGCTGGATCGCGCTGCAGCGCGGCGACTACGCGCGGGCGGCGGAGTCGAGCGAGAGGTCGCTGCGGCTCTCCGTGGAGCAGGGCCACCAGGCGGGGCAGGTCTTCGCCCGGATGGGACTGGCCTTCGCCGCGCGCAGGGCCGGCCACCTCGACGTCGCGGAGACTCATCTGCGCGACGTGCTGGACCGCACGCCGCCCGGCGGCGAGGAGCCGCCACCGTACCTCCCGATGATCGTGGCCGAGCTCGGCTTCGTCGCCGAGCAGCGTGGTGACGCGGCGACGGCCGTCACCCTGCACCTCTCGGCCCTGGACCTCGCGGCCAGGCTCGGCGGGGCCCGGGAGATGACGGTCGCCGTGTACGGCCTGGCCGGGGCCATGGCCGTCGCCGGACACCACGACCGCGCCGCCCGGCTCCTGGGCGCGGGCGCCGCGGCCCGCGCGTCGGACTCCGTGCCCCCGAGCCCGTTGGAGGGCGGCGACGTCGACCGGATCACCGCGCGGATCCGTGACGCGCTGGGCGAGGAGCGCTTCGCCGCCGAACACGGGCTCGGCACCGCCCTCACACCCGATCAGATCAGGTCCATGGCTGCCATACCGGACACCGCCGTGTCCGTCCCGGACTGACCACGCGTCCCCGCCGGGCCGGGAGGAGGGGGCGCCGAGCCGGCGGTCACCGGCCCCGGGCGGGCGGCCCCCGGAGCACGCCGTCCTCTTCGGTCCGGTGGTCGTCCAGCGCAGGTAAATCAACTTCCTGATGGATTATCAGAACCGGCGATCCTGGCAGACTGTCCGGCATGAGGAAGAACGAGGAGGGCGGGGAAGACGTCCCCGCACCCCGGCCGCGCCGCAGGGGCCGCCCGCCCAGGGACCGTTCCGCGCCGTCCGCGCCGTCGACGCCCGACCGCATCCTCGCCGAGGCGACGGTCCTGTTCGCCCGGCACGGGGCCGGCGGTGTCTCCATGCGCGACATCGCCGCCCGGGTCGGGATCGACGTCTCCAGCGTGCACCACCACTTCCCGTCGAAGGCGTCGCTGTACGACGCCTGCTTCGCGCGCGTCTTCGAACTGGAGCAGGCGACGCTCACGCCGCCGGTGCGCGCCTTCCTCGCCGCCGTGCGCTCCGACCCCCCGGGCGACGTCGTGGGCGCGATGCACGACCTGGTGGACGCGTTCGTCGACTTCCTCGACGAGCATCCCCAGACCACCTTCCTGTGGCTGCGGCGGTGGCTGGACCCCACTCTCCACCTGTCCCTGGACGAGGCGTACTCGCTGCCGATCTACGGCGAGATCGAGCGTGCCCTGCTGGAGGCGGCCACCCGCGGCCTCGTCGTCGAGCCGACGCCGCACATCACCGTGCGCAGCCTGGTCTGGGCGGCCCACGGCCACGTGACCGCGCTGAGCGCCCGCGGCGGCGACACGGTGACCGCCGACCGCGAGAGGCGCGAGTTCCGCGCCTACGCCCACCGCTTCGTCGACCGGCTCTACGCGACCCCTGGCGCGGGCGCCTCCGACGGCTAATATTCCATCATCCGATGGAATATGGGAGGCAACGGATGGGCGTGAGCGAAGCGGGCCGGGAATCGGCCGCCGGCGGCGGCACCGTGGCGGGCCCGGGGGCAGCCGCCGACCGCGAGGGCCCAGCGGGCCGGAGCGCGTCCGACGCCGCCGGCCGCACGCCGGACCGTAACGCGTCCGAGGCCGCCGGCGGTGCGCCGGGTCGTGGTGGCGTGACCGCCGTCGTCGGCGGCGGTGCGGCGGGCATCGCCGCGGTCAAGGCCCTCGTCGAGGCCGGTCTGCCCGTCCTCGGCGTCGAGCGCGCCGCCTCCCTCGGCGGCCTGTGGCGGCTGGACGCCGACACCGCGTCCTACGAGGGCCTCCGCCTCAACACGAGCAAGCCGCGCACGGAGTTCTCCGACTTCCCGATGCCCGCCGAGTGGCCCGACTACCCGGATCGCGGCCAGATGCTCGAATACCTGCGCTCCTACGCCGACCGCTTCGGGGTCGGCGAGCACTTCCGGTTCGGCACGACGCTCGAATCGGCCCGGCGCACCGGCGACGGCTGGGAACTGGAGCTGACCGGCCCCGAAGGGCCCTACCGCGAGACCGTGGAGCACCTGGTGGTGGCCAACGGTCACAACCACGAGCCCCGCCTCCCCGAGCCGCCGTACCCGGGGACGTTCACCGGCACCGAGTCGCACGCGCACGACTACGTCACCCCCGCCGAGCTGGCCGGCAGGCGCGTGCTCGTCGTGGGCACCGGCAACTCCGCGATGGACATCGCCGCCGAGCTCGCCGGCCACGCGTCGGCCGTGCTGCTGTCGGCCAGGCGAGGTGTCTGGGTGCTGCCCAAGCGGCTGCTGGGCCGCCCCTCCGACCAGCTCAACGGCGCCCTCGCGGCCCTGCTGCCCTGGCGGGTGCGGCAGGTGGTCTCCCAGGCGGTGCTCAGGGTCGCCGACCGGAGACCCGCCGGGCCGCGCCTGCCCGCCCCCCGCGAGGGCGTGCTCCAGGACCACCCCACCCTGAGCGACTCCGTCCCCCGCCTGATCGCGGAGGGAAGGGTGCTCGCCCGCCAGGGCATCGCGCGCCTGGACGGCCCGCGGGTCCATTTCGCCGACGGCCGGGTGGACGAGGTCGACCACATCGTCTGGTGCACCGGTTACCGGGCCGTGACACCGTTCCTGGACACCGCCACGATGCCCGACCCGGCGAGCACCCTGCTCTACCGCCACGTCTTCCCCGTCGGCGACGACTCGATCAGCTACGTCGGGCTGATGCAGTCGACCGGCTCGGCGCTGCCCGTCGTCGAGGCGCAGAGCCGCCTCGTGGCCGCCGTACGCGCGGGAACCCACCGGCTGCCCGATCCCGAGACCGCGCGGCGGATCGCCACCGCCGAACTCGACGCCGCCCGCGACCGCTGGGGGCACCGCAGGCCCCACATGCGGATCGACGTCGACCAGTACCTCCGGGTCATGGACCGCGAGCTGCGCGCCGGCCCGTCCCACGCGCTGGCCGGGCGCCGGATCCTGGTCACCGGCGCGGCGGGCACCTTCGGCAGGGCGATGAGCGCGCGGTTCGCCGCCCAGGGCGCGCACGTGGTCGGCCTGGACATCGTGGACACAGCCCGTCCCGGCGACTCCGGCATCCCGATCATCGCGTGCGACATCACCTCCCAGGAGTCCGTCGACGCCGCGGTGGCCGAGGCCGCGGCCCTGCTCGGCGGCATCGACCTGCTGGTCAACAACGCGGGGCGCGGCGGGCCCGCCCCGGCCGAGCTCGCTCCCGGCGAGGAGGTCGAGGCGCAGCTGCGGCTGAACCTCCTCGGCGCCTGGCGCGTGACGGCGACGGTCATGCCCCACCTGGTCCGCGCCCGCGGGCGGGTGGTCTTCATCGCCTCGCGGATGGCGCTCCTGCCACTGCCGCTGGCGGCGGCGTACGGCGTCTCCAAGCGCGCGCTCGCGGCCTACGCCGACGCGCTCCGGCTGGAGGTCGGCACGCACGTCGGCGTGACGACGGTCTACCCGAGCATGGTCCGCAGCCCGATCCACGACAGTACGCGGCAGGCGGGGCTGTCCCTGGACGCGGTGTCCAGGCCGGAACCCGTCGAGGGCGTGGTCGACGCGATCGTCCGCGCCGTCACCGCCCGCCGCGCCCCGCGCGACGTGGCGACCACCGTCCGGGGACGCGTCGAGATGATGGTCGGCAGGCACGCCCCCTCCCTGGCCGACCGCCTCGTCCGCCGCACCGTCGCGGCCCGCGTGGCGGCCGGCGACTTCGCGAACGCCCCCCTCGCGGCGGGGATGGTGAGCAGGCACCGCAAGTAGGGGACCGGCGCCCTCCGGGCACGTTCGCGGGCGCCCCGCCCGCGCCGCCGCGCCGCCGCCTCCACCCGGCCGGCGCGTCGGAACGGGCACGTTCGAGGGCGCCCCGCCCGCGCCGGCCGCTCCCGCCCGGCCGGTGCGTCAGAAACCGGTGAGCGCGGGCATCCGGTCGGACGATCCCCCGTGGAAAACCCCGCTGAGAGCGGTCCGCAGCTGCTCCGTCTCGGCGGGCGTCAGGTTCAGGTCGACGGTGAGGACGGTCTCGGTCTCCATGTCGTCCGCCGCCCTGGGAGTGAGGTGCAGGACGAGGCGCCGCTCGTCGAGCACGCAGGCGGTGATGCCGCCCCCGGTGCCCCGCATGCTCCCGCGGGCCACCCAGTAAGGCTGCTCTCTCCCATCTCTCCTGCCGAAGAAGAGGAGGTGGTCACCACCGCCACCGGCCTTCTCGTGCAGGAAGGCGGTGGGCCCTTCGCGCTCCTCGCCGAATCCGGAACCGCGAACGACCATGTGCTCGATCGGCGTGTAGGCCAGCTCCCCGGAGACGATCGGCTCGGGATCCGGTGATCTGTCTGACCCGCCGAAGTGACGCCGGAGGTCCTCGGGTTCGCGGATCCCCATCGGGACCACCGTCGGGAGGGCGTCCAGCAGCCAGCCGGGGACGGTGCGGCGGGGAAACACCGTCGGCTCCTCCAACAGCGCGAGGCCGGGGATGTCGGTGCCGCCGGGAAAGGGAAACCCGTCGGCGTCCACGTGTCCCCGGTACGACCTGCTCCCCGGCGTGAAGCGCAGCTCGCAGGAGAACCACGTGCCCTCGCCGTCGCGATAGGCCAGCTCGCGGAGCCGCCGGACCTGCTCCTCCAGCCCCTGAACGCCGACCTCCACCCCGTCGCAGTCCACGACGACGCGGGTGAATCCCCCGACCTGGCCGCAGCGGACCGTGGCGTCGCTCCAGCCGGGAGGCGCGGCGGCGCGGACCAGGTCGCCGATCGCCAGCCGCAGGCGGCGCTCCTCGTCATACTTCGAGCGCATGGTCATCCTTCCTTCGCCGTCAACAGCCCGTGCAGGCGGCGCGCCTCACGGAGCAGGCCGCTCGATCCCCGGCGCGCCGCCATGGTCTCGATCTCGGGGATCGCCCCGCGGGCGCGGCACCACGCCGCCGTGGTGGCGGCCAGCTCCACGAACCCGGTCAGCCCGTGGCGCGGCCGTTCACCGGCCCGGGGCAGGAGCGCCGGCAACGCCGCGGCGACCGCCGTCCACACCTCCTCGTGGGCGCCCTGGCGGGCCGCCGACTCCAGGGCCGCCGTCAGGTGGACGAGCTTGATCTGGTCGTATTCGACAAGCACCGCCGCCTGCCTGCCGAGTTCGGCGGCCGGCAGGTCGCCGCGACCCGCCATCGTCAGCAGGACGTCGACGGCTTCCGGCGTGTCCGGGTTTCCCAGCAGGCGGGCGAGGACGAGCGCCACCGCGGTTCCCGGCGGCCCGTCGAGCCGGGCGAGCTCGCGCAGGTGGCCCGGTCGTACCGCCATGTGGTGCCACTGGTCATGCCCGAGCTGGCGTGACAGGTAGGCGGCGGCCACCTCGCGGTGGGACGGGAACATCGACGGCCACCAGCTCGGCTGGACTCCGTCGCCATGCCGCGGGGAGTCGACGAACATCCGGTCGACGAGGGGCAGCCCGGTGGCCGGCGCGCGCAGCGACGGGACGGGCCTCACCTCCCCGTACCCGTGTTCCGGGTGGGCCCAGCCCATCTCCACCACCGGGTCGGCGAGCCGGGCGCCGGACAGCCATCGGGCGACCAGGCGACCGGCCGCCGAGGAGAGCCGGCCCGCGCGTTCGGCCGCCTCCCCGTCCCGCTCTCTCGGCAGCCGCAGAAGCGCCTGCTGCAGGTCCGCGGCGAGTGGCTTCATCCCGGCGGCCTCGATGACCTCCAGCCTCGTCACCAGCTCGGCCGCCTCCACGTGCCCGGTCGTGAGGGTGGGCGTGGCCAGCAGCAGGGGCGGGACGACGTCCTCCTCCACGGCCCTCTGGATCTCGGCGGCCCGGTGCAGCAGGAACAGGCGCGGCGGAGGGAGGCGGCGGGTGTCGGGGAGCCTTCTCCTCCAGGAGCCGCGCTCCGGCGCGACGCCGGTGAGGGAACACGCGGCGCCGATCAACCACTGGTGGACCCGGTTCCAGGGATGGACCCCGTACAGGTGCCCGTGCCCGCCCGGCAGGTCGGCGGCCATGCCCTCCCGGTTCCAGTGACGGACTTCGTACAGGTGCTCGTACCTGCCGTTCAGGTGGGGCTTGAACGCGGCGGCCGTGCCCTCCCGGTCCCGGTGCACGAGTGCGACGAAACCGGCGAGCAGCCGCTCCCACGCCTGCCAGTCGTCGGAGTCGTCCAGCAGGGGCACCATCTCGGCCACGGAACCGATCGGTTCCGGCATCCGCCGCGGGGCGTCGGGCCGAGGGAGCGCGGGCGGGTCCCACCCGTCCCGCGGTCCGGTCCCGGCCGGTTCCTCACCGCCGAAGACCGCGAAGGCACGCCGTCCGAGGTCGGGCGGGAGCGCGCCGAGCGCGCCGCGGACGGCGGCACGGCCCTCGTCGTCCATCAGGTCCGCGTGCTTGATCGCGAGCGTCAGTGCCTTGTCCTGCAGCTCGGCGGAGTCCGCGGCGAGCGCGAGCGCCAGCGGTCCGGCGATCGAGGTCGCGAGGCCGGGCGAGAGCCGTACCCGCTGGTCCAGCCAGGTGAGCCCGGCGCGGACGAGCTTGCGCTCGGGCCGGAAGAGCACCGACTCCCAGCCCTCCAGCAGGTCGAGGGGGTCGAGCCCGTCGAGCCCGCGCAGGTGCCGCAGCGCCAGCTCGGCGACCGGCCCCGGGGCCGCGGGCAGCAGCCGCAGGTAGTCGCGGGCCTGCGGCTCGATCTCGTGCGGCGCGGGGTCCAGGGCCTCGTGCAGGCGGACGAAGAACCGCAGCTCCGTCACCGAGCCCCCCAGCAGGAAACGCCCGACGCATCCCTGGAGCAGCTCCCGCCGTCTCGTCCCGTCCTGGGCGGCCAGGGTGCGCAGGGCACCCAGCAGCGACCTGGTCGGATCGCTCTCCCACTGCAGGACCCGCCCCACCCCCTGGGCCTCGAAGAGGCGGGGAAGCATGACGTCGAAGAGCGGATCCTCGTGCGGAGCGGGCAGGGCCGCGACCGCGCTCGCCCATCCGGCGACCACCGGATCGTGGACCGGCACCTCGATCCCGGTCGCGCGGAGCAGGGCGAGTGCCAGCTCCATGCCGCGGTCCTCCCACGTACGGAGCCTCAGCACGAGCCGTCCCGCCAGGTCGGCCCTCCACTCCGCCGGCCGGGTCGCGAGAATCGTCATGATCCGCTCGGTGTCCCCGTACGGCGGGCTCCAGCGGGAGGTGAGGTCCCGGCGGTTCAGCCAGGTCGCCACGGCGGCCGCCCCGGGGATGACACCGGCCCCGGCCGCGCGGAGTGCCTCGGCGTGATCGTCGAGCCCCTCCCAGGATTCGCGCCGGCCGCGCAGCGTCTTCAGGTGCCCGGGGAGACGGCGGGCGACCTCCTTGCGCGCCTCCTCGTCCAGCCCGGCGAGCCGGGCCGCGACGGCGTCGGCGTCCCGGCGGTCGATGAGTCCGCGGATCTCCTCCCAGGCGGTCATGCGCCGGCCTCTTCACGGCGGCGGGCCTCTGCACGGTGGGAGGCCTCTTCACGGCGGAAGGTGGGAGGGAGTTCGCCGGGAGCGGGGACCTTCGTCCCGGCCGGCGAGGCGGCGTGCTGGTGGGGGGTGGGCATGCCGCGAACATTAGTGATCCACTCCGACAGTTCGGCCGCGGACCCGTCACAGGGCCGGGACCCGTGACGGGTCCGCGGCCCTGTCGCAGGACCGCGGACTCGTCACGGGGTCACGGGGTCACGGGGTCACGAGGTCACGAGGTCACGAGGTCACGAGGTCACGAGGTCACGAGGTCACGGGGTCACGGGGTGGAACCGGCCTGCAGCCGGTTGCCCGTACGCCGCCAGCGGGCGAGCCCGCCGTCCAGCGGGCGCGCGTGAAAACCCCGCTCGCGCAGCAGCCGCACGGCCTCCGGGGAGACCGCGCAGTAGGGTCCGCCGCAGTAGGCCACGATCTCGGCGTCCCGGGGGAGCTCGTCGAGACGATCGCGCAGCTCGGCCAGGGGCACCGACAGCGCCCCCGGCACATGGCCGCGCGCGTGGTCGGCCGCGGAACGGACGTCGACGATCACGACGCCGGATTCGGGGTCGGCGAGACGCGCGGCGAGCTCGCCGGCGGTCACCGGCTCCAGCGCCGCGGGGTCGCCGAGGTGTTCGGACACCGCCTCCCGCAGGTCGGCGAGCCTTTCCCCGGCGAAGTCCTGCAGCTCGCCCAGGAACCGGGAGACCCGCTCGTCGGCCAGCCGGTAGTAGACCCGCGTACCGTTCCTGCGGCTCGTCACCAGGTGGGCGGCGCGGAGCTGCTGCAGCTGGGCCGAGGTGTTCTTCAGCGGGACGCCGGCCGCCTCGGACAGCTGCTCGACGGTGCGTTCCCGCTGGTCGAGCACGTCGAGCAGCCTGAGCCGCACGGGACTGGCCAGCGTCTTCCCGATCCGCGCCAGCTGCCGGTAGATCGGTTCCTCCCGAAACTCCGTCACGACCGTCAGACCATGTACTGGTCGTGGCGAAGATAGAGGTCCGTCCACTCCTCGTCGCTGAGCTGCCGTCCCTCGGCCACGATCGCGCCGAGCTCCTCGAAGTACGCCTCACGCGGCGCGCCGGGGGCGAAGAGCAGGAGCATCGAGGCCGGTTCGCCGGACTCGTTGCGGAAGCTGTGCACCCCGCCCGCCGGGACGTGCAGGAAGTCCCCCTCCGTCGCGTCGACCCAGCTCCGCCCGTCGAACAGCCGCACCGTCCCGGACAGGACGAAGAAGGACTCGGAGATCGTCCGGTGGAAGTGGGGCGACGGGCCGGAGGGCTTCGGTCCCATCTCCCAGCGGTACAGGCCGAACTGCCCGCCCGTCGAGGCGCCGGTGCCCAGGTAGTGCACCGCCGTCCCGCCGATCGTCAGATCCGGGCCCGCGCTCGCCGGCCGGAAGATCCCGCTGCTCTCGCCCGCCTCGCCCAGGTGAAGCGCCTCCGGATACGACATCGCACTCCCCGTCCCATGAGAAAATATTCTAAAGAACTATAGAACACACGAATAGCGGAACGAAAGGTTCCACCCGAGGCGGCGGGAGCCGGTGAGAACGGTCCTGTCGCCCCCGGCCGGCACGCCTTCCGGGGAACGTCCGGGCACGTGCTTCCGGCGTGTCATGACGGGTGGCCCGCCGGCACGGATCTGTGCCGTCGCCGACATGCGGGCGCTCCAGGGTGCGTGGGGTGAAGACACCACTGGGGAGAACATCATGACCCTCGCCTTCGAGGCACGAGGACTGGTCAAACGCTTCGGGAAGACGACCGCGCTCGCCGGGGTCGACCTCGCCGCCCGGGAGGGCACGGTTCTCGGGGTACTCGGACCGAACGGCGCGGGAAAGACCACGGCCGTGCGCGTACTGGCCACACTGCTCAGACCCGACGGAGGACACGCCACGGTCGGCGGGCTCGACGTCGTACGGCACGCCGCCCGGGTGCGCCGCCTGATCGGCCTGACCGGGCAGTACGCGTCGGTCGACGACGACCTCACCGGCATGGAGAACCTCGTGCTGATCGGGGAACTGCTCGACCTGCGCCGCGGGGAGGCCAAGGCCAGGGCCGCGGAGCTGCTGAAGGACTTCGGGCTCGCCGAGTCAGGGGGGCGGGCGGCCAAGACCTACTCGGGTGGCATGCGGCGCCGCCTCGACCTGGCCGCCGGTCTCGTCGGCCGTCCTTCCGTCGTCTATCTCGACGAGCCGACGACCGGCCTGGACCCGGCCAAACGGGACGACATGTGGAGCATCATCCGCTCACTGGCCGGCGACGGGGTCACCGTGCTGCTGACCACGCAGTATCTGGAGGAGGCCGACGCCCTGGCCGACGACATCTCGGTCATCGACCACGGACGGGTCATCGCGCACGGCACCCCGGCCGAGCTCAAGCACGTCGTGGGCGGGCAGACGATCCTCGTCCGGCCCGCGGACCCGGCCCGGCTGGCGGACGCCGCCGCGCTCGTCGGCGCGGTGGTCGGCCGCACCCCGGAATCGCCCGGCCGGGGCGTGATCACCGTTCCGGTCGAGAGCGACATCGCGTTCACCGAGATCGTACGGCGGCTCGACCGGGAGCGGATCTCGGTCACCGAGCTCAGCCTCCGGCTGCCCAGCCTGGACGAGGTCTTCTTCACGCTCACCGGACGTCACACCGAAGAGGAGGACGCGGCATGACCCTCACCGTGGAACGCGCGCGGGCGTCGGCCCCTCTCGGCAAGCGGCCCTTCGGGCTGGTACGACACAGCCTCGCGCTCGGCAGGAGAAGCCTGACCAAGACACTGCGCACCCCCGAGCAACTGCTCGACGTGACGCTGCAACCGATCGTCTTCGTGCTGATCTACGTCTATCTGCTCGGCGGGGCGGTGGCCGGTTCCACCCACGACTACCTGCAGTTCCTGCTTCCCGCCATCATGGTGCAGACGGTGATGTTCGCCGGGATGGCCACCGGGGTGAACCTCAACACCGACATCGGCAAGGGGGTCTTCGACCGGTTCCGCAGCCTGCCGATCGGCCGGTCCGCACCGCTGATCGGCTCGGTGCTCGGCGACCTGGTGCGCTATCTGGTGGCCGTCGTCTCCCTGTTCGGCTGCGGCCTCCTGATGGGGTTCAGGATCCAGACCGACCCGCTCTCCGCCCTGGCCGCGTGCCTGCTCACCGTCTTCTTCGCGTTCAGCCTGAGCTGGGCGTTCGTCCTGATCGGGATGCTCATGCGCAGTCCGGGCGGGGTACAGGGGACGGCCTTCCTGGTGCTGTTCCCGCTCACCTTCGGCACCAGCATGATCACGCCGGAGGAGACCCTTCCCGGCTGGCTGCGGACCTGGGTGGAGGTGAACCCGGTCGCGCACGCGATGGACGCCTCGCGCGCCCTGATGCTGGGCGGGCCGGCGGCGGGCCCGGTGATGTGGACGCTGCTGTCCTCGGCGCTCTTCCTCGCGGTGTTCGCGCCGCTGGCGGTGCGCGCCTACCGCCGCCGTACCTGATCGAGCGCGGCGGCGCGGTCGAGGGCCATGCCCCGCGCGTGGGCGGCGTCGTAGGCGGCGTCGCCCAGCGCGTCCCTGAGCCGCCGGGTCAGCTCGGCGATCTCGCGGTTGAACCGGTCGGGGGCGCCGCGGAGCCGCTCGGCGGCGCCGAGGGTCTCCGCGGCGCCCGCCAGGTCGCCCCTGTGGGCGCGCAGGGCCGCCGCGGCGACGCCGACGCGGGCCAGGACCGGCATGTCCTTCCCCTTGACCGCCCAGTCGGTCGCCTCCGTGAGCCACCGTTCCGCGGCCACCGGGTCACGGCGGTCCACCGCCAGATGCGCCATCGCCTGCAGGATCAACGCGCGGAACTGCGGGGCGACGAACCCGATGCCCTCTATGCCGGTCGCCGCCGCCTCGTAGTGCCGCTGTGCCCCCTCCAGGTCGTCCGCACGACGGGCGAGGTCCCCCAGCGCGAGCCAGGCGAACGCGATGTTCCGCCGTGACCACCGCCTCTCGCCGGACCGCGTCATCGCCAGGAGTTCGGCGCGTGCCCTGTCCACGTCGCCCTGCTGCGCCCGCGCGTCGGCGAGCATGATCCGCTGATGCGCGGCGGGGTCGTCGGGGTTGAGCTCGCCCAGCAACCGGATGGCCTCCTCCATCGCCTCGACGGCCTCGTCGAAGTCACCGAAGACCAGGTGTGCCTCCGCCAGCGAGCTCAGCACCTGGGCGAGCCCCCAGCGGTCCCCCAGGTCGCGGAATCCCGCGGTGGCGGCGAGCAGGTCGCGGCGCCTTCCCGCCTGCTCCCCCTCGTTCTCCAGGAGTGCCGACCTGATCATGAAGAGCATCGCGCGGGTCCACGGGTCAGGGTGCGACATCCGCCGCTCGACGGCGGCCACGCCCCGGACGACGTCGTCGGTGAAGATCGTGAAGATGGGTTCGACCAGAGCGAGGAACGGATCCTCGGTGTCGGGATCAATGGTCCCGGCCAGCGACCGGAACCGCTCGACGATGTCCTCCAGGCCCTCGTGCTCACCGGAGAGCATCCTGTTGATCATATGGAAGGCGGTGGCGGCCGACCGGCGCTCCGAGGACACCTCCCCTGGAACGTCGAGTGCGAGACGGAGCCGGACCACGGCCTCGGCGTAGTTCTCGCGCATCATCCAGAAGGTGCTCAGCGCCGCGGCCAGCCGTACCGCCGTGTCCGCGTCACCCGCGTCGGCGGCGAAGTGCAGGGCGGCGAGCAGGTTGTCGTGCTCGGCCTCCAGCACGGCCATCCAGACCAGCTGCCGCTCCTCGCGCAGAAAGGGTTCGGCCGTCTCGGCGAGGTCCAGGAAGTACGCCGCGTGCGCGGCCCTGACCCGGGCGATCTCCCCGTTCTCCGCGAGGCGCTCCAGCCCGTACTCCCGGATCGTCTCCAGCATGCGGAAGCGCGGCTGCGGCGCCTCGACCACCTGCAGCAGCGACCTGTCCACCAGCGCGCCGAGCAGGTCCAGGGCCGTGCCCGGCTCCGCGCACACCCGCTCGGCCGCCTCCACCGAGATCCCGCCGGGAAACACCGCGAGCCGCTCGGCGAACCGGCGTTCGCCGCCGAGCAGGTCCCAGCTCCAGTCGACGACCGCGCGCAACGTCCGATGGCGGGGCAGGGCGGTACGGCTGCCGCCGGTCAGCAGCCGGAACCTGTCGCCGAGACGCTCGGCCACCTGCGGCGCGGTCAGGGAACGCATCCGTGCCGCGGCCAGCTCGATCGCGAGCGGCAACCCGTCCAGCCGCCGGCAGATCTCCACCACGGCCGCGACGTTCTCCTCGGTGACCACGAAGCCGGGCCGTACGGCGGCGGCCCGCTCGGCGAGAAGCCGTACCGCCGGGCTGGTCACGGCCTGCCGCGCCGAGGCGTCCGGCTCGGGCAGTCCGAGCGGGGCGACCGGGCACAGGACCTCGCCGAGTATCCCGAGGGGCTCCCTGCTGGTGGCGAGGACCCGCAGCTCGGGGCAGCGCCCCAGGAGGTCTTCCGCCAGGTGGGCCACGGCCTCGACCAGATGCTCGCAGTTGTCCAGCATGATCAGGGTCTCGGCGCGCGAGAGCGCCTCGGCCAGGCGGCTCGTCGTGTCCCTGGGCGCGCCCTGGGCGTCGAGGAAGCCCACCTCCCGGGTACCGAGCGCGCCCAACACCGCCTGGGGCACGTCGGCCGTGTCGGTCACCGCCGCGAGTTCCACGAGCCAGGCACCGCCCGGCCACCGCTCGGCGAGCTCTCCGGCGACGGTGGTCGCGAGCCGGGTCTTTCCCGCCCCGCCGGGACCGACCAGCGTGACCAGCCGCCCCTCCGCCAGCGACGCGCCGACCCGCCGCACCTCGGCCGTGCGCCCGACGAAGCTGGTCAGCGCGGTCCGCAGGTTGCCCTTCTGCGGGCGGGCGGGCTCCGCCCGGCCCTCCTGGAGCAGCGCCCGGTGAATCTCCCGCAGTTCAGGCCCCGGGTCGGCCCCCAGCTCCTCCGCCAGACGGAACCGGATCTTCTCGTAGCCGGCCAGCGCCTCGGCCTGACGCCCCTGGGCGTGCAGCGCCCGCAGCAGCAGTCCCTGCAGCCGCTCTCTCAGCGGGTGACGGATCGCGGCCTCGGAGAGCTCGGCCACCAGGTGGGCGTGGCGCCCGGACGCCAGGTCCGCCTCGGCCCGGTCCTCGATCGCGGCCAGGCGCGCCTCCTCCAGACCGGCCGCGTACGCCGTGGCGAAAGGGGCTCCGACGGCGTCCGCCAGCGCGGGACCTCTCCAGAGCGCGAGCGCCTCACCGAGCAGGGGTCCGGCGACCTCCGGATCCCCGCCGTTCAGCGCACGTCTCCCCGCCCGCGCCAACCGCTCGAACCGGTGCGCGTCGACGGCGTCCGGTGGCAGGTCGAGCCGGTAGCCACCGCGATCCGACCGCAGCACCGAAGCGTCCGGCAGGCTGCGGCGCAGCCTGGCGACGAGCGACCGTACCGCGTTGGCGCGGTCGGCGGGCTGCTCCTCCGGCCAGAGCGCGTCCGACAGCTCGTCGGCCGTGACGACCCGCCCCGTTCCCAGTGCCAGCCGGATCAGGAGCACGCGGAGCCGGACACCCCCGATCTCGACGCTCTCACCGGCCGCTGTCACCTCCAGCGGGCCCAGGATGCCCACACGCATGGAGCCAACTGTGCCACGCCTGCGGACGACACGGCTCCGGCGTTCCGGCGGCGCCGCGTACGCCCGCCGCCCCCTTTCACTCTCCGTACCATCAAGACTCCGGCCTGTCGGCGATAATGGCATGATCGACGGCACGGAGCCGCCGGTTCGGTCCCCTCAGGGCCGGGAGTCCGGCGGCAACGGGAGGAGGGGGTCCACGGTGCGAACGCTTTTCGATCCGGAGGCGGTCGAGGAGTTCGAGTCGGCGAAGGACCTGCTGATCCGCCGCTGCCTCGCCTGGGCGGGTGAGCACGGCGCGCGGGCCGACGAGGCGATGCTGGCGGCGGCCCTGAACGCGCGGCACCACAGCCGGGACGGGCGGCTGGCCTGCTGGGACGCGCGGCAGGTGCGGCGTTTCCTCCTGGAATGGATTCCCCGGCACCTCGCGGCCGAGCGCGAGGTCCTCGCCACCGCGCCGGAAAGCCTGCTGACGCTCCTGCGCTACCTCACCGCGTCCGGCCTGCGCGACCCCCGGGGCGCCTCCCTCGTGGAGCTGGAGGCGGCCGTGGCCGAGGCCGCGGCGGAGTATCCGGCGGCGCTGGCCGACCCGGCCCGGCAGGGCGTCGGGAAGTTCTGGACGCAGATCGCCCTCGACAACGGCGTCGTCCTCGACGACGAAAGGGCCGTGGCCAGATTCCGGCGCGACATCGACGCGGGCCGGATACGGTTCGACGCCGACGTGCTCGACAGGCTTCTCGAGGCCGAGTTCGCCGGCGCGGGACCCGACGACGAGCGGGCCTTCCCCCAGTGTCCCGTGGCCCTCCCTCCCGCAGCCGAACTCGCCGCCGAGGCCGCCCGGAGCGAGATCGTACGGCAGCTGGCCGCCGTGTCCGGCTGGGTGGGGAAGGACGGGCGGCCCCTCACCAAGACCGGGAACCTGCGGCTGGCCGACGCCCGCGAGCTGGCGGAGCTGCTGGGCACCGGGGAGCGGGACCTGCGGGTGCGCGGCTCCGCCGAGATGCCCCGGGTGAGCCTCCTGCTGGCGTGGGCGAAGAAGACGGGCCTGGTGCGGGTGCGCAAGGAGCGCCTGGTCCCGGTGGCCAAGGCCGCTCCGCTCCTGCGTGACCCGGAGGCGCTGTGGCGTCGCGCGTTCGAGGCGGCCTTCGAGCTGGGCACCGCGATCTGCGCGCCCACCTCCGGGTGGTCCGGCTCCTCGATGCTCGTCACGGCGTTCGACGAGCTGCTGCCCGACGTGCTGAACACGCTGTACAGCCTGCCGGCCCCGATCCCCGTGGCCCGGCTGCAGGAGACCGTATGGCTGGCCTGCCAGGCGTACTTCCTCCTCGACCCCGAGGAGAACGGCGTCCGTCAGGACGTCTGGCGCCGCCAGGTCGACGAGGACCTGCTCGCGGTGTTCGACGCCCTCTCCCGCCTCGGTGCCGTCGAGACGAGCCACGGCATGGCCGACGAGCTGTACTCCAGCGACCTGCGTCCCGGCGTCGTCGAGGGGATCGGCGAGCTCACCGAGGACGACCTGCCGCTGCCGCCCGAGGCGTGCGCCCGGCTCCTGTCGCGCCTGGCGGAGCCGGGCCCGCTGGTACGGCTGACGCCCCTGGGCACCCGAGCCGTACGGGAGCGGCTGCTCGCCGACGGGCGGGACGCCCCGCTGCTCGGGGAGCTGGCGGACGCCGAGCCGGGCGAACTGCTGGGGGTGCTCGCCCAGCACTACACCCAGGAGACGGCCGCGGCCGAGCTCGAGGGCTGGCTGGCGGCGCACGGAGGTGACGTCGAGCCGTTTCTGGACGCCGTACGCGCCTGCCCCTTCCGTACCCGCGCCTCCGCCATGCTCTCCACCCTGGTGGAGGCGTTCCCCGACGGCCGGTCGACGCAGGCGAGGCTCCGGCGCGACCCGGTGCTGGGGCCCCTCGTCCTGACCGCCCTCCTGGAGACGGGAGAACTGGGCCCCGAGAATCTCACCGCCGACGAGCACCCGCTGCTCCTCGCCGAGAGTTTGATCATCCTGCTGGAGCTGGGCGGTCCCGAGGCCGTCGTGGAGCAGCTCCGCGAGTCGGCGGGCAGGAACGCGTCCGAGCTCGTCGCGGAGGTACTGGACTCGGGGCATCCCGCGAGAGCGGCCCTGGAGGAGCTGCGCGTGCTGGTGTACGAGCCGATGCTCGCCACGAGCGCCCGGCTCCGCCTCGTGCCCAGCCCGGCGCCGGGCTCGCGCGGCCGTCCCAGCGGCCGCGGCAGGAAGCGCAGACACTGACGCGGCCTCGCCGGTGCCACCGTCCGCCGGGACGTTCGGCCCCCGGTGTCCCCGGTCCCCCGGTCCACCGGTCCGCCGGTCCACGGGACGTTCCTCGACGGCGGTCGTCACGCCACGATGGCGGTCGTCACGCCGTCGAGGGAACCAGCGGGAGCCCGTGGTAGGCCGCACGGCGCGCGATCTCGAACCCGGCACGGGTGTAGATGCCGAGGGCCCCGGTCGGGTTGTCCGCGTCCACCCCCAGCCCCGCCGTGTCGTACCCCTGCGCGCGGAACTCGCCCAGCGCGTGCGCGAGCAGCGCGCTCGCCACCCCGCGCCCCCGCCACTCGCGCGGGGTGCCGATGATCTGGATCCACGCCTCGCGGATCCCGGTCGCCTCGGTGTCGGCCTCGAAGTAGTGGGTGAGCAGGATGCCCACGCACTCCCCCGACGCGTCCAGCGCGACGAAGGACCCCTCCGGCCGGAACGCCCGCACCCCGACGATGGTGCTCCGCCAGGACTCCGGGGTGTGCTGGACACTCCCCCAGTGGTCGGCGAACGAGCGGTTGCGCACCTCCCTGGCGGCATCCTCCAGGTCGTCCCGGTAGGCGATGATCTCCAGCCCCTCCGGCGGCGAGACCTCCGGCAGCTCGGCGCCCAGGTCGAGGGTCATCCCGTAGAACCACCGGACCGGCTTCATCCCCGCCCTGGCGACCAGCGCCCGCAGGCCCTCGTTGCGGCTGTCCACCTCGACGTGGAGTTCGAGCGGCTGCCCGGGAAAGCGGCGCTCGTGCAGCACCGGGGTGTTGCCGATCGCCCACTCCAGCAGACGGCCCCCCAGCCCCCTGCGCCGGTACTCCGGATGCACCCCGCCCCACAGGCTCATCCGATGGACCGGCTCGGCCGCGGACCGGGCCATGGTCATCCCGTACGCGACCAGCCGGCCGGACTCCCACGCTCCCAGCGTGCCCTCGACGGGGTCGAGCAGCGGGTTGGCGAGATCCTCGGCGAGGGCCTCCGCGGACTCCCTCCCCCCGATCCGGTCCACCTCGTCGATCGCCGCCAGCAACTCCGCCCACGCCCCGACGTCGTCCTTGGTCAGCGGAGCCCACTCGAAGGTCATGGTCATCGAGCGTAGAAGCACGCCACTTTCGCCGGCCACCCGTTTTCCCGCCTGCGGGTAGGGTGCCGCCGTGGATCTGGACGTCATCCGGCGCGGCATCGACGCGCTCCGCGAGTACGACACGGACCTCGACCTCTTCGGATACCGCTCCCACCTGGTCGTCAACGGCTCCGCCGCGGGCCAGGTCTGGGGCGACTGGACATGCGTCGGCGAGGCGCTCGCCCCGCAGGCCGAGTCGTTCGGCGCGTGGTACCACACCTGGGCTGACATCAAAGGATGCCGCGATATCCGATGGTTCGTTCATATCCCGACATGTCACTGTATGACGATGTCCGAGAAGGTGAACGCCCGCGAAGTCGTCCGAGCGGCACCATGAGCTTCGGCGCCTACGCGCGCCGGGTCCGGAATCAGGAGCTGCCGTACGGCCTGCGCTACGTCATGGCCGAACTCACGGCACACGAAACGCTGCCCCTCGTACGCCGGGCATGGCACGGCGACGCGGAGCGGATCGCGGACATCTTCCTGGCCGCGCGTGGCCAGATGAGTTGTCCGGAGCGTCCAGCAACTGTGGCCATCCACTGGTGAGACTCAGGTCCAGCGCCGCAAGGCTACGAGCCGATCGCCGAAGAGCAGGCGCCACTCGACCAGGCTCGGGGCCGGCTCGCCGCCGCCGGAAGGCTCCTTCGACGCCACCTTCCAAGGCCGCATGACTAGACCCGACGAGCGGTCCGGTGCACGCTTCGCACGGCGGCGGCCTCCGGATGCGGCCGAAGATCCGGTATGACCGCCGCCAGGCGGCCCAGCTCACGCTTGACCCGGGATGCGATGCCTCCGCTCAGCGTGAACCGAGTCGGGGACGGCGCTCGCAGTGCTCCGTCGAGCAGGTGGAGCGCACCCCTGCTACCGATTCCCGTATGCCCGAGGTCCAGATGGGCCAGCCGATGCGGGGAGGTGGCCAGCGCTCGGGCGATGGACGCCGCCCCCTCATCACCGAGACGGTTGTCCTCGGCACCGAGAACCCCTGCGGACCGGACCCGTCCCAGGTCGAGCACCTCGACCCCGGCCGCCACAGCGGCGGCGACCAGTTCGGCTGCGGCCACGGACCCGATGCCGTTGCTCGCCACCGACATCCGGCGCAGCCGCCCGGCCCGTACGGCTCCCGCCAGCGTTCTGGCCCCTTGATCTCCCAGCCCCGCGGCCGAAACGTAGAGTTCCTCCACCCCGTCCGCCGAGACCAGCCTCGCCAGTTTCTCGGCGCCCACCGGTCCAAGGGGATTGCCGCTCACGTACATCCGCCCGATACCCCCGGTGGACAGCACCCGGTCCACGAGCATCGCGAGCCCGTCCGCGTCCAGACGGGTCTGGACCAGGTCGACCGTGCTCAACCCGGTACCGATGGCCTCACCGACGAGGCGACCGCCATCGGGTCCGAGCGGGTTGCGCTTGAGCCAGAGCCCTCGCACGACACCGGGTGAGGCGATCAGACGGTCGGCGATCCGACATGCCCCGGCTGCGGTGATCCCGTTGCAGCCCAGGTAGAGCGTCTCGGCCCCGGAGGCCGTCGCCGCCTCGGCACCCGTGTCCGCGCCCGCGTCGCCCAGCTCGTCGGTGCCCAGCAGCAGATGCCGGGTCGGTCCGCCCTGCGGCAACGCCTCGGCGACCAGCTCGGCGCCGCGCGGCCCCAGTGCCTGCTTGCACAGGTCGAGGCGACCGCCGGGCATCGCCGTACCCACCGCGAAATCGGTGCGGCGGGTCACCGGCCGCCCGGTACGCAGCCACGCGAGCAAACCGTCAAGATCGCGCGACTCAGCGTGGTCCTTGCCTGAATGCTCGGTTACCACGACACCTCCACACGATCCCAGCGATAAAGCCCAGCTGTCACCATGCCCGTGTGATCCCTGTGGGCGACGTCGTTCTGGTCAGGCCGCTCACCCACCATGCCGCCCGTACGATCCCCGCCGAACGATCCGCCTACCACGGCGCCTCCGCGTAGTCCTTGAGGAAGACGCCGTGCACCGGGTGGCCCGCCTCGCCGCGCACGATCGGGTCGTAGACCCGAGCCGCACCGTCGATGACGTCCAGCGGCGTCCGGCGATCGAGCCGGTCCCGCAGCGGCACCGGGTTCTCATCGGTGATCCAGCCGGTGTCCACACTGCACATGTACACACCCTCCCGCGCCAGATCGGCGGCGCTGGTACGGGTCAGCATGTTCAGCCCCGCCTTGGCCATGTTGGTGTGCGGGTGACGGCCGGTCTTGTTCGGCACCGCGAACTGCCCCTCCACCGCCGACACGTTCACGATGTACCGGCGAGGAAAGGGCGCCTCGCGCAGCAACGGCAGCAGCCTGTCGACCAGCAGGAACGGCGCGACCGCGTTGACCAGCTGGACCTCCAGCAGCTCGGCCGGGTCCACCTCCCCGATCCGCGCCGACCACGAGTTCCGCGCCGACAGATCGGGCAGCAGACCGGACACATCCGGCAGGCCCGGTGCCACGTCACCGGAACACGGCGCGGGGAGATCCGGCAGCCCCAAGACTGCGTTACCGGGGGACGGCACCGGAAGACCCAGCGCCGCGTCACCGGAAGCCGTGACCGGAAGACCCAGCAGGCCCCAGGCCCCGTCACCAGGAAGCGACATCGGAAGACTCGGCACGAATCCTGCCACCGCCGACGCTCCTGGCGGCAACTCGGCCCGCTCCCCCTCGACCAGGGCGGCATAGGCCGACGGCGGTCGGCGCAGGGTCTGGGCGGCATTGTTGACCAGGATGTCCAGCCCGTCTCCGGTACTCAGAAACCGGTTGCAGAACGCGATGACCTGCCGGGGATCGCGCAGGTCGATCCCAACGACCTCCAGCCGACCTGCCCAGTCACCGGTTTCCGCGAACCTCTTGACGGCGTCGACCGGAAAGCGGGTGGTCACCGTGACATGGGCGCCGTCGCGCAGCATCTTCAGCGCGAGCTGGTGCCCTATCTTCGTCCGTCCCCCGGTGATGAGCGCCCGTCGCCCCGACAGATCGGTACGGGCCGTACGGCGCGCGGCGTTGGAGGCCGCGCACGAGGGACAGAGCAGGTGATACAACCCGCCCACCCGGTTGAACCGCCCTTTGCAGACATAGCAACTCCGCGCCCTGCGCAGTTCCCCCGCCTCCCCCTGGGGCGACCTTCCCGTCTCTCCTCCTGGCCTCCCTTGGGGCTCTCTCCTCGTCCCACCCGATACTTCCCGTGCCTGTTCCCCTGGTGGTTCCTCGATAACAGGAGCGTCGATCACCCGGTCCGTCCCGCCCATCGCGGTGGCCGCCAGCACCGCGGCATCGACCTCCGCCGAAGCCCGGCCACGTTCCCGCTTGCGGCGCCGCTGTCCGTCACGGACCAGCGCCAGCGCCACGTGCTCGATGCGGAGACGGTCCGGATCATCCAGCGGGAGCCGACGCACCTCGCCGAGCACACGCAGCACCGTCGAGGCGCTCTCGGGATCCACGGCATCCTCCCTGAAGGGTGGGGCCCGGCCGGATTCGAACCAGCGTCCTCTTCCACTGCCAGAGAAAGCGCGACGGCCAACTGCGCTACGGGCCCCGACGAGGGGTGGGGTCCGGCCGGATTCGAACCGACGTCCTTCGCCTTGAGAGGGCGACGCGACGACCAACTGCGCTACAGACCCCACACGGAACCGGCTCAGGCTCGAACCGACACCTGTGCTCACCCTATCGACGAGATCAACTCAATTTTGGGCATTCACCGCAATACGGAGAATCAGCTTGTCCCAAGTCGGGTGGCCACCGGTTTTGGTCGGCGGTCGGTCACCTCGGCCACTGGAAGTGGCACTCATCCATCCAGCGCGGTGACAGCCGATGTGATCAACGCACGAGCATCTCATCCGGGTTGATCCGGTGACCTGCCTGCCAGGCATGGTAGCCAGGGTCGTCGAGCATGTAACCGTCGCGCATCTCCAGGTGCAGGGCGGAGTGAGCGCACACGCGTGGCCATTGTTCAAGCGTCCGTCCGCCACCGTTCACCTCCGGGAAAAACTGCATCATGCGCTCGGGGAACCGGATCACCGTCTCCTCCTCAGCGATTCACCGGAGAACGGAGACCGCAGGTCACACCGATTATCCTCATGCCTCAAGATTAATCCGCCCGAGGAACGCACCCCGCTCGGCGCGTTTGGCCTCGGCGACCTTCTCGATGTCCGCCCACCCGTACCCGTGGACATGGGCGACGGCCCGCAGGACTTCGAGCACGTCGGCGACCTCCTCCGCCACCTCGGCCGCCGGAGCCTCGCGCAGTTCCGCCGCCTCCTCGAACAGCTTCTCCAGCAGAGCCTCGCGATACTCGGCGTCCCCGAGAACGGTCACCACCGGTTCCCCGCCACCCTCACGAATGATCTCCGGAATCCTGTCCCGCACGAGTTTCCCCACCTCGGACCGCCCCTTCGCGCACGTACGGCTTCCTTCGGAAAGCCCAGAGACTACCGGCCTCCTCCTCCGTGCGCGCTTCCCTACACGAGCGGTGAAAATAGCGTGTATTTCGGCAAATACACTCCAAGGGCGGCGGCGTATGGATTTCTCTCACTGGGAGCGGAGCCCACGCTCCTCGTGGCGCATGGCCGTGCTGATGGGGGCGAACAGCCGTACCTACAAGTTCGCCCTCGGTGCCGCCCTCCTGGACGCCGCAGCCGAAGGCCGGTCGGAGATCCTGCTCCGGGATCTGGCGGCGCCGTACGCGATGGGGCTGGTACGGCATCTCGGCCAGGCACCACAGGTATCCCAGAAGGGCGAACGGGGAGAGAAGGACTTCCTCTCGGTGGCCGAGCGAGAGGCCGCGGAGTCACTCAGGCTCGGGAGCCCCACCGAAGAACTGCTGGCGGCGGCTGTCGACTCCATGCCCAGGATGGTGATGCGGAAGTTCCACAACCTGCGTGGCGAAGGAGCGGAGGTGCCGCACCGCTTCTACGAGGTGACGGGCCGTTCCCACGAAAAGGTCGTCCGGCTGAGCAAGGAACTCAGCGATATCGCCCGGTCAGAGCAGGCTCCGACCCTGCGGGGCGAGCTGTCAGCCCGCTGGAGCATCGTGGAGACGTCCTTCGCCGCCGGGATCGGCCGCAGCCTGATCGATGAGGGTGTCGCCGTGGACATGACCACCCTGCAGATCACCGACAGGCGGCGCCGCCGACCGGTCACCGGCGTCACGGACGCGGTCATCGGCTTCCAGCATGGTCTCTGCATGATCTGCGCGGAACTCATCACTCCGGGCATCGACGTCATCGCCGTCGACCACGTGTTCCCTTATTCGTTCATGAGGCTTCTCCGCCCCGGAGGCGGGGGCACGGCACCGGACCTGGACGCGGTCTGGAACCTGGCCCCCACACACGCATGGTGCAACGGCCAGAAGAGCAATCGACCACCTGTTCCAGCGGAAATGATCAGGCTGGCTCAGCGAAACGAAGCCATCATGCGGTCACCGCACCCACTCAAGAAGACCCTGAAGTTGACCTTGGAGCACAACGGGCACAAAGGAACCCGGCCGGGCCAGTGGTTCACGTTCGTCCAGCACGTACGCGACCTCCTCTGACGCGCCCGTCCACGGTGAGGGGCCGGCTGTCGAGGGCTTCCCCGGCTGGAGCCCTTCTCGCGGGTAGCACGCCGGATCGCGGGCAACGACCGGTCACGTTCGAGGACGTCGGAGTTCCCCGCGTTCGATGCCTTCGGTGAAGGCGTCGTACTCGGCGTCGGTGAACAGGTGCGGAGCCTTCTCCGGATTCTTTGAGTCGCGCAGGGCCACGATGCCCCGGTCCAGGAAGGCGATCTGGACGCAGTTGGTGCCGCCACTGCTGAGGCTGCTGGTGTGCCAGCGGGCGTCGTGGAGCTGGGCCTTGATCCAGTCGGGGTCGAGGGCGTTCTTGTTCATGAGGGGTCCTTGGCGATCGTGGCGAGGAGCGGTATCGATGCCTTCGGGGAGAGTGCGTCGGACTTCAGCAGGTCGCTGGTGGTGCGGTAGAGCTCGACGGTCTCGGGTTCGTTCAGATGCAGGGAGGCGCGCAGGGACTCGATGCACACGAGGTCGCGACCAGTGGGAAACGACATGAGCATGAACGGGCCGTCCATTCCTGCGTGGGCTCCGGCGGAGAACGGCAGGACCTGGATCGTGACGGCGGGGTTGGTGCGGGCGAGGTGGATCAGGTGCTCGATCTGGGCGCGCATGCAGGCCCGTCCGCCGACTTCCTGACGCAGCAGGCCCTCCGGAAGTACGACCCAGATCTTCAGCGGAGGTCGGCGCTCCAGCATGGTGCGCTGATGCTCCAGCCGCAGTGCCACGAAGCGGTCGATGTCCTCCGGCGTCTTCCAGACTCTGCTGCCCTCGGTCACCGCGCGGGCGTAGTCCGGGGTCTGGAGAAGGCCGTGGACGGCGAGGGGGTTGAAGACGAACAGGGCGTCGGCGTTCTCCACCTGGGAGAGATAGTCGCCGAGCGGGTCGTCGACCACACCTTCGTAGCGCTGCCACCAGTCGGCTTCACCGGCTCTGCGTACGAGGTCGCGAAATTCTTCCCTCAGGGCTGTGTCGGTGATGCCGAAGACCTCGAAGAAGTGCGGAAGCTGCTGGATCCTGAGCCCCTGCAGTCCATTTTCGATCTTGCTGACCGTCGAGAGGGACTGGTAGCCGAGGTGGCCTGCCGCCTCCTCCTGGGTCCAGCCGAGGGCCTCACGGATGCGTCTGAGTTCCGCGCCCAGGCGTCGGCGTCGCGGCGTGGGTTCGACGGGCATGGTCACCTCCTTCCTCGTGGGGAGCGTAGTGCTCAGGCCGAGGCAAGGAAATGCCATCCTCCCTGGAGGAAAGTCTTTCTTGTAGGAATGACTTGCCTGAAGGGTGGCCTGCACTGCATCATCGAGGCGTGAAAGCGATGAGTGTTCACACAGTCACACAAAGACATGATCGTCGGCTTTGCCGGCATGTCTTCGCGGAGACGTCCCCGGTGCGCCGCCGATCCCGAAGGCACCGTTGACCTCAGGCTTCCTCACCGGGGTGAAACCCAAGCGAGCCCGCAGAGCATCTGCCGACCTGATCGCAGGGCTGCCCCCAGTCCCATCCGTTAGGAGCAACGATGCTCATCGAGCACGTCCCGGATCCCGGCGAGTACGAAAGACCACACAAACGCTTCCGGATGATCGCCTGGTGCCTGCCTCCCGGCAGCGCGGCCCGGCGGGCCCGGGAACTGTTCCGCGACCGGCTGGCCAAATTGCCCCTGGACTCAGATGTGCTCGACGAGCTGGAGATCGTGGTCTCCGAGCTGGTCACCAACGCCACCCGCTACGCCCCCGGCCCCTACGAGCTCCGCCTCCTGCACGATCACGGCCTGCCCGTCCGAGCCGAGGTCGTCGACGCCGGAGCCGGAACCACCCTCATCGGCCACCTGTTGAACCGCCCTCTGCCCGTCCCCGAGCGGATCGACGATCTCGAACTCGGCGGCCGGGGCCTGCGCATCGTCGCCGAACTCACCCACGGACGCTGCGGCACCCAATGGACCCGCCTGTGCGGCACCGGCCGGCTCGGCACCGCCGTCTGGTTCGACCTCCCCACCCAGCGGCACCGGCCCTGACCTCCCCGACCTCCGAGCAGACGGGATCGTCCCCCGATCTCCCTGACCTCGGAGCCGGTTCACGCCAACGGCTCCCCCGTACCGGGCGTGGACCGTACAAAAGGCCGGCGTCCACGGACCCCATCCCACTCCCGTCCGGGACGCCGGCCTCCCACCCCTTATGAAGCGGCAACGCCCAACCTGCACGTAGAAAGCTTCGATGGCCCGCGCCACGCGGCCGGTGTCAATGACAGCTCGGGCAAGTTCATGACGTACGCGCGCGGCATGCGGAAGTATGACGCCGGACGACTGGACGTACGGTGAACTTCGGAGAACCACGCATGTCGCAACATGGCTACTGGCGCGTGTCTGACGGCACTCCCGTGACGGCGGCGGAGGCCCGGGAGATCTGGGCCCGTGAGGCCTATCCCCTGCTCGTCGATGTGGCGCGCACGTATCACGCGGTCATCACCTACAAGGAGCTCGCCGAGAGGATCCAGGAGAGCACGGGCATCCGCACCAGGACCCTGCTCCACAACTGGATCGGAACCGTTCTGAGCAAGGTGGTCCGGGAAGCTCATCGCCGCGGCGACCCGCAGCTCACCGCCCTGGTGGTGCGCACCGACGACGGCATGGTGGGCGAGGGCTACAAGGAGGTTCTCGAGGTCGCCGGAGAGCCACCGGCGGACAGCGTTCCGGATCGCGAGCAGCACGCCGCTCGCGCCCGGCTGGAGTGCTACCGGCGCTTCGGTGCGGCCCTGCCCGCCGATGGCGGCGTTCCCGCACTCGCCCCGCTGTATCAGGCCTCCGTCGAGCGTCGACGCGCACGCCCGGAGAGGCCTCCCCAGATCTGTCCCCGCTGCTCCATGCAGCTTCCCTCGACCGGCGCCTGCGACTCGTGCGACTAGCGGCGGCCGAGCCGGGAAGAGCCGACCCGGGAAGAGCCGACCCCCTCAGTCGTTCGCACAGGACAGAGCCCCCGCCAACTTCCTCAGGATGTTCCAACCAGAGCGGCGCGAACCGGTGAGTCGTGGGTGCCTGTCGCCTCCGGCTCGGCGCGGAAAGGAAGAACCCGGGCTCAGCTCTGCTTGGCGATGACCTGCCGGTGGTAGTCGAGGTGATCCTGGCTGATCCCGTGGTCCTGGATGACTCGGAGACGACCGAGCGGGACACCGGATGCCATGTCCGTCGTCGTGAGGTCGGCCTGGATGGTGATCATCCCCCGGTCGAGCAGGACGTGGTGGTTGGGGCAGAGGCAGAGCAGGTTGCCGGGCTCGTCGGGGCCGTTGTGCGGCT
The DNA here is from genome assembly GCF_040639575.1 of Streptosporangium sp. NPDC023825. Taxonomy (NCBI): domain Bacteria; kingdom Bacillati; phylum Actinomycetota; class Actinomycetes; order Streptosporangiales; family Streptosporangiaceae; genus Streptosporangium; species Streptosporangium sp. NPDC023825. Next base: position 8,451 of record NZ_JBFAAE010000005.1, on the reverse strand, counting down.
TTCCGAGCGGGCGGATGTGGGCCCCCTCGGCGTAGAAGCCCCGGTGGAGAGCGAGACGGTCGCCGCAGATCTGGCAGTGGAAGTCGTGCGCGCGCTTGATCTGCTCGGCGAGCAGGGAGTCGCGGATGACGCGCTCCACGACGGCCTCGCGACGGCCGGGTGAAGAGGACACCGCGTCCAGTCCGACTCTGGCGAGAAGCCTGTCGTGGTCGACGCCGTGGAAGTACGCGCCGAGCAGCCTCACGACGATCCGGGCCCGGATGTCCTCCCGGTCGGTGATGATCCCATGCGCCCACGGCCGCAGGCCGCTGTCCGGCTGGTGCTCTTTCATCCACTTCTGCGCGTGCCGGCCACTGGCGGCCGGTACGTCGGTGTGGCCGGGCAGATCCCAGAGGCCGTGATGGTGAAGCCACAGCACGGGAAACTCCGGGTTGGGCCGATCCTCCTCGAGGCCGAACTCCTCGATGAGCCGCCCGAGTTCGCGGTAGGTGCTCTCCCACCGCCGCAGGCGTGGCTTGCCCTGGGCCGCGCGGCCGATCACCCAGAGCAGGGTCAACGGCTGATGCCTTTTCTGCGCACCGGTCGCGGGAGACACGGCGGGCTTGAGCGACTCGACCTTCCGCAGGAGGTCTTCGACGGAGTCCACCTTGGCAGCCTGCCCCGGTTTCGTCACCTCGAAGCCCAGGCCGCCGAGCACCCGGGCGACGGTGGTGTTCCCGCCGGAGAACTCGTCAGGGCGCAGAGGCCTGCCCCCGACTCCGCGGTGAGCGACTCCGGCGATCGCCTTGGGGTCGTACCGCCTGCCGTCGTGAAGGAGGAAGTAGCCGAGGGCTGGCCGGTAGCCGTACTCCTCGAGAAAAGCGTCGCGGCCCAGCCTGTCGAACTCATCGATGGCGGCGAGCACCATCTCACGTCGAAGATCGGAAAGCGCCACCCCACGAGCTTATGCAGGGATCGACGGAACTGCCGCTGATTTCGTGTGAAATCGGACTTCAAGTCGGCAGGAACACTGCCTGTAATCCTTCGGCGGGTACCATCCGTTCCTTGAGAGGTGCGCTTCGCTAACAGCAATGTTCGCCATGTTCGCCAAGGACCCGGGATCGTCCCCACCGGCAGAGTCGAATCCGGTAGCTCGCGTGGAGCGCGTTTGACGAGTCGGCAAACGCCGACGAAGAGGCAGTGACTTTATGGAATCACTCACACGCTTTGAGTGACACAGTTTAACCTTTACTCATGATGGTTAAGGTAAAGGTTATGGAGCACGGCGAGAGGACGCGCGCCAGACGTACGGGCCCGGCGCGCATCTCCAGCAAGAACCAGGTGACCCTGCCGGTGGCGGTGCTGCGCAAGCTCGGTCTTCACGCGGGAGACCCGGTCGACATCGCCGAAGAGGGCGGCCAGATCATCATCCGGCGGCACCGCAGCCGTCTCGACGGGGTGGTCGGCACCATCCCAGGCTTCACCGAAGCCGTGGACGTCGAGGCGAGCCGCGAGAGCTGGGGATGACGGGTGCCGACCGTGATGCTCGACACCAACGTCATCGTCGGCCTGCTCGATCCCGACGACGCGCTGCACAGCCAGGCCCGCGACGCCGTTCGCCGCTGGGAGGACAAGATGGCCTCGTTCGCCATCTCTGTGATCACCTGGGGCGAGCTGCGGGTGGGTGCGATCCGCAAGGGTGTCGCGGCCGAGAGGATGCTCGAGGCGTTCCGTGCCGCCGTCATCGATCGGATCGTCGGGGTGGACGAGGCGACGGCCGAGAGCGCTGCCCTGCTCAGGGCCGCGGATTTGACGATTCGGGTACCGGACGCCCTCATCATCGCGACCGCCCGTGAGGCGAAGGCCGACGTGCTGCTCACCGCAGACCGGAAATTCCCGGCCATCGCCCCGGAACTCGTCAAACTGCTACGGCCGGGCTGATTCGGTGGAACATCCGCCATCCCCCGGTCACTGACCTGGTCCAGACCGCTCCGGTGATACAGGCTCTTCGACGTCGAGCGAGGTTGAGGCACCAGCCGACTCGTCCAATCGGGACGAGGGTCTCTTCGGCGATCTCGCCATCTCGGGGGGTGTACCTGGCCACACCCGAGGTGTGCACGTAGTCGGATTCCGGCGGTGAGCCGGATTTTCTACCGTCGTCCTCATGAAGGTCATCGAGGCGGCAGGCGTTCGCGAGCGCTCCTCGGGCCGGATGACGGCGCCCACCATGCCGTCCGCCATCGACGGAAGGAAGCGGTCGGCATGATGAAAAACGCAGACTTCAGGCATCGGCGCGAGGTATCGCCGGGCGTTTACCGCATCGACCCGGACGCGACGACGGTCCGCTTCACGACACGTGCGGTGTTCGGCCTGCTGCCCGTACGAGGATCCTTCACGGTCGACCACGGCCGGATCCTGGTCACCGACGATGCCGGCGACTCCACCGTGGACGTGGTGATCCGGACGGCCAGCTTCGAAAGCGGCAACTCGCAGCGCGACGGGCACGTCCGGTCCCCGGACTACCTCGACGCCGCCGCGCACCCCGAGATCGTCTTCCGCGCCCACGGCGTCGGACGATCCGCCGAAGGCGCCGAGGTGCGGGGATCGCTGACCGTGCGGGGCGTGACCCGGCCGACGGTCCTGACACTCGGCCCGGTCGTCACCGACGATCGGTGCCTGAGAGTCCGGGCCACGACCGGCGTCGACAGGTACGCCTTCGGCCTGACCAGGGCGAAGGGCATGACAGGCCGCCACCTCGGTATCACTCTCGAAGTCGTCGCCTTCCCGACCGGGACATAGAGGGCTCTTCGACGTCACACGAGGTGGACGTCACGCGAGGTGAAGGTGCCCCCGGTTGTTTCGGCCGCCGAGCGTGCCGGCCACCACGTCCGGGCGGCCCTGCTCGGCCGCGCCGACGGCCACCGGGAACGCCACCGTGACCCGCTCGGTGTCCTCGAGCCCCGTGGTCGAACTCACGACAGCCTTTCCGGCCATGAACGGAACCACCGCCTCCGGCCGCGAGGGCGCCGGCGCGCGACCGCGTGGTCGTCGGGGAGGCGGACGTACTGCTCGTCGGGGACTCCTCACGGAACGAGGATGATCTTTCCGCGCGTACGGCCGGACTCGGCGTCGCGGTGTACCGAGGCCAGGTCGGTGAGCGGGCGGGACGCGGAGACGTCGACGTGGACGGTTCCGGCGTCGACGAGCTTGACCAGGGCGGCGAGGTGGCTCGTGTCGTTGCGGGCCACGAAGTGCGTCGCGGTCACCCGGGAATCGGCCGGCGCCTCGACCGGGACGGTGATGGACACGACGACGCCGCCCGGCCGGACCAGCGATACCAGGGGGGCGACCTGCCCCGCGTCCACCGCGACGAGGTTGAGGACCGCGTCGACCGGTTCGCCCAGCGCGCCGGCGACGGGCGTGGCCGTGTAGTCGACGATCTGGTCGGCGCCGAACCGGCGGACCGCCTCGGTACTGCGCGGGCCGGCCGTGGCGATGACGTGCGCACCGGCGTACTTGGCGAGCTGGACGGCGAACCCGCCGACGCCGCCGCCCGCGCCGCTGACGAGTACCCGCTGCCCGGACGTGATGCCCGCGTGCTCGAACACCGCCTGCCACGCGGTGAGGCCGGCGATGGGAATGGCGGCGGCGTGGGCGAGAGGGACGGCGGTGGGCGCCGCGACGAGGGTGTCGGCGGCGGCGACGGCGTACTCGGCCGCGGCACCGCCGCCGTCGAGCCGGCCGATGACCCGGTCGCCGACGGCGAGGGTGTGCACGCCGTCGCCGACCTCGACGACCGTGCCCGCGGCTTCCCCGCCGAGCGTGTACGGCAGGGCGATCGGGAAGACGGAGCGCAGCATCCCTCGGCGCAGCCCGATGTCGGATGGATTGAACGAGGTCGCGGCGACGCCGATCAGGACCTCACCCGGGCCGGGAACCGGCCGGGGGATGTCGTCGTGGCGAATGACGGACGCATCACCGTACCGGTGGATTCGGATGGCTTTCACAGGTTGAACCTATGGCGACCTCGGAAGAGGAACCATGCTTGAAAAGCCTTGATTCATACTTGATCGTCTCTTCGAGGATACCCTGGCCGAATGGACGTACTCAGTGACGTGATCGCGTTCATGCGAACCGGGCAACCGAGCTCGGCGCTGGTGGCGTGGCACGCCCCGTGGGCGCAGGAGTTCGCGTCCATGCCCGGGGCCGCCGGCCTGCAGATAGTCCTGCGGGGGCCGTGCTGGCTCATCCGGCCGGGTGACGCCCCGGTGCCACTGGCCGCCGGGGACGTGGTGTTCCGGCCCCACGGGCACGGGCACACGCTGGCCGACAGCCCGTCTCCCCCGGCGATCGCGCCCGCCTGCGGCCCGGACGACCCGCGGTTCTCGCAGCGCCACGTCAGTGTCCCCGCCCGCGGCGACGCTCCGGCCACCGTGACGCTCTGCGGCGGTTACCGGCTCGATCGGGCTCTCACCCATCCGCTACTGAACGATCTGCCCGAGCTCATCCACCTTCCCGCGCACCTCGGGCGGCACCCGGAGCTGCGTTCCACCGTGGAACTGCTCGCCACCGAGCTGGAACACCCCCGTCTCGGCACGGACGCCATCGTTCCCGCGTTGCTCGACACGCTGCTGCTGCACATCCTGCGCGCCTGGCTCGACCGGCGGCCGGCCGCCGGGGCCACGGGCTGGGCGGCGGCGCTCAACGACCCGGCCACCACCGCCGCGTTGCAGGCCATGCACCGCGACCCGGCACGGCCGTGGACCGTCGCGATGCTCGCCGCCGAGGCGGGGCTGTCCCGGGCACCGTTCGCCCGCCGCTTCACCGCCCTGCTCGGCCGGCCGCCGCTGACCTACCTGACCTGGTGGCGGATGACCACCGCCGCCCGGCTCCTACGGGAATCCGACGCTCCGCTGCACACCATCGCGACCAGGGTCGGCTACACCTCGGAGTTCGCCTTCGCCGGCGCGTTCAAACGCCGGTACGGCACCGCCCCCGGCAGATACCGCCGTACCGGGTGACGCCGATACGCGGTGCCCGGAAAGCGCCACTCCGGATTCCCTATGGCCGGCCGGCCTTACGGCAGGGGCGATGTGCGCGCCGTGGCCCTCTCAGGTTCCGGGCAGGTCCAGTTCAGGCTCCGGGCAGGTCCAGCTCGCCGACGACCTCCTCGCCGCTCCTTTCCCCGGTCGGGCGAAACCCGAGAGAACATGCCGACACCCTACAGATCCACTTCTGCCCGGTCTCCGCCCGCGTTCTCATTAGTCGATGCCGCCTCGGCCTGGCGCGCCGGGAGTCCTATGCTGTCCAACCATGCGCCTCCACGCCGCCCACGTGGTCACCCGATGGGCTCTCCTCGCGACCGTGTGTCTCACCGTCCTGCCGTCCGGGGTCGCGCAGGCCGCCTCGCCCAAGAGCCCGCTCCTGAGGACCGGGAAGCTGGCGGCCACCTCCTGCCAGGAACCGCCGATCATCGACAGGGGCGTGCCGGTGATGCGTGAGTATCTGACGGCGGCCGTGAGATGCCTGAACACATCGTGGTCCGCCCACTTCGCCCGAGCCGGGCTGAGGTTCCGCAAGCCCACGGTCCGCTTCTACGAGGAACCGGCGCAGCGCGTGTGCGGGGTGCGCTGGCCCGCCAACGCGGCGGCCTTCTACTGCACCGAACGGGCCACGCTGGTGTTCCCGCTCACCGGCCACTGGATCGAGGGCCGGACCGACCTGTACCCCCTCAAGGTGGCGGCCCACGAATACGGCCACCACCTGCAGAGCCTCACCGGCGTCAGGGACCACTACGAGGCCCGCGTCCGCTCCGACCGCACCCATCAGGCCGAACTCGGCCGCCGCTACGAGCTCCAGGCCGACTGCCTGGCGGGCGTGTTCCTCGGCAGCGTACGAGGCTCGCTGCCCCGCACCGGACAGGACTGGGAGGCGCTGTCCGGCGCGCTCCGTGCCGGTGGCGACGAAGACGGCCACCGCACCCACGGCACCGGCGCCAACCGGCTCCGCTGGTTCGAACGCGGCCACCGGGCGGTCTCCCCCGTCGCCTGCGACACGTGGGCGGCCCCCGCGTCCCGGGTGTCCTGACCCGCATGGGGAGATGCGTTCGCGGGCCCGTGTCCCGGCGGCACGTCCGGCCGCCGGAGCGCCGGACCGGCCGGCGGGACCGGGCATCCTGGTGTGCCGTCGGAGAACATGTCATCAGCCCCGAACGCGAAGCCGGGGAGACGAGGAGACGGAGAAATGCGCGGGTCACCACACGACCGGGCTCTGGCGCCCCCATCGCCCCCGATCCGTCCCGCTCACCTCGGGAGGGCCTGATGGAGGCCCGGGACCACGAGCTTCTGCAGGCCGCCAAGCACATCGCCACCGCGCTTGACCTCACCCCCGCCGAGGTCATGCGGCGCGTCGTGGAGCTGGGCCGCGGCGAACGCGCCGACTGGTCCAGCGGCGCGCTCCTGCTGTTCGCCCTCGCCCAGCTGGCGGCCGAGCGGCCGCCCCCTCCCAGAGCGGGCGGGTGCACCGAGACGGTCGAGGACGTCGAGGCGCCGAGCCTCGGTGTCCTGCCGGGTGGCCGGCGAGGCGGCGCGCCCCGGCCAGGTCGCGGCCGTGCCGGACGGCCCTCACCCGGCGAGTGACCGCCGGACCCGCCGGACGTGCGCGCTCAGAGGGATCTGTACATGATGTGCAGCCCGACGTAGCCCTTGACCGGGTGGTCGAAGCCCTCCGGCAGGGTCGCCAGCACCTCGAAACCGAGTGAGCGCCACAGTCCCACCGCCCGGGTGTTGGTCTCCACGACGGCGTTGAACTGCATCGCCCGGTAGCCCTCGGCGCGCGCCCAGTCCAGGGCGTGCTCGCCCAGGGCCCGCCCAACACCGCGTCCGGCGTGATCGGGGTGGACCATGAAGCTCGCACTGGAGATGTGCGCGGCGGGTCCCATGTGATTGGGGTTCATCTTGGCCGTGCCCAGAACGGTCCCGTCGTTGTCGACGGCGACGACCGTGCGTCCCGGGTGCTCGAGAAGCCACATCGCCTGGGCCCGCTCCTCGCTGACGTCGCGGTCCCAGGTGAAGGTCTCACCGGCGGCCACGATCTCACGCAGGAAAGGCCAGATCAACGGCCAGTCGGCGGACGTCGCGTCTCTGATCAGCATGACGACCAGCATGCTGGTCAGGGTGACGGGCCGCAAACCCTTTTCACAGGGATCGTCACGGGCGTCCCCGCGGGGATCTTCGCGGGAAAGGGGACGCGGGAGCTCGGAAGGTCGGTGACGTTCGCGCGGCAGGCGCGCCACGAACCGGACATCGGAATGTTGCTCCAGCCGGTGGCCTCCTCGAGGTGGCCCGGCACCCGGGCCGGCGCCGCCTGACTGCACGGAATCGGTAAAGCGCGCCAGGAAGATCTTGAAGGAGCGCGGCGTCACCGTACGGAGTGACGGCGGGGTGATCGGGCATCTTCCAGGTCGGGGAGCCCGGCCACGCAGCTCCGGCCCGGCAGCGATGGCCTTGCGCCATGGCGTCCCCGAAACCGTCCAGTGAACGACGTTCCCAGGAGAAGCCGATGGCTCCCAAACCCAGCCAGCCCGTCACCGATGACAGCATCGTCGTCCGCCAGCTCAGCCACTACCAGTTCAGCTGGGTCGCCGGCGAGCCGGGCCGGCCCGGCAGCTACACCTTGCAACTCGTCCTGGACCAGGGGGCGTGGGAGGAGGTGCTGACGCTGGATCCCGATGACGCCGACAATCTTCAAGAACTGTTGTCCAGCGCCGGGACCGTCTTCTATGACGTCCGGCGGCGCACCCTGATGTTCGGTACCACCCCTGTCGGCCGCAGCTGACCTCCCGGACTGCGCGCGAGCGCGGGCTCTCATTTCCCCGATACCGAAAATCTGTAGTGGCTGAAGTAGACATCCGCGGGTGCTGGGGATAGAGTTCCTGACATCGCAAGGAACGGATCCACGAGGGCAGAGCAGGACGTAGGCATCACGACGAACTGCCCGGACGAGCGTGGACAGCTGGACGACAAAGACGACGCAGTAAAGAGGGGCAGAAGGTCGGACGTGCCAGGACCGGCAGCAGGTGAAAGGGTCCCGGCCGTGGACGCGCTGCCACAGCGGTAACGAAGTACGACGTCGGACGTGCCAGGGCCGAGCGGTTGAAGGGTCCCGGCCGTGGACGCGCAGCCGCGGCGAACAGTGAACGGGCAGAAGGTCGGACGTGCCAGGACCGGCAGCAGGTGAAAGGGTCCCGGCCGTGGACGCGCTGCCACAGCGGTAACGAAGTACGACGTCGGACGTGCCAGGGCCGAGCGGTTGAAGGGTCCCGGCCGTGGACGCGCAGCCGCGGCGAACAGTGATGCACGAGGTCGAAGAAGCAGAGATAGCGAAGGGAGTGTTGAACGCCATCAGGATCGCCCGTTGACGGCTGATTCTCCGCCGCGCGGGTGCCGCAGTCCCACGGATTGGAAGGTGGTC
>NZ_JBFAAE010000004.1:122670-316925 GCF_040639575.1 Streptosporangium sp. NPDC023825 | reverse complement strand
GTGTTTTTGTTTTTTAGTTTTTTTTTTTAGCTATATCGACTTTACGCCCCGGCCCCCCGCCTGTGGGGTGTGGTGCGCGCACGACCGCCCATCACCGCCGAGAGCGCCCGATGTGAGCGCTAACACAGGAGAATTCAGATGACCCGTACCTCGCTTCCCACCAGGGTGGCGGTCTTCGGAACCGCCTTTCTGGCCCTGTCCGTCCTGACCGCCTGCGCCTCCGCCCCGCAGCCGGGCAGTCCCGTGGAAAACGCCGCGGACAGCGCCTACACCTGGTGGGACCCCTACCCGCAGCACGACGCGAACTCCGCGTGGGCCAAGCGGGTGAACGCCTGCGGGCAGCAGGCCGGCGTCACCATCAAACGCACCGCCTACGACACCACCGCCCTGACCAACCAGGCTCTGCTGGCCGGGCAGGAGGGCAACGCACCCGACGTCATCCTCCTCGACAACCCCGTCGTCTCCACCCTGGCGGACGCGGGCATGCTCGCCACGATGTCGGACTTCGGGCTCGACACCGCGCGCTTCGACAAGAATCTCATCGCCGCCGGCGAACTGGACGGCAAGGCGTACGGCGTCCCCATCGGCGCCAACACACTGGCGCTCTACTACAACAAGAAGATCCTCGAAGACGCCGGCGTGAACCCCGAGTCGATCAAGGACTGGGACTCGCTCACCGCGGCGCTGAAGAAGGTCAAGGCGGTCGGCAAGAAGCCCATCACCTTCGCCGGGATCGGCACCGAGGAGGGCTCCTTCCAGTTCCTGCCCTGGTTCTGGGGCGCCGGCGCGCAGCTCACCCAGCTCGACTCGCCGCAGGCCGTCGAAGCGCTGAAGTTGTGGAACTCCTGGCTCAAGGACGGTCTCGCGCCCAACTCCGTCATCAACAACTCCCAGAACACCACCTGGGAGGAGTTCCTGACCGGCGACTTCGCCTTCGCCGAGAACGGCACCTGGCAGATCGACAGCGCCGCCAAGGCGAACTTCCCCACCGGCATCGTGCAGATCCCCGCCAAAAACGGTGGTGCCGCGCCCACGCCGACCGGTGGCGAGTTCCTCACGGTGCCGATCCAGAAGGACACCAAGCGCTACGACGCCACCAAGAAGATCCTTGAGTGCATGACGACGCCGGAGGGCCTGGTGGAGACCGGCACCACCTTCGCGTACTACATCCCCTCCACCACCGGCGGACAGGAGGCGATCCTCGCCAAGGAGCCGAAGCTCAAACCGTGGGTGGAGGCCGTCCGCAGCGCCAAGGGCCGTACCAGCGACAACCTCGGCACCAAGTACCCGAAGATCTCCGAGGCCCTGTGGACCGGCGTGCAGAAGGCCCTGAGCGGCTCGGCCAGTCCCGCCGACGCGCTCAAGGACGCCCAGGCCCAGGCCAAGCAGGCGACCGGTAACTGATCATGGCGACACCCCGAACGGGCACGGTGCGTGCCGGCCGGCCGGCCGACCGGCAGGCCAGGCCGGCGCCCCGGCGCCGGTGGACGAGCCGGTGGACGGCCCTGGCCTTCCTCGCGCCGCTGATCGTCTACCTGCTGCTCTTCTACGCCTATCCGCTGTACCGCAACATCGACCTCAGCGTGCACGACTACACGCCACGCGCCTTCATCCAGGGCAATCCGGAGTTCACCGGACTGGACAACTACCTGGCCATCGTCTCCGACGACGCCTTCCTGCGCGCGCTGGGCAACACCGCCCTGTTCACGCTGGCGTCGATCGCCGCCCAGTACGTCCTCGGCCTGGCCCTGGCGGTCTTCTTCCACCGCAGATTCCGCCTGTCGGCCGTGCTGCGCGCGATGTTCCTCGTGCCGTGGCTGCTGCCGCTGATCGTCTCGGCCTCGACCTGGTCGTGGATGCTCAACAGCGACAACGGCATCGTCAACGCGGCCCTGCAGGCATTCGGGATCGGCCAGATCAACTGGCTGACCTCCCCGGACACCTCGCTGCTGGCGGTCACCGTCGCCAACATCTGGCTGGGAATCCCGTTCAACCTGGTCATCCTCTACGCCGGGTTGCAGAACATCCCGGCCGAGCTGTACGAGGCCGCCGGGCTGGACGGCGCCAACGCCTGGCAGCGGTTCCGGCGCATCACCTTCCCCCTGCTGCGCTCGGTGTCGGCGATCACCCTTCTGCTCGGCCTGATCTACACGCTCAAGGTCGTCGACATCATCTGGATCATGACCAGAGGCGGCCCGGCGGACGCCTCCACGACGCTGGCCGTCTGGTCCTACCGCGAGGCGTTCGGCACCGGTCAGCCCGACTTCTCCCCGGCGGCGGCGGTCGGCAACCTGCTCATCCTCATCGCCTTCGCCGCCGGGCTCGTGCACGTGCGCCTGCAGCGCAGGGAGGAACGCCGATGAAGCGCTCGTGGCAGACCGTGGTAGGCGTCGTCCTGGTGGCGCTGATGCTTTTCCCGGTCTACTGGATGTTCAACGTCTCGCTGACCAAGACGAGCGACATGCGGGCGGACCCGCCCCACTGGTTCCCCTGGGATCCCACGTTCGAGGGCTACTCCGCCGCGCTCGGCCAGCAGCTGCCCGCCCTGGCCACCAGCCTGCTCATCGGCCTGGGCACGGTCGCGCTCACGCTGGTCGTGGCCCTGCCCGCCGGGTACGCGCTGGCCAAGCTGCGGCCTCGTGGCGGCCGGACCATCGACTTCCTGCTGCTGGTCGCTCAGATGATCCCCGCGGTCGTCATGGCGATGGGCTTCTACGCCATCTACCTCAGGCTCGGGATGCTCAACACCGTCGCCGGCCTGATCCTCGCCGACTCGACGCTGGCCGTGCCGTTCGCCGTGCTTCTGTTCCGGGCGTTCATGGCGAGCATCCCCCATGAGCTGCTGTCGGCGGCGCAGATGGACGGGGCGAGTACCTGGCGCACGTTCCGCTCCATCGTCCTGCCGCTGAGCCGCAACTCGGTGATCACGGTCTCGCTGTTCACGTTCCTGTGGGCGTGGTCGGACTTCGTCTTCGCCTCGACCCTCAACCGCAACAGCGACACGATCCCGATCACCCTCGGCATCTTCCGCTACATCGGCAACAACACCACCCAATGGAACTCGATCATGGCGACCGCCGTGATCGCGTCCGTTCCCGCGGCCTTCCTCCTGATCCTCGCGCAGCGCTACATTGCCGCCGGGGTCACCGCGGGCGCGGTCAAGGACTGACCAGAAAGGCTCAACGACATGACCGAAGGCACGACGGGCGGCTGTCCCGTGCTGCCCTCCCACGGCCGGATGCGCCCCCTCGGGCTCGCGCAGGTCTCCATCACCGGCGGCTTCTGGGGTGCCCGCCAGGCCGTGAACGCCACGGCCACGCTGGCCCACTGCGAGTCGTGGATGGAGCGCCTCGGCTGGCTGGCCAACTTCGATCGTGTCGCCGACGGTACGACCGGCCCCGGCCGGCCGGGCTGGCCGTTTTCGGACTCGGAGGTGTACAAGCTGCTGGAGGCCCTGTCCTGGGAAGCGGGGCGCACCGGCGACCCGGACGCGGAGGCCGCGATCGAGCGGCTCACGGCGCGCGTCGCCCGCGCCCAGGACCCCGACGGGTATATCAACACCTGCTTCGGCCACGGCGGCCAGCAGCCCCGTTACAGCGACCTCGAAGACGGCCACGAGCTGTACAACCTCGGCCACCTGCTGCAGGCCGCCGTCGCCCGGCTGCGCACCTCCGGTGAGGACGACCTGGTACGGGTCGCCCGCCGGGCCGCCGACCACGTGTGCCACACGTTCGGCCCGGACGGCCTGACCAAGATCTGCGGCCACCCGGAGATCGAGGTGGGCCTGGCCGAGTTCGGCCGGGCGCTGGGCGACGAGCGTTACATCGAGCAGGCCCGCCTGTTCCTCGACCGCCGCGGCCACGGCACGCTCAAGGACATCCCGCTGGGACGCGCCTACTTCCAGGACGACATCCCCATCCGTCAGGCCGAGGTCTGGCGCGGCCACGCCGTACGCGCCCTCTACCTCAGCGCCGCCGCCGTCGACGTGGCCGTCGAGCGCGGCGACGACGAACTGCTGCGCGCGGTGGAGCGGCAGTGGGAGCGCTCGGTCGCCCGCCGCACCTACATCACCGGAGGCATGGGCTCCCGCCACCAGGACGAGGGCTTCGGCGAGGACTGGGAGCTGCCGCCGGACCGCGCCTACTGCGAGACCTGCGCCGGAGTCGCCTCCATCATGGTGTCCTGGCGCCTCTTCCTGGCCACCGGCGACGTCCGCTACTCCGACCTCATCGAGCGCACGCTCTACAACGTCATCGCGGCCTCCCCGAGCCCGGACGGCCGGGCGTTCTTCTACGCCAACCCGCTCCACCAGCGCACCCCCGGCCGGCCCACCGACCCTGACGAGGTCAGCCCCCGCGCCGAGGCGGGCGTACGGGCCGCCTGGTTCGACGTCTCCTGCTGCCCCACCAACGTCGCCCGTACCCTGGCCGGCCTCCAGGGGTATCTCGCCACCACCGACGACGACGGCCTCCAGATCCACCAGTACGCCCCCGGCGAGATCCGCGCCGAGCTGCCCGGCGGGCGGCAGGTCGCAGTGGACGTCGAGACCGGCTACCCCGAGACCGGCACCGTCCGCGTCCGCGTCGCCGCCGACACCACCGGCCCCTGGACCCTCACCCTGCGCGTCCCCGCCTGGGCGGCCGGCGCCACGCTGACCGACGAGGGCCGTACCCGGGAGGTCGCCCCCGGCACCGCCGAGATCACACGGACCTTCCGCGCAGGCGACGTCATCGTCCTCGACCTGCCGATGGAGCCGCGTTTCACCTGGCCCGACCCCCGCATCGACGCCGTACGCGGCTGCGTCGCCGTCGAACGTGGCCCCGAGGTCCTGTGTGTCGAGTCCCACGACCTCCCCGGCGCCGCCGGACTCGACGCCCTCGTGATCGACCCCTCGCCGGGCCTGCGCGCCGAGCCCGGCGGCGCCCGGGGCCGCGCCCTGCTGCCCGCCCAGCCGGACCGGTCCTGGCCCTATCCCGTACGTCATCCCGCACATCCGGCCGCTCCCGCCGGGGACGCCGGCTGGTTCGACGTTCCGCTGCGGCCCTACCACTCCTGGGCCCGGCGAGGCCCCTCGGGCATGCGCGTCTGGCTGCCCGTGTCCACCCCCCGCTGAACCACGCCGGTTTCGTGGAGACTCCGATGTGCCCCGCCACGGCTTCGTACCCATCCTGAGCGCCCACGTGTGCCGGTGGAAGACGTCAGCGATCTCGCGCCGGATCACGTTTACACGTTCGGCACGTTCACCCTCGGCGCCGGGAAGACGGTCACGGTACGGACCGGCAGGGACAGGGACAGGGACACCGCGACGAACCGCTACCGGGGTCGAGCCGGGGGGACGTCCGCCTGGATCTGGAACCAGGCCGCGGACACGGGGTACGTCCGCGGCCCGTCCGGAAAGCTCATCGGCTCCTGCTCGTACAACAGCTCCCGGGTCGAGTCGGTCGACCGCCTGGAGCCGTACGACGCGAAGAGCTCCGCCCGTCACGGGCGGGGGTTTCCTCTGGCCCGCCCCGGGGATCTGGCAGGTCCAGCCGTCGAGAGGGCGCCGGCCGAAGAAGCCGGCAGGGGCAGGCCCATCGCCGGTGGGGATCTCCTCGACGGAGTCAGGCCGGCCGCATTCCCGCCCCGCCCCGGTCGGGGCAGGAGGGCAGACGCAGGGTGAAGCACGCGCCACCGGAGGCGGTCTCGCGGAGGTCGAGACTTCCCCGGTGAGCCAGAGCGATCTCGCGCGCGACGGCCAGACCGAGTCCCGCGCCTCCCTGATCTCGGCCGCGGGCGCTGTCGGTGCGCGTGAACTGCTCGAAGATTCGTTCCCGGTCCGCCTCCGCGACACCCCCTCCGTCATCGATGACGACCAGCTCGGCGTGACCGCCGTCCTCGCCGACCTCGACCCGTACGTCATGGGTCGCGTGCTGCTGGGCGTTGTCCAGGAGGTTGTCAAGGGCGCGGACGATCTGGAGGGGTACGGCCCTGACGAGGACGCCGGGCATCAGCTGCAGCTGGACCGGAAGGCGGTCGGACCGGCGCAGGACTTCGCGGCCGACCAGATCGGACAGGTCGAAGTCCTCGCGTTCCTCCCTCTTGCCCGCCCGCAGGCTTGCCAGGGCGAGCAGATCGCTCACGATCGACTCCAAGCGGTCGACGTTTCTGAGCGCCCGGGTGGCCAGTTCGCGGAGGTCGGTCTGCTCAGGATGCATGAGAGCTTCCTCAAGTTCCACGCGTAACCCGGCCACCGGCGTCCGGAGCTCGTGCGAGGCGTCCGCGGCGAACTGACGTTGCCAGGCCTGAGCCGTCCGCCGGGCCGCTGTGGCACCCGGCGACGACGGGCCACCAGATGATTGAACACTGTCTTTCGCGTGATCGGCCACGCACCTCAGATGAGATCCGGACCGGTCCCGATACATTTTGCACTTCTCCTCTCTCCAGCTCTGCGCCGTCCGTCCGCCCGTCGTGTCGGCACGGCGGGCCGGACGGTTCGTGCGTGGTCCGCGTCAGCGGAGGGGGTCGAGGTCGGCCAGGGCGGCGGGTTGCTTGCCGGTGGTGATCTGCTCGGCCAGCAGCCTGCCTGTGATCGGGCCGTGGGCCAGGCCCCACATGCCGTGGCCCCCCGCCACGTAGACGGTGGGAGCCACCGTCGCGCCGACGAGCGGCCGTCCGTCAGGGGTGATGGGGCGGGGCCCCACCCAGACGTCGGTACGCTCCTCCCAGCGCACACCTCGCAGGAGCGGCCGGGCGGAGGCGACGATGGCCTTCAGCCGGGCGGGCACCTGCGGGGCGTCCGGGTCTCGGAATTCCATGGTGCCCGCCACCCGCAGCCCGTCGCGGTAGGGCGTGCACGCCACCCGCTCCTCGGGCAGGTAGACGGGGCCGGGGACAGGATGGTCGACCGGCACGGTGAAGGAGTAGCCGCGGCCCGCCCGCACCGGGACACGCACGCCCCACTGCCGGGCCAGGCGGGGCAGCCAGGCGCCGGTGGCCAGCACCACCGCGTCGGCCGACAGCACGGTGCCCTTGGCCAAGCGGACGATCACCTTCCTGTCGTCGGTGCGCACCTCGTCGACC
This sequence comes from Streptosporangium sp. NPDC023825, assembly GCF_040639575.1. Lineage (NCBI taxonomy): Bacteria > Bacillati > Actinomycetota > Actinomycetes > Streptosporangiales > Streptosporangiaceae > Streptosporangium > Streptosporangium sp. NPDC023825. The sequence goes on along the minus strand of NZ_JBFAAE010000004.1, from coordinate 309,863 downwards.
TCGACGGCGTACATGGTCGCGCCGCGTTGCATGACGGCCTTTCCCAGGGCGTGCACGAAGGCGCCCGGGTCGACGTAACGCTGGCCGTCGATCCGTACCCCCGCCGTCAGCGCCTCGCCGGCGAGCGGTACCTGCTCGGCCAGCCCGTCGCCGTCCAGCACGGTGTGCTCGACCCGCTGCCCGGCCGCCTGCAGTCTGCGCAGCTCGCGCAGCAGGCTCTCGGCCTGGCGCGGCGTACGGAACGCCGCGGTGATCGGCGCCGCGATGACGGGTGCGGACACACCGTTGGCGGCGAGCACCTCATAGGCCTCGACGCATTCGTTGTTGAGCGGCAGGTTGGCGTGCGCGGCGCGGGTCCACGACCGCCAGTGGCTGTTGGCGGCGAAGCGGGCCAGAAAACTCCACAGACCCGGATCAAGGCTCGCGGGCACGTGCAGCGGCGCGGCCGGGTTGAGCAGCGAGCGCAGGCCGTAACGCAGGACCGCGGGTTCGTTGAGCGGGATGGCCAGACCGGGCGCGATCCAGCCGGCGTTGCCCCAGGACGCGCCGGCCGCCACACCGTCGCGGTCGATCACGTCGACCTGGACGCCGCGCTCCTGCAGGAACCACGCGGTCGACAGGCCCACGATGCCCGCGCCCACCACGATCACCGATCGTGGCCAGTTGCCGACCATGCCAACCTCCAACCAGTACGAATGCCGATGTCATGTCCAGCATCGCCCGGGCGGCGACCAGCGGCGTTGTGAGCGGGCGACAATCGCAGCGCCACCGTTGTGGATCCGGCACAACGCCGGCGCCGGGAACGGTGACGGGTCCTGAGGAGGTCATCGGCGGGGTTCGTCCTCCAGGGCGGCCAGCACGATGGTCATGGCCAGGCGCTGGCGGGTGTCGTCCAGGTCCAGCGGGCCGAGCTCGCCCATTTTGCGCAGCCGGTTGCGGACGGTGTTGGGATGCACCGCGAGCCGCTCGGCGGCGAGGGTGAGGTCGCCCTGGCTCTCCAGCCAGGCCCGCAGCGTGGCGACGAAGCGCGTGCCGTGACGGGTGTCGTGCCGCAGCAGCGCGCTCACCGGCCCGCGGGCCGGAGCCCGGCCGGTTCGCGCGGCCGCGCGCAGCCGTCGCAGCAGGATGTCGTCCCAGGACTCGTCGTAGGCGGGCGGGACGGCGCCGGGCTCGGCGCTCTCGTGCAGCGCCAGGCACTCGTCGGCCTCCTGGCGGCCGGCGGCCAGGTCCGCCGCCTCGGCGGGTGCGCCGATCCCGGCCGTGACGCGCACCCGGGCGGGCAGTTCGGAGTGCAGGGCCGCGATCCACTGCCTGGCCGCCTCGGCCCGCTCGGCCGGCAGGATGGTGTAGAGGGTATCGCCGAGCAGAGCGCTTCGCCCGGGCCGGGACCAGCCGAAGCCGGTGGTGGCCTGCTCGAGGGCCAGCAGCAGCGCAGCGTGGCGATCGTCGGGAGTGTACGCGCGGACCGCGATGACGCGTATCGCCTGCGGGGCCAGGCCCAGCCGGCTGATCACCGTCGCGGCGTCGGCGCTGCCCTCCAGCAACCGGATGACCAGGTCGGACTCCACCTGCCGCTCCAGGTCGGCGCTGGCCCGGGAGCGCAGCAGATGCAGGGCGACGATGCGCGCGCCGTCGGCCAGCGCGCGGCGGTGGGCGCCCGTCAGCGGGTCGGCACAGCTGACCCACACCGAACCGAGCAGCTCGCGGCCGGCCCGCACCGCCACCGCCATCCGCCCCGTCAGGCCGTGCCCGGCATCGGCGGGGACGAACACCGGCTCGTCCGTCGCCGCCAGGCGGGCGAACACCTCCTGCTGCCGGAACAGCTCGCGCAGCCGTTCCGGGACCCGCCGTCCGAGGATGGTCTCCAGCCGGGCCGGATCTCCCGCCTGCTGGGAGCGGGAGTAGGCCAGTACCCGCGAGTGCCGGTCCTCGATGGTCACCGCACCGCCGATGACGTCGGCCAGGTTGTCGGCCAGGGCGAACAGGTCGGTGGGGCCGCGTCCCGAGGCGGTCTCGCGGCTCTCCAGCACCAGCCCGTACACCACGCCGGCCAGCTGGCTCCAGGAGACAGCGGGGTCGGCCAGCAACACGGCCACCCCGTACCGGCCGGCGATCGCGGCGGCCTCCCGCTCGACGTCCTCGCCGCTTCCGCTCTCACTCTCGTCGCCGGTGCCGGTGCCGGTTCGGGCGGGGCGTACCAGGACCGCCGTGGCCTTGGCCGCGGCCGCCCACTGGACCGCCTCGGCGAGTGAGGAGGTTCCGACGGCGAGGAGCACGTCTCCCGCGACGTGGTGGTCGGTGGCGTCTGGTATCGCCACGCTGCGCAGCCAGGTCGAGCGCGTCTCAGGATGGCCGCACAGCCGCACGCCGTACCCGCCGAGCACATTCACCAGACGGTCCAATGTGATCATGGTCAGCTCCGGGTGATCGAAGAGGGGCAGACTGCTCCGCCCCCTTTCATGGTGTCAGGCGGCCTCGTGCCGTCGTTGGCAGTCGATACAGGTGCGTGCCAGCGGCCGGACCTCGAGCCGTTCGAACGGGATGGGCCCCTGGCAGTGGGCGCAGCGGCCGTACGTGTCGGCCGCCAGCCTGTCGCAGGCCTGGGACAGCTCCGCGACGGCGCGCTCGGCAGTGGTGATCGAGACGGCCAATTCCTGCCAGGTGCCGTCGGCGCCGTTGCTGTCCCGCTCCTGGGCCCGCAGGCCGTGCAGCTGCCTGCTGCGCTGCTCCAGCTGCTCTCGCAGGTCCTGGCGCAGAGACTGGAGCTGCACACTACTGAGATGTGATGTCGTGTGACCATCGGTCATGATCATTTGATCCTTTCCGTGATGGATCAGGAAGGTGTCGGGGATGGAGGCCTCGCGCGGGGTCTCCTTCGCGTCGCAGCGCGTCAGCGGGCAGACAGGGCGAGGCCGGCCGCCAGGGCCGCCGGCTGCAGACACAGCCGCATCAGGCCGCGGACGGTGGCGTGCTGCGGCTGGGGCGCCGCGCTGACCGGGAGCCGCAGGGCGGCGCGCAGCCGGAGGCAGGCATCCGGATCGGCCACCATGCCGTGCCGGATGGGCTGCACCGCGTCCCTCTCACCGGAGGTGGACGACCGCCTCACGATGCTCGAGGGCCGGTCGGCGATCGTGGGCCCGCATACGGTCAGCGACCGGGTGCGGGCGGTGCCCAGGTCGAGCGCCGTCAAGCGCCGGGCGGACTCATTTCGTGCTCCCCTCTGCCGCGCGGGGTCGCGCGGCAGGAGCGGCGGACCGGCAGGCGGCGGGCCGGCGCGGAGGCTCCGGCCGCGAACGGGCGTGGACTGATGCGACAACGGCCATGACGATGATCGGCTCCTGGCTGACGCCGGCAGGAAAAGACGGCAGAGCGAAAGCAGCTCGGACAAAGGAGCGGGCTTCGGACGAAGACGGTCTGCCGCCTTTTTGCCAAGGGGACGATCGCAAGACGTCTTCAGGGCGCGACGGCATGCCCGGGCCGGCGCCAGGGGAAAACCTGGATGCGGGCGCGGGAGTGCGTCGGGTGCTCGTTGTCGGACTCCGCAGCGCGCGTGGCCGCGGAGCCAGACGGGAAGACGTCGGCTAGGTCAGCGGCGGGCTGCGCGATCCCGTGGCGCGGTGAGCCGGCTGCTGAGGCTCGCGCAGCGTGTCCGCGTCCGAGCCCGGCGACGGCAGCAGCGCCAGATGTGCGGATTCGCCGTGGCGTTCGCCGCGCACGGGCGGCCACAGGGACAGCACGTGGTGCGCGCGGGCGCCGCCCGCCTGTGGCGGCAGGCCGGAAAGGTCGGCGTCCCATCCGCCGAGCTCCCACGCCGGGCCGGAGGTCGAACTCTGCGCAACCGTCGGGCCGCCGTAGCTCGCCTTGCACGAGGCGCCGGCCAGCACCAGGGACAACAGAACCAGGACCATCACGCCGGCGAACGCGATGGACCCCTGTGGAGTTCTCCACGGTCCCGTCATGGGGCCGACCATAGCCCACCCCACCGGAAACGGCATTTCACGGCATCGCCGGTGGTGGGCGCACCCGTGACGGCTCGGGAACGGTGGCCGCCGTTTCTTTCGGCAGCCCGTGTGGCTCTCATGTCACGCGCCCTTCCGGCATGTCACGTGCCCTTTCGGCGCGCGGTGGCGACGTTCCCTCACCGCACCGCTACCCACCGTCACCGTACCGCCACGTTCGGGCCTGGGCCTGCGCGGCGGCACGCAACCCGGCTTCGGAAACCGGGACTCGCCCGTGTTCGAGGCCGGTAAAGCCGTCGCGCGTGCCGCCGCCCGGATGATGAGGTGGCACGGTGACCGACCATGCTGAGGTGGCGGCCGTCCGACCGTTGACACTGGCCTGGGTGAGCCGGCACCTGGAGGCCGGCGAGCGGATCGTCGGAGCCGAGGCACTGCACGGCGGCATCACTGCCGAAATGCGGAGGCTGACCATCGGCGCGCGGGACGGAGGCACCCGTGACCTGGTGCTACGGACTTTCGTCAACGTGGAGCACGCCGAGGACTGGCTGGACAGGGAGACAGGCGCCCTGACCGTGCTCCCGGGGACCGGCGTGCCGGCTCCCGGACTGGTCGCGGTCGATCCGACCGCCGCGCACTGCGAGCATCCGTCGCTCCTCATGACACATCTGGCGGGCCGGACGGTCCTCGACGATGAGGGATTGGAAGCGCGCGTCCCCCTGCTGGCCCGTCAGCTCGTGGCGATCCACGCGTTGCGGCCCGCCGAGCGGCCCCGGAAGTATGTGACGTTGACGACCGCCGACACCGTCGCGATTCCCAAGGGCGCGGACGCGGCGGCATGGGCCGCGGCGATCGACGTGATCCGCAGGCCCGTGCCGCCCTGTGAAGGGCGATTCCTGCACCGGGACTTCCAGCCCGGCAACGTGCTGTTCGACGTGCCGCCCTCACAACCGGCGGGTGCCCGGATCACCGGCGTCGTCGACTGGGCGGCCACCTCCTGGGGCCCGGCGGATCTCGATGTGGCGCACTGCTCCGTCAATCTCGCGCTGCTGCACGGCCCTGCGTGGGGCCTGCGGTTCGCCGAGGCGTATCAGGAGGCCGGCGGGCTGCTGGCCGCAGCCGCGAGCGAGCGGCTGTACTGGCAGGTCCGGGACGGGCTGGCGTGCTCGGAGGAATTGCGGTCGGTGGCGCGGCCATGGCGGGAAGCGGGCAGGACAGAGCTGACGACGCGAGCGTTGGAGGAGCGGCTGGATGCCTATGTCACCGCCCTGATGGACGCGCCGGGCTGAGTCAAGATCGCCGACCGGGTGTTCGGCGGGCGACCGGAGGACCGCGACCACTGCCTGGAGGTGCTCCGCGCCCACGTCAAGAAGGTGTGGGCAGCCACTCCAGCGGAAAGGCTGCCCGTGTTCAGGGGCGAGGAGAGGCGGGAGCCGTTCTTTCAATTCCCGGACGCGCCGATTCCGGATATGCCATTTCCTCAGGCGAACGAAGGGGCCGCGTTTCGCCGGAAAAGGCCACGTCGGCCGTTGAAGCTAATCATCCGGGGTCGAGGAAATGTCATACGCCTGAAACATAGGCCTTGCGGGGTAAATCGGTCGACGGTATTCTGAGCCCATGGGAGCGCTCCCACGGAATGTGGAGATGTTTCGGCCCCGATTACGCGCTGACGTGCGGTGGGTCGAGTTCCCCGGGGGGGTTCATGTTCATGGGGATCACGGGGCGGCCACACTGCGCGGACCCCACGCGCTGGCCCTGCTGGAACGGCTGGCTCCACGCCTCGACGGGGCCCTGACCCTGGGCGAGCTGACCTCGGGCCTGCCCGAGGCACAGCGCGACCTGGTCACCGGCCTGGTCGGACGGCTGGCCGACCTGCGGTTCGTCGTCGACGACACCGGGGCTCAGGCTCACGGGTTGTCCGCCGAGGAGCTGGAGACCTACGCGGCCGAGATCGCGTTCGCCGGGCACCCGGGGCGGTTCGCCCGGGTGCGGAACTCGGCGCTGCGCGTGACGGGGACCGGGGTGCTGGTCCCGGCGCTGGTCGAGTGTCTCCGGTCGGTGGGCTGGCGCGAGGTGGTGACCTCGGGCGGGAACGTTCTGGTGCAGGTCAGCACCTCCCGGGAGGAACTGCTGGCCGGGGCGCTCGCCTGCCCCGCCGACGTGGTGCTCGCGCAGGTGCTGATCCGCGACGACGAGGCCTGGCTGACCTCCGCGGGACCGCCCGGGGAGACCGACGCGGCCACCGGGTGGGGGCGGTTGTCCCTCCGCGAGGGGACGCGGGGCGACTGGTTGCGCGGCGCGGTCCCCCGCGTGCTGGCGTCCCAGGTGGCCCTGGGGGTCTTCTCGGCGGTGACAGGGCTCACGGAGGCACGGCGCGCGTTCACACGCGTTGATCTGCGCAGCCTGGAGAGCACGATCCACCGTTTCGCGGGGCTGCGCCGGGACTCGGCGGAGGTGTCCGGAGCCACCCACGCGTCGCGGACGCCGGCGGGCGGCGGGGACCGCGACGCCGGCGACGGGAGCCCGGAGCTTCCGGGTGCGGCGGGGCTCGGCGGGCACAGTGCCTCGAGCGATGCGGGCGCTCGGGACCGGTTCTTCGCGCTCTGTCGTGATCTGGTGGACCCCCGGATGGGGGTGATCGCGGTTCTCGACGAGGGTGCCCATCCGCAGGGGCCGCTCTCCGTCGTGCGGGCACTGGCCGGTGACCGCGAGGTCGTCGGGTGGGGCGCGGATCACGACACGGCGCGGTTGCGGTGTCTGCTGGCGGTGTTCGCGGCGGACTCCGGCGACGGTTTCGTCGGTGCGGGGCTGACCTGGGAGGACGCCGTCTCCGCGGCCCACCGGCAGCGGCTCGAAGCCGAGGCGGCGCTGGTTGAGGTGGCGCTGGTTGAGGCGGAGGGCGAGGTACCCGTGCCGCAGGACGGGCCACTCTGGCGGCAGGTCGTGGCCTCCGGTGAGGTACCGGTCGTCCGGAAGATCCCAGGGTCGGCGGTGTTGCGGTTCGAGGTGCCGGACCGCCCGCCGATCGTGTCGCTCGGGTTGCACGACGGGCTGGAGCGGGTGTTGCTGCGGGCGCAGACCGGCCTCGAACCGCCCGTGCGGTGGGCGAGCGAGGGACATCCGATCGGCGGAACCGCCGTCTCGTTGCCCGTCGACGGGCCGGCGTTCGTGGCGCGGGTGACGTCGTGATCGCCGGCGTGGTGGGGTCGGGGCGGCTCTTCGAGGCGATCAGGACGCGGGTGCGGCCGGGCGGGGTCGCCGGGGTCGTCGTGGTCGCCAGCGACGCCGACGACATCGGGCGGCGGCGTTACGGGGTGCCCTGGTTGCCCGTACACACCGAAGCAGGACATGTCGTGATCGGTCCCACCGCCTTCCCCGGCAGGCCGGGCTGTCCCACCTGTGTGGAGCGGCGGCGCGCCGGGAACCGGGAGCACTTCCAGGTACGTCTGCGCGACCGCCCCGCCCTCCTCACCTCCCTCGTGGCCGGGACGGTCGGCGAACTGGTGGCCGAAGAGGTCGAGAACCTGCTGGCCGACCCGTCGGCCGCGCTGACGAGCGGCGCGATGCTCCGGATGCCGGTCCGGACCGGCGCGCTGGAACGCCACCCGTTCCTGCCCGACCCGTTCTGCGAGGTCTGCGGCGACCGGCCGCCCGACGGGCCGCGCCCGTTCGTCTTCACGCCGCAGCCGAAGGTGTCGGGTTTCCGGGTCGCCACCCTCGACCTCGCCGACCTGGAACGCCGCTACGTCGACCCGGAGACGGGCGTCGTGCGCTCGGTGGCCGCCGACGCGCGGGACGGCGCGGTCGCCGTGGCGCGGCTGAACCCCGCGCGGGCCGTTCACGAGAGCCACCACGGGTTCGGACGGTGCGAGGACGTGCCCGCCGCGAAGGCGACCGCCGTCGCCGAGGCACTCGAACGGCTGGCCGGGTTCTCGCCCCGCGGGCGCCGGACCACCGTCAGGGCCGCGTTCGACGACATCGCCGACCAGGCGCTCGACCCGCGCCGCCTGGGGTTGTATCCCGACGACTGGTACGACCGGCCCGGTTTCTGGTTCACCCGGTTCGACCCTGCGCGGGAGACCGCCTGGGTCTGGGGCCACTCGTTCCAGCGGGGCGGGCCGGTGCTGGTGCCGGAGACGTTCGCCTACTTCGGCCCCCGGCCCGACCGGGGCTTCGCCTACGAGTGTTCCAACGGCTGCGCCCTCGGCGGGTCGCTCGCGGAGGCGATCCTCTACGGCCTGCTGGAGGTCGCCGAACGGGACGCCTTCCTGACCACCTGGTACGCCCGCCTCCCGCTCCCCCGGGTCGACCTGCGTTCGGCGCGCGACCGGCGCGTCCCGATGACCGCCCAGCGGATCGGCGACCGGCTCGGCTACGACGTCCACGCCCACGTGGTCACCCTCGAACAGGGACTGCCGGTCTTCTGGGTCACCGCCGTCGACCGGTCGGGACGGCCGGACCGGCCGAAGGCGATGTGCGGCGGCGCCGCCCACCTCGACCCCGAACGGGCCCTGCGCCGGGCCCTGGACGAGCTGGGCCCGATGCTCGCCAATCACGTCGCCCGCTACGACGAGAGCGAGGCGGCCCGGCTGGTGGACGACTCCGGCGAGGTGCGCCTGCTGGAGCACCACCCGATGCTGTACGGGCACCCGAAGGCGTACGAGCGGCTGGAATTCCTGTCGGGCGGCGCCGAGCTGACGGTCGGCGAGCTGCCGGAGTGGCCGGCCCACGACGACCTGGCCGACGACCTGCGTGACCTGGTGGCCCGGTTCCTGGCCAGCGGCATGGACGTGATCGCCGTCGACACCACCTCGCCCGAGGCGGCGGCCGGCGGATTCGCCTGCGCGAAGGTGATCGTGCCGGGGGCGGTGCCGATGACGTTCGGCCACCACCACCGGCGGGTGCACGGCCTCCCCCGGCTGCTGACACGGGGCCGCGCGATCGGCCACCTCGACCGCGACCTCGCGGTGGACGATCTCAGCCCCTATCCGCACCCGTTCCCGTGAGGCGCGCGATGACGGACGCGGCAGCACGTTACGTGGCGGCTATGGCGGATCGCGGGCCGCTCGACATCCGGTGGGACCTGGCACCGCTCCGGCACAAACGCTATCCGTCGGCCGAATGGGCCGAACCACGGCACCCGCTGGGCGCGCTGCTCCGGGGCATGCTCGGCATCACCCGCGTGATCTGGCGGCACACGGACGCGGGCCCGATGGCGATCCCGGGCCGCCCGGCGCCCTCCGGGGGAGGGCTGTACCCCGTCGAGGCCTATGTCGCCTGCCCGGACGGGCTGTTCCACTACGACCCGGTCCACGAGGTCCTGGAGGTGCTGCGCACGGGTGACCACGGCCCGGCGCGCATCTGCCTGACGGCGGTCTTCTGGCGTTCCATGTTCAAGTACGGCGACTACGCCTACCGCCTGATCTGCCAGGAGATCGGCGTCCTGCGCACCCAGGCGGAGGTGGTCGCCGCCACCCTGGGCCTGACCGTCACCCCCGGCGACGCCGACGACATCGACGACGCCCTCCTGGGTCTGGACGAATCCCGCGAATCCCCTCTGGCCGTCCTGCACGTGGAGCCGTACGAACGGATCCTTCCGCCGGAGCCCGCCGAGTCCCCGCGGAACTCCGGCGACCTGCCGCGGGAGGCCCGGCCTCTCCCCCTGCCGTTTCCTCCGGGCGCGGCCCGCGACCTGCACCGGGCCGCGGACGCCACCTCGCGGGCGAGGCGTCCGGGCCAACCGGCACGGGGCATCCGGGTTCCGGCCGAGGTGGTGGACCTCCGCGACGGTCTGCGCGCACGCCACTCCCCCGTCGACGGTTTCCGCCCGGCGCCCGTCCCGCTGACGGAGATCGCCGCGATAACCGGCCTCGCCGTCCGCCCCGGTCTGGACCTCTACCTGCTGGCCCTGCGCGTCGACGGCCTCCCGAGGGCCGCCTACCACTACGACGGCGACCTTCGACGGGTCCGCGCCGCACCGCTGGAGGAGCTGGGCACGGCCCCCCTCGTGACGAACACCCGGGAGGCCCTGAAGACGGCCGCCGCGGTGATCGTCCCCGTGGGCGACCCCCTGGCGGGCACCGCGCGCGACCATCGTGACCAGCTCGTGGAGACCGGCGCGTCGCTGCAGCGGGCGACGCTGGCCGCCGCCGCGCTGGGTCTCACCTCCCGCATCCACTCCGACGGCGCCGGCGAGGCGACGGACCGCGTCCTGGGCCTGACAGGCCCGGCGCGAAGCCTGTCGTCCCTGCTCGTCGGCGTCCCCAGGTCCCGGGGGCCAGACCTGGTCCTCCGGTTCCCCGATCCGCAGGAAGGAGGTCCGAAGGCACGTCCGCAACACCCCGATCAGTGAAAGAGAAGGAGAAACGTCATGGACAAGCTCCCCCTTGACCTGTCCGGCCTGGAGGTCGAGGCGATCGACGTCCTGTCGGCCGACTCGATCGTGATGGAGGGCCACGGCGCCATCGAGACGGGCGCCTCGTCGGCGATGGGCTACTGCTCGTCGTACATGCAGGCGAACAGCTGCTGGGCGCCGGAGGCATAGCAGGTCCCCACCGAACGCCGAGGGCGCCCACGGCACGGGCGCCCTCGGCCACGGGATGAAGGAGTGTCCTTGTCGCGAACAGCTCAGCCCGCCGACCGAGATTACGTCGTGGCGCCGATCTTCGCCATCCGGGTGGCCGGGCTGCCCGCCGACGGGTTGCGGCGGTTGCGGTGCGAGCGCACGTGGAGGCTCGTCGACGAGCTGCTCGAGGTCGCCCGCACGCTGGCGGACGAGGGCCGGGCGATGTCCGGCCCCCTGCACGAGGTGATCGGCGCGGGCGTGTTCAAGCCGGTCCTGGTGGCGCTGCGCCGCGACCTCTTCCGGGGCCGCCGCCCGGACCGGCGGGCGACCGCGCCGCAGGTGCTCGCCGCCCTCCCCGAGGAGCTGCGGGTACGGGTCCTCGCCTGGACCGCCCTCAAGGACCTCCACGACACGCTGGCGGCCGACCTGCCCGCCGTCTACGAGGCCGAACAGCGGGAGAAGGCCGAGCTCCTGCGCGTGCTGGCCGGGGACGCGACCTTCCGCCGGGGGCTCGAGCTCGGCAGCCCGATCCTGGCCGCGCGCACGTCCCCGTCGCGCCAGGAGGCGGTCAAACTGGCCCGCTACCTGGCCCGCGCCACCATGAAGACCAGCCCCTACGCGACGTTCGCGTGGAGCGGTTTCGGCACCTGGACCGACGACGGCCCCATGGCCGCCCCGCCCGCCGACCTGACGTGGCGGGAGGTCGTCGACCTCGACCGCGCCGTGTTGCGCCCGCTCTGGATGACGTTGTCGCGGCACGCGGAGGCCGCGGAGACGCGGGTGAACCCGACCGCGTTCGAGGAGGACGGCCGCATCTGGTTCCTCGGCCCGACCGCGACGGAACCGCTGCTCAGCGTGCCCGCGACCGAGCCGGTGAAGGCGGCGCTCGCGGAACCGGCCAGGGCGCTGGCCGACATCGGGCTGGTGGAGCTCGTGCCGCCGTACGGCGAACACGACGACGACCCGCTGACCAAGCTGAGCGTCGAGGAGGACCCGAAGGTGATCCGCGACCTGCTGGCCCCGAGGGAGATCCCGGAGCGGAACCTGTTCTGGCACAACGCCGTCATCCCCGGCGACGCGGGCCGGTGCGGCCGGGAGGCGTGGCGCCCGGCGCTCGACGACCTGAACCGGCTGCGGAAGGGGCTGGCCCTGTTCGACGGCGACCTCCCGGTGAAACTGGCCGCCGCCGACTTCTTCCTGCGCCGGTACGGCCCCGGCGCCGCCGTCCCCGTCATGAGCTTCTACCGCGCCGTCCACAGTGACCCGGGCCGACTGCGCGATCTGGTCCGCGATCCCTTCGCGACCGGTCCCGGCCACGCGGACCTGCGCGAACGTTTCCTGCGGACCGGCGAGCCTCCCGACGACGACCGGTTCCGCGCCCCGGGTTCGATCTGCGTCTACGCCCAGGCGCTCCCGGAGGGCCGCCTGGTCGTCAACACCGTCACCGCGGGTTACGGGAAGGGGCTGTCCCGTCTCCACCACCAGCTGCGCCGGATCGGCCACGCCCCGGACGCGTCGGCGCTGCGGGCCCCGCAACGCGACACCAGGATCGCCGAGGTCACGGGTGCCCTCGGCAGCGGCCTGAACCTCCGCACCGCCACGGCCGATGTGACGATCGACTACCCGTACACCACGGGTGGAGGTCTGCACCCCTCGGCGTTGACGGTGCGGCTCGACGGTTCCCGGCTGGCGTTGTGGGCCGACGGCGGGAAGGTGCGCCCGATGCACCTGGGCATGACCGCCCAGCACTGGTTGCCGCCGTGGTTGCAGTTCCTGGTCAGGGTCTTCGGCGAACCGTCGGTCGCGATGGTGCCCGGCTGGGTGTTGCGCCCCGGCCCGGTGCCGCCGCGCGGCCGGATCGACCACCTGCCCCGCCTCGACCTGGGCGTGGTCACGCTGGCCCGCGAGTGCTGGCGGCTGCGCGCCGCCGACTTCCCCTCGGGCGGCCCGCCCGCGCTGGCGTCGTGGTTGCGCGACCACGGCATGCCGCGGCGTTTCTTCGCCCGGGTCCTGGACCTGCGCGACGGCCTGCTCGCGGGCCTGCTCGGCAAACACCGCAAGCCCATGTACGTCGACGTCACCGACCCCTTCCTGCTCGCCGGCCTGCGTCACGCGGCCGGGAACCCCGACGCCCTGATGGTCATAGAGGAGACCCTGCCCACCCCCGAGGACGCCCCCGTCTACCCCGGCGGCCCGCGCGTCACCGAGTACGTCATCCAGGTGAGCGCCCCGTGACCCCCTGGCAGAGCGCCCACCTGTTCCACACCGGCGACCTCGACGACCTGATCCGCGACGTCGTCACACCGCTGGCCCGGTCGGCGACGGCCTGCTTCTACCTGCGCTACTGGGAGTCGGGCCCCCACGTGCGGCTGCGCCTGAAAGGGGTGCCCCGCGACGAGATCAGGGCCCGGGCCGCCCGGTGGTTCGCCGACCACCCGTCGCCCGACGTCGACGCCCCGGCCTACCGGCGGCTGGCGGCCGTGCTCGCGGAGGGGGAACGCCGCGAGAGTTACGACCCGGCCCTCCACCCGGCCGGCAGCGTGGTGTTCATCCCGTACGAGCCGGAAGAGCGCGTCTACGGAAACATGCCCGCCACCGAACGACACTTCGGCATCTCCAGCTCCCTCGCGCTCGACGTCCTCCACGGTGCGCCCGCGATGGGACGCAGGACCGCCGTCGGCCTCGCCGTGCTCACGCTGACGATGGCCGCCTGCCAGCCCGACCTCGCCGAAGCGGCCCGCCGCCTGCCCCCGCACGACCCCGGCGACCCCGGCGACCTCCCGGCCGCGCTGGTCACCCAGACCGAACGCCTCTGGCACCTGAAGGACGGCCCCGGCCTGCTCGGCACCTGGGCCGCCTCGATCAACGACCTGGCAGCGAACCTCCCGGCGACGACCGGCGACGCGGGCTCCGCCCACGCCCACCTGGCCGTCATCGGCGACGACGCACAACGGGCCCGCGTGCTGCTGCGCTGCGCCCACCTGTTCCACAACCGGATCGGCCTGCGCCCCGGCCCGGAATCACACATCTCGACTCTCGCGGCCCGCGCGCTGGCCGCGCTGCGGAGGTGACCGCCATGTGGCACAGCGTCCACGTCTTCTACCACGAGCCGGACAAGGACCCCCTGCTCCTCGACGCCGTCCGGCCCCTGCTGGCCGACATCCGCGACCACGTCGAGGCGGCGTACGTGGTGCGCCACTGGCGGCAGGGCCCCCACCTGCGCGTCAACGTGAAGACCGACCGGCGGACGTGGGAGGAGGTGGTGCGTCCCCGCGTCGGCACGGTCGTCGGCGGATGGTTGCGCGACCACCCGTCGACGTACGTGGTGGACCAGGCCGAGAGCCTGGCGCGGCACCGCCTCATGGCCGCGCGCGAGCAGGAACACGGCCCGCTCACCCCGTGGCCCGCCGACAACTCGATCGTCGAGTTCCCGTTCGACGACCGCCGCCACGTCCTGGGCGGCGACGAGGGCGTCGACCTGCTCACCGCGTTCTACAGCGACAGCACCCCGCTCCTGTTCGCGATGCTCGACCACTGCCGCGACGGCCGCGACACCAAGTCGGACCTGGCCATGGCCCTGCTCCTGACGGTCGCGCACACCTCCCACCCGATCGAGCGCAGCTACCTGTCGTTCCGGGTGCACGCCGAGGGCTACCTCACGTGGTCCAGGGACCCCGAGGCCGCCCGGCGCTCCTTCGACGAGGTGTACGGCTCCCGCCGCGCCCTGCTCACCCAACGGGTCAGGCAGGTCGTGGACACCATCGACGCAGGCGGGGACAGCCCGTTCGTCCGGGAGTGGGCGGCGCTCGTGGAGACCTACCGCGCGAGGGCCGACCGCGTGGTGCACCTGCTGCCGACCATGGACGACACCCCGGCCGAGACGAGGGGCGAACTGCACACCCTGATGTTCGGCACCCCCGGCTACCGCCGCGACATGTTCGCCCGCCCCGACTTCCTGCGCTACCGGGTGGTGCTCAACTACACCTACCTGCACCTGACGAGGCTCGGACTGACCCCGCTCGACCGCTTCCGCACCTGCCACCTGCTCGCGAACGCGGTCGAGGAGGTCTACGGCGTCTCCGGCCTGGAGTCGATGCGCCGCTACGCCTCCGGCTAGCGGGACCGGATCACCCGGCCGGCAGGCCATGGACAGGATCTTCGGACAAGATCTTCAAGAAGCGCAGAACATCCGCGTAACCCTCTGGCTCCCCGTTCGGCTCCCGAAGACCGGAAAGGGGCCTCGGACAACCTCCGAAACCCCTGCCGACCAGCTAAAAGGCTCTTCGCAGTTGAGGGTGTAGGCCGAGAACGTAGAGCTGTTGGACGGTTGGATGTGAGTCATCAGGGGGTGCGAACGTCGTAGTTCTCGCGGTTTGCGAGGACCTCGGCCATGTGTGTCTGCGCCCAGTTTCTGAGCCCGCGGGTCATGTGGTGGAGCGAGAGGCCGAGGTCGGTCAGCTCGTAGGAGACGGTGACAGGGACGGTTGGCGTCACGGTACGGGTGAGCAGACCATCGTGCTCCAGCGACCGTAGTGTCTGGGTCAGCATCTTCTGGCTGACCCCGGCCAGAAGACGAGAGATCTCGGAGTAACGCATCGCCTTCGGAGCGTCTGCGTGTGCTGCACCGGGCTGGCCAGGGCTGTTGTCGCCGCCCAGCGCACACAGGATCAGGACGACCCACTTGTCCGAGATTCGGTCGAGCAGTTGCCGGCTGGGGCACCCTGCCAGGAACGCGTTGTACTCCACCTTGGCCTGAGCCCTCTTCTGGGCCGCCTTCATCGTCGTCACTGATCGCACCTCTCACCAATGGGTGGGTTACGCACCCCCAAGTGCCTACTTCCCGACAGGAAGTTTCTCTCCAATGCTGATACAGGGAGGCAGCAGGCGCCACCCCCAAGTGCACGACGAAAGGCAACAAGATGAGCACACCCTCCCTCTCTCTTCCCGGCGGCACCTGGACTCTGGGTGACCTGACCGTCACCCGGTTCGGTTACGGCGCCATGCAGCTGGCCGGCCCGTGGGTCATGGGGCCGCCCGCCGATCGCGAGGGTGCCCTGGCCGTTCTGCGTGAAGCGGTCGACCTCGGGATCACCCACATCGACACCAGCGACGCCTACGGGCCGCGCGTCACCAACGAGTTGATCCGCGAGGCACTGCACCCCTATCCCGAGTCGCTGCACATCGTGACCAAGGTGGGCGCGACCCGCGACGAACTGGGCGGCTGGCCTACAGCCCGCCGACCCGAAGATCTGCGCCGCCAGGTCCACGACAACCTCAAGTCCCTCCGCCTCGACGTACTCGACCTGGTCAACCTCCGACTCGGCAACGCCGAAGGTCCCCAGCCCGGCTCGCTTGCCGAGGCGTTCGAGACGCTCGTCGAACTCCAGCAGCAGGGCCTGATCCGCCACCTCGGGATTAGCAACGCCACCGAGGAGCAGGTCACCGAGGCACAGAGCATGGCGCCGATCGTGTGCGTGCAGAACATGTACAACCTCGCCCACCGCCACGACGACAAGCTCATCGACCGGCTCGCCACCGACGGCGTCGCGTACGTGCCCTTCTTCCCCCTCGGGGGCTTCACCCCGCTTCAGTCCTCGGCGCTCTCGGCGGTCGCCGCTCGTCTGGAGGCGACACAGATGTCCGTCGCACTGGCCTGGCTGCTGCAGCGATCACCGAACATCCTGCTCATCCCCGGCACGTCATCGACGGCACACCTGCGCCAGAACATCGCCGGCGCGGGACTCTCCCTCTCTCATGAGGACTTGACCGAGCTGGACGACATCAGCCGCTGAATGCCCCAGAGCTGACCGCCTCACAAGCCACGACCAAAGCCACCGTTCAAGTTCCGGCCCCGGTCACCTTCGCGCGGCCGGGGCCGAAGCAGGACGATTCGCCCTCACCTGGATGACTTCAGATCATCAACCGTCAGGAACTTGTGTCACACCGGCGGTGGCAGCTCACCCCGCGTCGCTGGCCGGGTAGGCGCCGGGGTCTCCCGAGGACCGGGGGTTCCTACACCAAGCCCATCCGGAAGACCTCGACGTTGCACGACGCTACCCCTGAGGCCGGCTTCGCCCGCGCTGACATGAATACGTTCTGCCGCCTTGACGAGCTCGGGCTCGAAGTCACCGGTCAGCGACTCGCCCCGGACCATGCGGTTCTCGCGTGCCGGGTCGTCGAGTCCGATCAGTGGTGCCGCCGCTGCGGTTGCCAAGGCACACCGCGTGACACCGTGACCCGGCGACTGGCGCACGAGCCACTGGGCCGGCGGCCCACGATCCTTCACGTCACGATCCGACGCTACCGCTGCATCGACTGCGGGCACGTGTGGCGGCAAGACACAACCAAGGCGGCTGAGCCGCGGGCGAAGCTCTCGCGCCGCGGGCTGCGGTGGGCGCTTGAAGCCATCGTCTGCCAGCACCTCACCGTCGCCCGTGTCGCCGAAGGGCTCGGGGTCGCCTGGAACACTGCCAACGACGCTGTCCTGGCCGAGGGCGAGCGTGTCCTCATCGACGACATCGGTCGGTTCGACGACGTCACCGCGATCGGCGTCGACGAGCACGTCTGGCGCCACACCAGACGTGGCGACAAGTACGTCGCCGTGATCACTGACCTGACCGGCAACCGCGACGGTACCGGCCCCGCCCGGCTGCTCGGCATGGTCGAAGGCCGCTCCAAGCAGGCTTTCAAGGCTTGGCTCGCCGAACGCGAAGAGTCCTGGCGCAACCGCGTCGAGGTCGTCGCGATGGACGGTTTCACCGGGTTCAAGACCGCCGCCAGCGAGGAACTACCCGACGCGGTCGCGATCATGGACCCATTCCACGTCGTGCGTCTGGCCGGCGACGCACTCGACCGATGCCGCCGACGTGTCCAACCGGCCGTCCACGGGCACCGTGGACGCAGGAGCGACCCGCTCTATACCGCACGGCGAACCCTCCACACCGGCGCTGACCTGCTCACCGACAGGCAGAAGGACCGACGGCCGCGCTGTTTGCGAGCGACGCTCACGTTGAGGTCGAAGCCACGTGGGGGGTCTACCAGCGGATGATCGCCGCCTACCGCGAACCCGATCGGAGGAAGGGCCGAGAGCTGATGGTGAAGTTGATCGAGTCGGTCAGCCAGGGCGTCCCGAGCGCGTTGAGCGAGATCATCACGCTCGGCCGGACACTGAAGAAGCGAGCCACCGACGTGCTGGCCTACTTCGAACGCCCGGGCACGTCCAACGGACCGACCGAGGCCATCAACGGACGGCTCGAACACCTCCGCGGCTCCGCTCTCGGATTCCGCAACCTCACCAACTACATCGCCAGATCCCTGCTGGAAACCGGCGGCTTCAGGCCACGACTACACCCTGGATTGTGAAGAGCCGCCGAGGCCCGCCGCGCCATCTGCCGGTCCGCGGATGAGGTTCTACGCGGGTTGCTCGCCGAGCAAGACGGGTTGGACGGGGAAACGAACTCGGTACTCGCCGCAGACCCCTCTCCCAACGTCCGAGCGCCGATAATGGCTCGTTATCACGTACATGACTTCGGTGCGTCATCGACCGTTGCACGGCCGATTGAGCGCGGAGATCGATTCCCGTCGCCTGGCGCGACCAGCCCGGCCTCGTAGGCGACGATCACGGCTTGGACCCGGTCGCGTACTCCGAGCTTGGCGAACAGCTCGCTCACTCGGTTCTTCACCGTCGACACCGACAGCCCCACATCCTCCGCGATCTGCGCGTTGGACAGGCCGCGCGCGATGAGCTCCAGCACCCGTAGTTCGCGCTCGCTCAGCATGGACAACTCCGCGGGGGCCACGACCGCACGCGGGCGGGCCGGGCGCACGAACGTGCCGATCAGGCCGAGCAGCAGCCGAGGTGCCACCGTCGCCTCACCCCGGTGCACGATCCGGACGCCCTCGATCAGCTCCTCCGGTGACACGTCCTTGGGCAGGAAACCGGACGCCCCGGCCCGCAGTGCCGCGACCACGTGCTCCTCCAGGTCAAATGTGCTCAATGCCAGCACCCTGACCTCCGGCAGCTCGGAGACGATCCGCTCGGTGGCGGCCACCCCGTTCAGGCCCGGAAGATGCAGGTCCATCAGCACAACATCGGGACGCAGGCTGTGGCTGAGGCGTACCGCCTCCAGCCCGTCGGCCGCCTCGCCCACCGTGGTCAGGTCGGGCACGGTATCGAGCAGCAGGCGCAGCCCCACGCGGACCACCGCATGGTCGTCCACGAGCAGTACTTTGATCACATCTTCTCCGGCAGTGGGATGCGGGCGTGTACGGTGAAGCCTCCCTCACTGGAGGGCCCGGCGTGTATCTCGCCGCCGCACAGCGACACTCGCTCGGACATCCCCGCCAGCCCGAGCCCCGGTCCGACGGCGCCGGGACGGGATCGCCCGTCGTCGTTGATCTCCACCTCCACCAGGTCGGGCAGGTAGGCAAGCCGTACCTGTGTCCGGGCCCCGTCCGCGTGTTTGCGCGTGTTGGTGAGCGCCTCCTGAACGATGCGGTAGACCGCGTGGTCCACGCTCGTCGGCAGCTCAACCGCCTCTCCCGAGACCTCCAGCGTCGCGCTGCCCGATCCCTCGATCAGCGCCGGCAGTCGCGCTATCCCGACACCCGCCTGGTTCTCGATCGGCTCGCCGTCGGTACGCAGCACGTCCAGCAGGTGGCGCATCTCCGTCATCGCCTGGCGGGCGGTGTCCTCGCCGGTGAGCAGGGCGAGCCGGGCGCGTTCCGGGTCGGTCGGGATCGTCCGCCGGGCCACACCCATGTAGAGGCCGACCACGCTGACGTGGTGGGCGATCACGTCGTGCAACTCGCGGGCGATGCGGCGGCGTTCGGCGCGTACCGCGTTCTCGACGATCTGCTGCTCATGCCGGTGGGACAATTCGGCTTGCAGGCGCACGATGCGCCCGGCCGCCACCGGCAACGCGGGGGTCAGTACGAGGGCCACCGTCATCAGGGGTGGAACGGCCGCCCACGGCAGGTCTTGGACCACCCAGCCGCCGAGCACGGCCAGTGCCGCCGTGACGATCGAGGCCAGCGCTGGGGCATGCCTGCCCACGCTGTATAGAGCGATGAGCATGGCGCTGACCGGCGTATCGTAGGGGGACGGCTGTGCGCCGATCAGGTAGAGAACGCCGACGAGCCCGGCCACGACGATCGGATGCCGCCGCCGCACCAACATCAATCCTGCGGCCCCCACCGCGATCAACACCACCTTGGTGCCCAACCCCGTGTAGGGGTGGCCAAGGAGCTCCGCCGCCAGCACCAGCGCGGACGTCGCGGTGTCTCGCACCCAGGGGTGGTTCCTCCAGATCATGCTGATCATTCTGATCATTCTTCCAGGGCATCACAGGTGGCGACCGCGGGCAATCGCCGTCGAGGCTTCGGCGGGCGTGCCAGCGCCAGCAGCCCGATCAGTGCCATCGCGCAGACGGGCATCCAGGCGAGCCGCAGTGTCAGCCAGGCCGCGCCGGTCGGCGGGCTGGTGAGCCCGGCGACCGGGCCGAGCCGGAGCGTGACCAGCGAGATGAGGGCAAGCGCCGTCAGGTGCCAGAGGTAGAGCGGGAACGCGGCATCGCTGATCACGGCCGTGAGCCTGGAGCCTACGGCGCGGCGGCCGAGCCGGTCGCCCGCCAACGCGGCGAGCCCGCACTGCGCGCAGCCAAAGGCGAGAAGGGCCGCAGTCGGCGGTGCGACATTCGACATCGGCGCACCGGGCACGTCCATCATGCTGGTGGGGTAATCGCCGAGGGCGACTAGCGCCCCCGTGAGAATCCCGCCTGCGCCGAGCAGCCATGCTCCGTTGATGCGGCCCTGCCTCCACGCCAGGCCTAGGAGGAACGGCACCGCCCAGGCCGAGACCGCGTTGACGTTGCCCAGCCATTCCGACGAGGGCCAGGTGAAGCGGACGAAATCGACCAGGACCACGCAGACCGCAGGAACGAGGGCCGTCGTCCAGCCGTAGCGCAGCACCGCCCGGCGCAGCCATGGAGCGATCGCGGTCAGCAACAGGTACGGCACCAGGAACCACAGCGGCTGGAGCGCAGGCCCGAGGAATTCCCTGATGGCGGCGAGGGAGAACCCGTTGACCGACAGAACGGCCGCGCCCGCGGTCCAGGCGAGCAGGAAAGTCAGCATCGTTCTCAGGCGCGGCGCACTTGAGGACTGTCCATGCGCGTATCCGCTTGCGAAGAAGAACACGGGCAGGGTCTGCAGCAGCCAGGTGGCGGGCGCCCACTCCGGCAGGTCCATGAGCGGACTCGCCACGTGTATGTCGTCCATGACGACATAGGAGGTGACGAGCCATTGCCCGAGGACACCGACCGTGACCGACGTGGCGAGCAGCACGTCGATTCGCTGCTCACGCTGCATGCTCGGTCCCCGTCACCGCGATGTGGGCGATCCGCGCCAAGGTCGAGCTGCCTGGCGCAAGGTACGTGTGATGCCGGGCATCGCCGCCATTGATGACCCGCGCGCCGAACCCGGCACTCACCGGATCGGTGCCGAACCCGAACGGTCCGATGAGCACGCCGGGGCGGAACACGTCGTCGTTGCTACCGAGCGCCGCCCAGACCCGTGCCCGCGTACGCAGATCCGAGACCTTTCTGACGCCCAGGCCGGGACTGCCGGTGACGATGAGGTCGTGGACCGGTAATCCCGCGACGGCGCGACCGCAGACCACGGAGCCATAGCTGTGGCAGACCAGGCTGATCCGTACGTCCGGTGACAGCGCGGAGAGGAAGGACCTCAGCCGCTCGGCCCCCCGGTCGGCCGGCCAGATGGTGGCGATCTCCGGGTTGATGAGGTCCGGCGTGTCGTACCCCAGCCAGCCGATCACCGCGGTCCCCGGCCCCGACCTGGCGGCCTCGTCGTAGAGCGCGTGGGCCGCTCGCCCGGGACTTTCCGGGGAGTGGTCGAAGGAAGCCAGGCTCTGTCCGGAGCCGGGCACGTAGACGATGACCCTCGCCGCGCCGGCGAGATCTCCCACGACCTCGATCGCTTGGCCGTCGCCCTTGCGGCTCAACGCCAGGAACTGGCGGCCGGGCCACGCGTGGCGTTCGTAGCGATCTTGGAGCGCGGGAGCGCTGAAGGCCGGAAGAGGCAGTTCGTCCATCACCGGCCGACCGGCGGCAGCTGTTCCCACGGCGAGCGCGACGGCTGGCAGCAGCGCTCGGAAGGGCAGCGTACGCGAACGAGGGGCATGCGCCGCCGGGGCCGAGCGGCGCTCCACGCGTTCGTACACGGTGACGGCGTAGGGGCGCACCGGGTGCTCGTACGGGTGCTCGCTCACCTTGCGGAAGCCCGGGTTCTCGTCGAGGTGCCGGTAGAGGCGGCGGGCCTCGGGCCATTCGTGCACCAGGACCAGGACCGCACCCGGTTCCATGAACGAGCGGAACCGCCCGAAGACCGAGCGTAGCCGTTCGCCGCGGCCCGCGTAGTACAACACTTCGGCGCAGATAACCAGGTCGAAGGTGCCGCCGGGGTCCTCGTTGAGGAAATCCAGCGCCGCGAATCTCGCCGCCCCGCTTGCCTTCGTCGCCGCCCGGCTGACCGCCCGGTCTGAGATGTCCACCCCCCAGCACTCCGCGCCCGGGTATGCACCTGCCAGTCGGCGAGTGAATGCCCCTTCGCTGCATCCCACGTCCAGGACCCTGCGGTAGGCACGGTGTGGCACATGCCGCAACGTCCTCTCATACTTCTCGATCTCATTTGGCCCTGTGTCATATCGCCCCGGGTCAGAAACGCGATGAACCCACTCGAAGTAGTGGCGGAGGAAGCGCCCCTGTACGGAGGCGGGAGGAAGCGAAACAAGTCGGAAGAGCATCCGATGCAGGTGATCGTGGATGGTGGACATGTACTTAAGCCTGCTGATGCCCATGCTTGAGTTCATCAACGGTAGGAACGATCTCTCGCCGAGACCACGTTCCTGGCGCTGCGGCGTCTTCAGTACTCCAGTACTGGGGGCACTGGGCCTTCTGGCCCAGGCTAGGCTTGAAGACGGCGCTTGCCTCCGGTTGAACCACGGGGAGCCTCCCGCCATATCCGCCCGATTCCCGGCCAGTACTGCGGCTTATCAGGCGGCCAGGTCGACCGCGGTGAAGTCGACCTCCTTCAGGAGGGGGCGAACAGGTCGGGCTGGTGGCGCAGGTCGTCGGTGGCGCAGGCGCCGAAGCGGCTGGTGCCGGCGCGTAGGTAGGGGCGATCTGGCCGAACGGGTCGGCGGTGATCTGTCGGCCTTCGGCGACCAGCTGCCGCGCCATGTCGGAGAGTCCAGCGCGTTATTGACCTCGATCCGCCGCCTTGACGAAACCTACAGGCAGGATTAGAACACTCCGAGCTGGTCACAGCAGAAGCAGGATCCGGCCGGTCGGCTATGGGTCAGACTCCTTGGCGGGCTCTTCGATGTCGTAGATGTCGGCTCCTTCGAGTCTCGGGTGTGGCTGATCTCGAAAGTCACCCAGAACGAAGAAAGGGCGCCTCCCTTTCGGGTGACACTCGTCCTGACCAGCTAAAACCTGGTCGGGACGACAGGATGTGAACCTGCGACCCCTTGGCCCCCAGCCACGAGTTGGGTATCCGGGACGATCTGAAGGAGTCGGACGGGGAGCCTTCCCCCTGGGGAAATTTCCGGCCAGGTCGGAGAGGGTCGGAGCCGGTTTGAAGGCGTTGGCTCCCTGAATTGGCTCCCATGACTCCCAGGACATGGAGTAGGCGTTTTAACAGCTCGATGGCTTTCAGGGTGGCTACAGATGACGTTTAGCACTCCAACAATGCCGGCACCGCCGAAAACTACCGGGTCTTCCCCTCCTCCGAGGAGACCTTCGAGTTCGACTATGGCACGTACACCGTCCTTGAGCAGGGAGGCACTGAGCGGGCGCCGTTCCGGCTCGGCAACGACTCCGAGGAAGGACTGGTTTTCACCTTCACGGACGCCGACGACTCCGGCGCCGTGGCCGAGGGAGTCCGGTCCGGTAACGGAACTCCGGCGGATGAACGATTCCTTGTCGCGGGTTCACAGGCCGGTCATGGAGATGCGCGGAGAGTCAAGGGGTGGGTGGACGCAGTCAAGCACACACGTCTATATAGGGGCTCTCTACGCAGCTCGGCCGGTACGGCCTGCTCTGTGGCTTCGCCGCTCGGCTGTCTCGTGTGCCCGATTCAGCTTCACGCGCTTAGCACGGCAGTCCTCGGGCATATGCAGGGCATCGGCCGCAAATCCAGGCCGACCACGGAGGCCCCTCCGGGCGACATGCCGTAAACCATTGGATTCACACGTGTCTGCATACGAATTTCCGAATGACCTGGTAGAGATTCAGCGCGACTACGAGCAAGCCGACGCCCGCTTCGAGAAACTGGTCGCCGCTCTCCCCTCGACGATAGACATCATGACCGGCAAACCGAAGACCACCGATAAGCAGGAGGACGAAGTACAGAAGGCCCGCGAGGTGCGACTGCAGGCGCAGGAGAAGCGCGACCAGCACCCGTGGCTGCAAGACATCGACGACCAGTACGCCGCCAGGATGCAGCTGTGGAAGGCCGCCCGCTCCAGCGAGTGAACTCCCCCGCCTGGTCACTCTTCTTCCCCGCCGCGCCGGCCTCGTCGTCGAGCATCAGGGCGGCTGCACCGTGGCGGTAGCTGCTGGAACTGTTCCTCGATCATGTGCGGGTCGATCTGAGGGCTGGCCACGAGCCCGCCCAGGTCGACGCCGACCAGCTGACGTTCGTCTGGCGTAGCTGTTCTGCTGCCTGGCTGTCGGGGGGGGGGGGCGGCACTCTACTCGTACGGAAGCGTCATCGCGAGCATGTCGCCTTCCCTGCCCTCGACCACCGCCAGCACGTAATCCTCCAGAGCCTCATGTGGCAGCCGCCGCAGCCGGGGCAACCCCCCCACGACGATGAACGCGTCATCCCAGCCGTAGGGTACGACGTCGCTGCCTCGCATCCTGGGGCCGAGGAGCCCGTGTCGTTGGCCCGGGCAAACCGGTTCTCGCTGTAGTCGCCGCGTTCCTTCAGCTATCCAGCAGCCCGTCACAGGGTCGAGCGGAATAATTTCCCCGCCTCGCCGGAACACCCGTTGTAGACACCTGACAACTGTCCGGGCGATCAAATCGTTTGGCCGCCCACCAGGCCATCGGATAGAACGGCACGGTGATCCTCGACGGCGCCCTCGATCCGCAAGCACTGAGCCGGCTCTGGGAGCGGCAATGGCCCGAGTGCCCGCCGGTCGCCCACTGGCTTCGCGGTCACTATCCGGACCGCTGGATCAGATTTCACAGCCTGCCGGAGTCGAAGCGCTACCCGGACGATGAGGCGGAATACGCCATCGTGCTCAACCGCCACCACACCGTGCTGTCCGAACTCGATCCAGGCCCAGACCTCCTGGTCATCACGACCGAATGGACGGACACTCCAGCACTCACCCCTCAGCTGCGGCCGAGACGATCAGAGGTCGCGCCGGCGGCACAGCACTGGCAGACCCTCATCGAAGAACCTGACGATGATCCCGAATTCCGTACCTATACGCAGCTCTACGCCGAGACGCGACCGTGGGGACCCGGCGTCATCGACGCCGTGCTTCGAGCGGTCGCGGACGACGAGATCAGCAACGTGCTCCTTGGCCCTGCGGATCTCCGCTGGCTGTACCACCCCTACGACGGCGGCGCCGACGTGGTCCTGCCCACGCCGACCGAGCGTGATGCCCTCAGGGACCGGCACCGTGGCTGGCTGTCCACACACCCACGAGGTCTCTGAAGGATGTAGCGGACTGCGGCAGCCGGCGCCGTCGATGCTTGACCACCGCTCACAGGCCAAGGCTCCGGATAGATCCGACGGAGTCGAACGAGGAACCTGCCACCCACGTAAGATCCTGAGCGCACCTGACTCCGATTGGCTCCCGAAGATCGAAAAAGGGGCTCCGGAGAGACTCCGAAACCCCTGCCGACCAGCAAAAACCTGGTCGGGACGACAGGATTTGAACCTGCGACCCCTTGATCCCCAGGCAACCCGAGCGGTTCCCTGACCAGGGTTGATATCCGCTCTGACCTGCAGTTATCCTCTCTGGCTGTCCACCGGCATCCAGCCCTGTCCATGGTGGTTGTCACCCAGTTAGTCACCCAGAAACAATGGCTGCCAACAAGCGTCTTCATCGATGCCGTCAGGCGTTCCTTCACCGCTTGGTGACCAAGCTCCATTGTCAGTGCTTGCTGCGATCATGCCACTCACATGGCGAAGGAAGGACTGACGGATGCAGGAACCAGGCGCTTCGGGAACGGATGGCGGCACGAGGAAGACCGATCTGGACGTACGCGCCCATCACAAGAAGGTCCAGATCCGGTGGGCCGTGGCAAGCGATCCCGCCACGCCCCCCGAGACCCTCGAAGCCATGGCGACAGACCCCTCCCGCACGGTCAGGCGTGCCCTGGCGGCTCGGACCGACGCGCCGGGCAAAGTCTTGCGTGCGCTCGCTCAGGACCCGGATTTGAAGACCCGCCAGACTCTTGTCAAGAATCCCTCCTGCCCATCCGATGTCCTGATCAACATGGTCGAAGACCCTCACTGGTCGGTTCGATGGTCAGTACCGGAGCATCCGGCCGCCGACGCCGAGGCCCGCCGCGCCATCTGCCGGTCCGCGGATGAGGTTCTGCGCGGGTTGCTCGCCGAGCAAGACGGGTTGGACGGGAAAACAAACTCGGTACTCGCCGCAGACCCCTCTCCCAACGTCCGAGCGCGCCTGGCGGCTCACACCGACGCCCCGGACATCCTCGCCACCCTGATAACCGACGCCACCCCCAAGGTTCGTGCCGGTGCGACCGAGAATCCGATCACCACGACGAACCAGCACCGCCTTCTCTCAAACGACAAGTCCGCAACCGTGCGCAAAGCCGCAGTAACGTCGGAAAAACTCCCTCACGACGAATTACACCGGCTTGCCCATGACCGGTCGGTCGACGTGCGGTGGTATCTGGCCCTATGGCCCACGACGCCGGAGACCGTCTTACGAGTTCTCTCCGAGGATCCCCATCCCGATGTGGTGGCCCAGGCCCAAGCCAGACTCGGGGAGAACACCTAGCTCGCTCAAGCACTTATGGGATAGCGGGTCAGCAGCTCTCGTACCTCCGGAACGTCGGCGTAGGGCTTGAGCCGTGCCAGGACCACGCGGGCGCGCTGGGTGGTGCGGTCGCTGGTGAGGTCGGCGGACATGTCCAACATGCGCGACGCCGTGTGCGCCGCTTCCTCGGGCTCGTTGGCGTCGGCGAGAGCGACGGCAAGCCACGACAGGTACAGCGCGAGTTCCCGGACATGGGTGACGTCGTAGCGCGTCAGAACCTCGGTGAGTAGAGGAACGGCGCGCAGCGGGCGGCGCAGCTCGGTGTAGGCGCGGGCCTCCATGATCTGGAGTTCGTCGGAGCTGATCCAATACAGGTACGACGGTTCTTCGGCTCCGGCCGTACTCGCCAGGGCTGCGCTCGCCTCACCCAGTGCTCTGATGGCGGGCTGGGCCTCCCCGGCGCGAGGTGCGCCCATGCGAGACGGTCCCAGGTCAGTGCGCGGATACGCGGTGAGGCGTGCCGTCCGGCCGCATCCAGTGCGGCGCGGGTCAGTGCCACGCTTTCCTGCGCGTCGCCGACGTTGGCGATCTGGTAGGCCAGGGAGCCGATGAGGTTGGCCTCCAGGGAGCCGTCTCCGGCTTCGCGGGCGGCGCTGATACCCAGTTGGTAGGTCTGGGCGGCTTGGTCGTGCCGGCCCGCGTCGCTGGCGATCCATCCGACGATCTGTGCCAGTTCGCCGATGTTGACCAGCAGCGCCCGGCCTGCCTCCTCGGTGTGCGTGCCACACCGGTAGAGCCGTACCGCCGCGTCAAGCTCACGGAAGACGGGCCGGATCAAGTCGCTTCCAGCGATGACGTCATCGGCGAGCCGCAGACCGTGAACCCGTGCCGCCAAATCCTGCACGGTGCCCATCCCGACCCGCCGGCGCTAGCGGGGCGGTCGAGGTGGAGCGGACCGTGAACGCCTCCGGTTCGGTCCCCCTCGGCGGCCGGTAATACCCGGTCGGCTCGCCCTTCGCCGGACGCCGACTGACTATCCGTCTGGAGGGCGCCGTGTTGCACCTGAGTGACGGGGCCACGCTGCTGCGCAGCCTGCCCAACCCGCTCACCGACGATCAGGCGGCCCGGCTGCGTGATGCCCGCCCCGCCGGGCCCGCACCCCAACCGGCCACCGAACCGATGCGGGTGCAGCGGCGGGTTAGACCGTGTCTCATTTGGCGAGTCTGCGGTAGCAGATGAGAGCCGCTGTGAGAAGCGATGAAGGAAGCGAAGTGATCGGCACGGTGTTCGTAGCGGCGGCGTAATCGGCGGGTGCCGGTCAGCCAGGAGGAAGGTCTGTTCCACCACCCAGCGGTGCTCGAACCAGACAGCAAACGGGGGATCAAACCCTCATCAAGGGAACAACGGGGGCCGCGCACGCGTACCTTCGTGCCGACCGTTCGACACAAACCGCGCGAAGGAGCCCTTCAGGTGACCAGCACTCTGACCTTGCAAGCACTGCGGCGACTGAGGACCGCCCCTGGCGGGCAGCTCGACTGCCGGATCAGCTTCTCCGACGGGACGGGAACTTCGCGGCCGGTCGCTTATGTGGAACGCGAGGTGCTGCCCAACGGCATATCCGCCTACCTCGCGGCCCGGAAGAGCGGAGCCCGCTCCTTCGTCCTGTGGGCGGACGAGCATCGCCAGACGCGGGTCGCCACCCTGGTCACCGTCTCCACGGGCAGCGGGCGGGCGCAGTTCAAGGTGCTCGGCCCGCACGGCGAACCGCTGGGTATGTTCACGCGCGACAAGGCGTTCAGCCAGGGACTGCGCACACGCTGGACGGTGAGCCGCGCCGGCAGCCCCGACGCGGTGGGATACAAGGGCCGGCTGTTCTGGTGGTGCGTGTGGTGGCTCTGCTCGCCCCTGCTGCCGCTCATCCTCGTGGCCGCCCTGTTCAGCGGCGGCGGCGACTTCCCGCGCGGCCCACGCCGCATCAAGTGGCGCTCCGGTGGACAGGTCCCGCTTGAGTTCAAGTCGTCCGGGGACACGCTGCGTCTGTACGCACCGGAGCTGGACTGGCGGCTCGGAGCCGCCCTCGTGGCCCTGATCCCCTCCTTCGACGGTTGGATCGGCGACCCCTGGGACAGCAGGAAGGACTGACGGGCAGGCGGCGCGCCCGTGATGCGGCGGCGGGAGGCGCGGACGGTGGATTCGGACCGCGGAGGCCGCGTGAACAGGATTTTCAGCGAAGGGCCGGCCCGGGAATCGTGCGCCGGCGGAGGGTGTCCTGCACCACGGGGTGCTCGCCGCCCCCCGTGTGCACGTGCTTCGTCAGGATGTCGGCGGTCTCCTCGCCGGGGTGGCGGTTGTCGAGAAGGTCGCGGATGTCCTCCCGCGTGAACACCTTCTCCTCCTTGCTGTCTGGATCGCCACACGCCGAACCTCTACACGTCACGGCCGACCCTGCGGGGGGCCCACGCGAGCTGGTACAAATGCGGCATGAGCGAACTCGCCGACTATCCCCCAGAGCCGAACGTGCGGCCGGCCCGGCGGGTCTACAGTCGGAGGTACCGTGTGTGGGCCCACGTGCTCCTGTGGACGCCGATCGCGATCACGGTGGTCGGTGTCGTCCTCGGACTAGGGCTGTTCGCGGCCGCTGATGCCGACTCGACGCACAGTTCGTCCGCGCTCGGCTATCTCGGCATCGTCGTGTGGGGCGGCCTCGCGATCCTGTCGCCGGTCCTGCTCGGGTCGTTCATTGCCGGGCTGGTCATGCTGATCCGCGCGCGCAGCTGAGGTCGCGGCGGGACGCGGCCCGCCTCGACATGCTCCAGGCCGGCCGCTTGGACGCCGTCGTGGCCACGACGGCGGTCGACGGTCACCGTCTCGGCGGAAATACTGCACCGATACTTCACCAGCTCGAAGAGCCGATCGGTGAAGGCGGGCAGGTCATCCTGCCCTGAGGTCCAGCCGTGGCCGGCCGTTGTGACGCAGCCGAAGCCGACGCCGGGGGTGCGAGCGCAGCACCGGGTGAAGGTTCCAGCCCTGCTCCGAGGCGACGCGCAGGGCGTAACCGGCGCCAACGCCCCGGAAGTAGTGTGCGCCGAGTTCCAGGTCACGGTGGTACTCGCGACGGTGCTGGGAGGTCTCCACGCGTCGGGTCTGCTTCTCGATGCGCCGGTCCACGCGCGCTTGGTAGTACGCCGTGTCGCCCTCCCGCACCAGCGCCACCGGGGTCACGCACCAGAGCGGGACGAACGGTATCCGGCCCAATGTGGCGTCCAGCATTCGTATCGCGCCGTTCTCGGCACGCGGCACCATGTCGACGATCAGCTGGGCCACCGGCGCTACGCAGTGGAAGCAGATCGCGAGGACGACCCACACCACCCACCACAGCGGCAGGAACACCAGGGTCAGGGGGAGAAGCAGCAGCCAGCGCAGTGCCGCCGGGCGGACGGGAAGCGGCCCCCAGGTCGGGTCGTCGTAGTCATGCACGGACGGTGTCTTCCTCTCGGGTTCGCCATCGCTCGACGGCGCGCCCGTGAGCCTACGCCGAGGGCCGACCGACCCGCACGAAGCGGCGGGCCGTGCCGGCCCCGGCATCAGCGAGGGTCCGGCCGGTGTCTCTCACCATGACCGAACACCGAGATCGGAAAGGTCGAAGAACAAGGGTCGGTATGGCGGTGACGGTCCACTGGTTCAAACCGTGTCTCGTTTGTGATCAGTCATTAGACCGGTTGTGACGACGTTCTCATGCCGGCTGGTTCCTGATGAACTGTGGGAGTTGTTCCAGCAGGTGGTCCCCCGTCGCGACACGGCCCCAGGGAGGCGGCCGGCGGCGAGCGGATGGCCGCCTGATTCTGGCGGCGATCGTGTTCGTGGCACCACCGGCTGCACCTGGCGGCAGCTCCCGCCGGTCCTTGGGGCCTCCTGGCAGACCGTGCACCGCCGCTTCACAGAGTGGAGCGGCGCGCGGGTGTGGGCCAAGCTGTACCGGATCTGCTGGACGAGCTCGGCTCGCGCGGTGTGCGAACGACTCGGTCAGCGTGCGCCCCGTGAAAGGGCGGATCTGAGAGGTCCGAATCCTGTAGATCAAGGCAAGAAGGGGGCGAAGATCCATATCATCACCGACCGAACCGGCCCTACGAACGCCGGGCCGATCACTTCGCTTCCTTCGTCGCTTCTCGCAGCGGCTCTCATCTGCTACCGCAGACTCGCCGAATGAGACACGGTCTTAGCAGCCGCGGTTGGATCGCCGTCGCTGGACAGCGCCTCGGCGTCGGCATCGGCCACGCCGCAGCGACCGTGACCGTCGAAGCAGCCGACGCCACCTTCCGCATCACCTGCGCCGGCCAGGTCATCGCCGAGGTCGCCCGCACCACCACCAAGCCCATCGCCCGGTTCAAAGTCCGCAAGCCCCAGCGTTAACAGAAGATCGCACCGGTCGGGTAGAACTGCGTTCATGGACCCGGTGAAGCTGCAACACGCTTTGGACGATGTCTTTGACCAGGCTCTGCTGCGCCATGGCTTCACGGAGTACATGCGTGACTACCAGCTCGTGATTCACGCGACCGCCGACCCGCGAAGCGGGATCGCACCGGCGACGTTGCGCTACTTGTTCCGCTACTGCGTTCAGGCCGAGTGCACCACAACCGTGCGAACCGACACGTGGCGCGAGTCCCTCGATGACCGGTTGATCACCTACGAAACCGGCGTCGACCTCGAAGGATACGTCTGGGGCGTCAACTGGCAGTTGCTTTATCCCGGGGCCACGCTCGTCGCTGACTCGCCGACCGCGCGGGACTGGGCTGCAGCCATCGGCATCGACTTCCATGAAGTCCGGATCCAGACCAACGCTCACGACCTAACCCTGATCTTCTCGGACCTGCAGATCGAAGAGCTCCCATCCGAATGGCAAGGACCGGACTACAAATTTCCGATTCAATAGGCATCGGAGAGCAACAGATCATCCAGCCGGAGTGTCACCCGCCTCCCGAGCCGGATCTGTCGCACGGGTCCTAGCCCTGACAGGTAGAAGTTGCTCTTAAACCGATAGTACGAATGACGATATATATCAGGCATGGCGCTACGCGAGCAGAGCTACCTGATCCTGCTGACCCTGCCCCAAGGGCCGCTCCACGGTTACGGAGTGATCAGAGCAGTGCGGGAGCCTGTCCGAGGAGCGGGTACGCCTTGGCGCTGGCATCCTCTACGGCGCCCTGGATCGTGAACCGCGCCGGTTTGTGTGGAGACTCTGGTGTGTCCCGGCGCGGTTCAGCCACATAGGGCGGTGACCTATTCGGATGGTCAACCAAGCCGCCCCGTCCTTTAGGAGGGACCATGGCCTTGAGCCGTCTTGCCCGCGAGCATGCGGCGGAGATCGCAAACCACGACTGGAGCGACGCCCCTTACCGGCTCGACCGCGCCGGACACCAGCGCGAGTTCGACTCGAACAAGAGCAGCGAGCAGCTCACTCCCGAGGAAGCCCGCTGTATGGAGGTCAACGTCATGTGGGTGACCACACAGGTTCTCGCGCATGCGAACTCGAACTTCAACATCGTCGAATTTGCCCGCCTGTGTGGAATCCGGGGCTCTCCTCAAGGTGGTTGAAGAACGGCCTGCGCCGTGAGGTCGCGTCCTCGGAGCGGTGTAAAAGGCTCGACGAGGTAGGTGCCGCGGGCTGATCTTAGGCGGCTGCCGTTTCGGGCGTCGAGTCGGTGGCCGGGGTGTTTGTCGGGCGGAGTCGGCTGGGCGGGGCGAGCAGGGCTCGGCGCAGGTCCTGCAGGATGCGCAGGCCCTTGGAGGTCATGGTGAAACCGCGCCAGCCGCGGGAGGCGCGGTCCAGCACCGCCCAGACCAGGGAGACACAGCTGGTCTCGCCGGGGAAGCGGCCGATGACCTTGACCCGGCGGCGGGTCTCGCCGAAGGTGCGCTCGATGAAGTTGGAGTGGCGGATGCGCTTGTGGTGCTCGAGGGGGAAGCGCAGGTAGGTCGTCAGCGAGGCGCGGTCGGCGAGCAGGCTCTTGACCGCGGCCGGATAGGAACGGCCCCAGTCCTTGGCGAAGGCGTCGATGCGCGCCTGGATGCAGGCCACCAGGTCTTGTCCAGGCTCGATGTCCTCGCCCAGCTCAGAGGTGTCGAAGATGGTCCAGAAGGCGGCCTTGACGGTGGTCTGGTCGCCGGCGCTGACCTTCGACAGGACGTTGCGGCATTTGTGAATGACGCAGCGCTGGCGCAGGGAGGCCGGGAAGACCTGCTCGGCGGCGGTGATGAGGCCGGGTGCGCCGTCGGAGATGACCAGTAGCGGCGGGCGCAGGCCGCGTTCGGCCAGGCCGGTCAGGAAGTCGTGCCAGGCGTCGGTCGACTCGGCGGCGGCCGGGGCCAGGCCCACGAAGACGGGCTTGCCGTCGGTGGTGATGCCCCAGGCGGCCAGCACCGGCTCGGCGCGCTGCCCGTCGTGCATCTTGAAGTGGCTGGCGTCGCAGAACAGATAGTCCAGTTCGACCGCCGACAGGTCGCGGCGGCACCAGGTGTCGTACTCGGCGACGATGGCCTGGCAGATGGTCGAGACCGTCGATTTGGACAGCGCCGCCTCCGGGCCGAGCGCATCGGCCAGGGCGCCTTCGACGTCGCGGACCGACAGTCCGCGCACGAAGGAGGCGATGACCAGCGTCTCCAGCGCGTTGGTGCGGGTCACGCCGGTGCCGAACAGGCGGGAGGCGAACGCCTCGGTGGTGTTGCGCAGCTTCGGGCGGGCGATGGTGACCGGACCGGTGGTGGTCTTGATGGTGGTGGGGCAGTGGCCGTTGCGGTGGCCGGGCCGTACGGCCTGCTCGCCGTCGGCAGCGGAGAGCGAGGCGGTGCGCTGGTAGCGGGTGCGGCCGAGGAAGGCGTCCACCTCGGCCTCGACGGCGGTCTGGATGATCAGGCGGGCACCCAGGCGGGCGACATCTTCGAGGATCTCGACCAGGTCGCGGTCGGTGGTGAACAGGGCGTCGATCTCGGCGCGGATGGCCTGAACGGGAGGTAGTGTGCGTGCCACGAGCGTAGGTCCTTGCGTAGTGCGAACTTTGGTCGGTTCAGCACGGCAACCTACGCTCGTTCCCTTTTACACCGCATCTCGGACGCGACGGATGTCGACCGTCTCGGCGACCCTGCCGTTGTAGTAGGGCTGGAGCAGCAGGAGTGTGCGGGTGATCAGCCCATTGCTTGGGGTGGCCAGATTGCTGAAGTAGGTGATGGCGTCGCCGCCATCAGAGGCGATCGTGCCGTGGGGTTGGTACATGGTCCACGAGCCGGCAGTTGCTGCGGACGCGGGTAGAGCGGCGACGGTCGGGGCGATGAGCACTGAGCCGAACAGGGCGACGGAAAGCAAACGTCTGAACACAAGCCCTCGCAAGGGTGGGGTGCAGGACAATGGTGAGACGGCTGCCGATGATGTCAGGTTGCAAAATGTCCACATTTGGACATTTGTATTCGCTTTTGTATGGGGAACGTCGCATTCCATGATTAAGGAAGCTCTGTCTCCCCCTCCGGGTTCATGATGATCGGATTCTTCCGGGTGTCGCCTGCCGCCCACGCCAGTGGCGCTCAGGCCGCGTCGGCGTCGAGGCGAGTCCGGGCAGAGATGAGGGCGCTCAACTCAGAATCCACGCAGCCATGCTGGCCCCGGCCGCTGATCGTTCGCAGCCGGTTCCGAGCGACCGCCCCCCGCTGGAGGCGGCCACCCCGGAGGAGAAGCCGACCCGGTCAGCCGCACGCTGACGGGCCTCACCTTGTAAGACGCCAGTGGAAGGGGAGTGGTTGCCCAGAACCCGAATCGGGCTCGGACGCGACGACGCCTCCACCCCGAAGGGCAGGGGCGAACGGCGGCGCTCGTCTACTCTCCGATCTTCTTCGCATACAAGGTGATCAGCGTGTCCACCGCCACCTTCCGCCCGGCGGCTGGCGTCTGCTTGGTCACGACCCAGTTGCGGTCGGACACCTGGAAGCGGTTCTGCCCGGTCGCATCCTTGTCGTTCAGGACGTAGAACCCGGCGGCCTGCATGGTGTCCTGACCTTCCTGCAGGTTCATGCCGACGACGTCCGGCAGCGTCTTCTTCTCCGCAGCCTCTTCCTTCTCCTCGGCGGGGGCGGATTCCTTGTCGTCCTGCTCGATCGGCTTCGGGCTCTTCTCCGCGGGTGCCGGCGCGGTGACGGTCACGACGGGCGCCGCGGTGTCTGCTCCCGCTCCGCACCCGGTGAGAGCGGCGATGGCCACGATGGTGACGGCAAGGCTGGTGATTCTCATGCGGAGTGCTCCTGGCGTGGTAGGCGGATACGTGGGGACGGTCGAGGGTGTCTGCTGGTTGGCCGGTGAATGGTGTTCTGTTGGAGCGCCAGGGCCCGACGAAGCCCTCCCCGAAGGGAGGGGTGACGCGTGATCGATTACAGATCTTGCCCGTCAGGTAAGGACATCGGCCTCTCCTGAGTGATGTACAGGTCAACGACGCGGCCGTCTGGGTCGGCGAGGATGTGCTGGCCAGGCGCAAGAGCCTGAGCGGTGGCCCCAGCCGGAATGGTGAGTCCGAGGCGCAGACTTCCGGTTGCAGGGCGGCGACTACTGGCGGGGTAGAGCTCGAACACGGTGTCGCCGAGGGCGGCGGCATAGTGTTCGGAGCCGGTGCCGTGCTGCTCCTTGGTGAAGGTGAGGCCGAGCCCGGTGTAGAAGGCGTGGCAGGCGTCGAGTTGATCGGTGTAGATGACGATCAGGCTGGCATGGATCACAGGCGTCTCCTCGACAAAGGTGGGACGTCATACCGGCAGGTCTCGATCTCCTTCATGCCCGCGGCGGGCACGGCGGCTTCCTTCGCGGCGGGTCAGTCGAGCACGCCGACAGCTGCGACGAAGGTGGTGACGACCGTCCAGGTCCTAGCAGTGCTCATCGGCGGTTTCCTTCGGCGACCTGGAGAACAGTGCGGACGATGCCGGCCCGGCGTCCTCGAACCTGGCAAGGGAGCCTGCGGAGGCTTGACCAGCGGGAAGACCTGGAGGCCCAACCTGGTCAACAGAACTGGGCAACCGGGACGCATGGGGCGGCGTCTTCTCCCGCCCATCTCCTCTGCCCCTGGAGCCTCCGTATGCGCTCTCTTCGCATTCTCGCTGCCCTCACTGCGCTGGCGTCCACCGCTCTACTCGCACCACCCGCCCAGGCCGCAGCAACCGCGCAGACGTCGGTTGCGACGACCTACCGCGGAGAAGGTGATCAGGTCCTGCGGATCCGAGCAACGACGAAACCAGGCATCGTGAAGATCAGTCACAACGGCGAAGGCCACTTCGCGGTGTGGACACTCAAACCGTCCGGAACCGAAGAGGACCTTCTGGCCAACGTGGTTGGCGACCACAAGGGAACAACGGCGTTCAATACCAGCTCATCCGACAAGACCGCCGCGTTCAGCATCACAGCCGACGGCACTTGGACCCTGCAGGTACTGCCCCTGACGAAGGCGCGCTCTTGGTCGATCACCAGCCGCGGCACCGGAGATGACGTCCTTCGGTTGAGCAGCAACAGCCGCGGCCTGCACCGTCTGAAGATCCGTCACAGCGGCGACGGCCACTTCGCAGTGTGGACACTGGACGTGGACGGCCCAACCCGCAACCTGCTGGTGAACAAGGTCGGAACCTATGCCGGCACCATGTCGCTGCCTCCGGGCACCCGGTATGCGTCGATCAAGGCAAACGGCACCTGGTCAATCGTCCGCAGCTAAAGCAGGAATGTCGGACCCCCCAAAAAAAGGAAAGGGAAAAAGGCCCCGAGCGCATCTCTGCTCGGGGCCGATGTCAGCCGCGGTTACCGAGGTGCATCGACGCCCTCGCGGCGAACATGAGTCAGGTCCAGCGCCGTGGTGGTCAAAGCGGAGTGCAACGCGTCGATACCGGTCACCGTCACCGACGCAGCGCCACTGCCGCCGGAGACCGAACCTCCGCTGGCGCCTGCGGCTGCCCCTGCGGTGTTGGCGCGGATCTTCTCCGAAACCACAGCCATCCCCATGATCCCCGCGGCTTCCTGCAGAATCCGCAAGCCGCGGGCACGTTTCCCGGAGGACAACGGAATGTACGCCTCCATCCCCGCCTCGCCGAACACGACGTCAGGGCCGGCGCGTCCGGAGATCATGTACGGGGAGCTAGCGATCATTGCCGCAGGGTTCGACCCCAGCGAGCGGATACCACCCGAGGCCATCAGCAGCGGACCGGCCGCCGCTGCTCGAATACCGCCGTCGGCCATGTACTGTCGCCCGGCCGTGCTATAGATCCCGCCATCGGCGCGCTTGCTCGCCTCGCGAAGTGCCTCCCGAAACCGTTCATCCTGAAACTCGGTCTTCACGGTGATCTTGACGGTCTTTCCTTCAGCCCATCTAGAGCACCCTTAGGATCCTGAACCGCGCCGGGGTACATCAGCTCGCCGTTCGCCGCCAGATTGTGGTGCGCAATGTCGCCGAGCATGTCACGATCTCGCGCGAGATCGAGAACAAGGCAGCCGAGATGCGGCACACGCCGTGGTCTGCGCCTGAGGTCAAGGCGTTCATCGAAGCTATCAAGGGCAACCGCATGTTCGCGGTCATGCTGCTCGCCTTGATCGCGGACCGGCCCGCGAAGGTGTGCGGGCTGCGCTGGGATGACGTGGATCTCGACGGGGCGGGCACGATCGCAATCGGCAATACGCGGACGATCGCCTATGACCGCTCTCTCGAGAGAGGGGAACGCAACAAGGCCGTAGAGAAGGGAGCCAAGTCGGACGCCGGCGAGAGGACGCTTCCCGCCCCGGCCCCGGTCAGCCGTGCGTTGCGCGCCTTCCGCGCCCTACAGGCTCAGGAGAAGCTGAAAGCCGGGGAAGGCTACGAGAGCAGCGGCTACGTCCTGGTCGACGAGCTGGGACGGCCGTGGAAGACCGACAAGCTGCGCCGGGAGGCGTACAAGCTCATGGCGGCGGGGGTGCGTAAGGTGCGGCTGTACGACGCGCGGCATGCGTGCCTGTCGTAGATGGCCAACAACGGTGTGCCCGATACCGTCTCCGACAGGACAGAGCGAAACACCGGGCGGCCGAAGCACGCGAACGGCACGGCCTTCCCGCACTGGCCGATGAGAGCACGCTCGTCCTCGGTCACTGGCGCTTCGCCGGAATGGGCTACACCCCCGGTGAGGCGATCATGGCCGAACACATCCGGCACCGCGTCTCCCAGGCCCGCGCCATCGCGGCGAAACGGGAGGACGGTTGACCGCACCCCACCCGTCCGCCGACCGGCGGCTGTATCGCGTCAGCGAAGCCATGTACCTGCTCAGCATGAGCCGCAGCGTGATCTACGAACAGATCCGCTCCGGGCGTCTGCGCTCGGTCACCCAGGGCCGGACTCGGCTGATCCCGGCCTCGGCCATCTCCGACTACGTGGCACTACTCGAACAGGAAGCGAGGGCATCATGACCACACGACGCAGCCGGGGAGACGGCGGCCTGCACTGGGACGAGACCCGCGAACGCTGGATCGCCTCGGTGACCGTCGGCTACACCCCGGCCGGAAAGCGCATCGTCAAGAAGGCCAGCGGCAAGACCAAGACCGAAGCCAAGGCCAAGCTCAAAGAGATCATCCGCGACTACGACGACGGGCTGGCGAGCGGCCCGGCCAACTACACCGTCGCCGACGCCGTGACGGGCTGGCTCACCTACGGCTTACACGGACGCGACCCGAACACCGTGGCCAACTACCGGACCCTCTGCGACAAGCACATCATCCCCGGCCTGGGCGCCCGGAAGCTGCGGGAGTTGAGCGCGGAGGACGTGGACCGGTGGCTCATAGGGAAGGCCAGGACACTCAGCGCTCGAACGGTCCGCCTCCTCCACTCGTGCCTGAACCGGGCGGTGAGGTTCGCCCAGTCCCGCGACAAGGTGAAGCGCAACGTGGTGGGCCTCTGCGAGGTCCCCGAGGGAAAGGAAGGACGGCCGTCCAAGGCACTCACCCTCGACCAGGCGGAAGCCATCCTCAAGGCCGCGAGCGACACCCGGATGTACGCCTACGTCGTGCTCTCCCTCCTCATCGGTGCCCGGACGGAAGAGTTGCGGGCGCTCATCTGGTCGGAGGTGGATCTCGACGGCAAGCCGGGCACCGACACTCCCCCGTGGATCGCCGTGTGGCGCTCCGTGCGGGAGGGCGGCGACACCAAGACCCGGAAGTCACGGAGATCTCTCGCGCTCCCTCGTCGCTGCGTCGAAGCCCTCCGGGAGCACCGGACCCAACAGGCCAAGGAGCGGGAGACGGCGGGTGCGAGGTGGACGGAGAACGATCTCGTCTTCGCCTCCCTCGTCGGCACTCCCCTGGACTCCCACAACGTACGGCGGGCGTTCCGGAAGATCGTGAAAGACGCAGGGCTGCCCGCGAAGGACTGGACGCCTCGGGAGATGCGGCACAGCTTCGTCTCGCTGCTGTCCGACTCCGGCGTACCCCTGGAGGACATCGCGCGACTCGTCGGCCACAGCGGGACCGCCGTGACGGAGGCGGTCTACCGCAAGCAGATCCGCCCGGTCCTGCTCGGCGGGGCGGAGGCGATGGATCGGATCTTCACGTGACGGGAGCCGTAGTTACTCAGTTAGTCACCCAGAACGAAGAAAGGGTGCCTCCCTTTCGGGTGACACCCTTGCCGACCAGCTAAAACCTGGTCGGGACGACAGGATTTGAACCTGCGACCCCTTGACCCCCAGTCTCACTAGACTGCCTAAGACAGTTGATAACGTGGCAAATAAGCCCAGCTCAACGGCAGTTTGAGTGGTTGACAGTGGTGTCTACTGGAGCCCCGTGTAGTGGGGTGTGACTATCCCAGCGACTATCACCGTCGATCTTGGAAATCGGCACAAACCCACGCAGGAGTCCCCCATGCCCTACGTCCAGAAGCGCAGCACGAAAGCCGGGAAAGAACGCCACACCGGCTACTACGAGACCGGCGAGCACAAGGTGACCACCCAGCACAAGCGCCAGCCCGACGGCACCACGATCACCGTCACCGTCCTCAAGCCCGTCGCCCTCTCAGCCGGCACCTACGACACCCACGACGAAGCGATCAAGGCTGCCACAGCGGCCGAGAAGAACCTCAGCCTGGACTTCGTCATCGACCCCGCCGAGCGCGCCAACACGAAGGTCCTGTCCTTCGCGAAAATCTTCCTCAGCAAGCACCGCCGGGAGATCAACACCATGGACGGCTACGAAACTTGGCTCCGGCTCTACATCGTCCCCTACCTCGGAAAGTTCAAAGTTTCCGAGGTGACACCCGAGATGTGCCAGAACTTTCTGAACCGGCTGGAAACTCGAAGCGAAAGAGAAGGCGGCCCCGTCAACCCGCCGTCCCTTCAGAAAGTTCGCGCCGTACTTTCCGCCATGTTCGGACTTGCCAGCCGCACCGGCTACTGCGCCGAAAATCCGGCCAGAGGGCTGTACGTTCCAGACTTCGTCGTCGAAGACAAGTTCGCCTGGGACGTCAGCCTGGTCAACGAGTTCATCCCGCACCTGCCCAACGTCCCCGCCCAGACCTACGCCAAGCTCCAGGTCGCCACCGGAGCCCGCCCCGAGGAGATGCGCGCCTTCCGCGTCTCCGACTTCGACTTCGACGGCAAGCGCCTGACAATCGCCCGAGTCGTCATCCGTGTCAACCGCAGGCGCAACAAGATCGCTCACCGGTTGCTCGAACTCCCCCGGACCAAGACCAAGAAGTCACGCCGTATCGACCTCGGCGACTCGGTCCTGAAGATGATCAGCGACTACATCACCCGCTACGAGCTCGGCCCCAACGATCTGTTGTTCCCCGCCCGGCTGATCGCACCACGGCTGCCACGAGTCGCCCCCCTGCGCTCGGTCGACGAACTCCAGGCCGAGTGCGCAAAGATCGAGATGAAGCCGACCACCTCCGGCATCGTCTACAAGCACGGAGAAGTCAACGCCTACGCCTACGGCGGCTGCCGGGGACCATGGTGTACCTACGTCTTCACCCGCTACAGCGCCGAGCGCAAGGCATACCGGCGCACGCACGCGGTCGAGATCGCCCAAGAGAAGGTCGACAAGATCAACTCCTCCTTGGAAGCGGCTCGTGAAGTCGTCGTCAAGAACCTCGCCAACCTCCTGAAGGCGAAGTCAGAGTCCAAGACGTTCTGGCAGACCCGACTGACCAACGCCCAGAACAAGGTCAAGGCGTTGGAAGAGAAGCTCAATGACGCGCAGGCCGAGCACGCCGCCGCCGTCCGCCAGCGTAAGAACCCCAAGGCCGCCACCGTGCACGACGAGGACACCCCGGAGATGGAGACCACCGAGTACCTCAGTCCCGAAACCTGGACCGACATCTTCAACCGAGCCCTGGAGGCCAGCGGCATCGAGCACCCGATCAAGGCCGGATCCCTGCGCCACACCCACGCCCTCATGCTGCTGATGAAGCTCAAGTGGTCCGGCATGCGCGTTGCCGAGCGTCTCGGCCACACCAAGGAAGTTCTCCTCAAGCACTACGTGATCTTCCGCGCCGGACCGAACGCCGACGTCGTCGCCGAGCTCGACGAGCTCGGCATCGACTTCGCCGCCTAGCCGGTAGAGTCGAACCCGACGG
This sequence comes from Streptosporangium sp. NPDC023825, assembly GCF_040639575.1. NCBI lineage: Bacteria > Bacillati > Actinomycetota > Actinomycetes > Streptosporangiales > Streptosporangiaceae > Streptosporangium > Streptosporangium sp. NPDC023825. Next base: position 268,703 of record NZ_JBFAAE010000004.1, on the reverse strand, counting down.
GCTCCTCCTACCGATCAGCGTTGGCACGGAGGAGCCCGTCGCCCGTGATATTGTTTCTCTGCACCACGGGGTATGGCCCAGCTTGGTAGGGCGCCTGACTGGGGGTCAGGAGGTCATCGGTTCGAATCCGGTTACCCCGACAGGACAAAGGGTCCGAGTACTGATCAAGTACTCGGACCCTTTGCTATTGTCAGCATCGTGCCAACGCTGAATAAACACACCCGACACGACGCCATGAGATGGAGTGACGAAGACCTAGCCAGCGCGATCAGCGACTCCGACAACTGGAGCTCCGTCGCGAGGCTTCTCGGCTACGCACCCACGGCGAACGAGTCCCGAAAGATCATGAAAGCCCGAGCCGAAGAGCTCCAACTGGACACCAGTCACTTCAGGTACGTCCCGCGTCCCGCTGGGGATCGAAAGTCGGTCGTTGTCCCCATCAGACCTGAGCCACCCGCGAAACCGCTGACCGCTAAGGTGCCACGGTGGACCGACGATGACCTCAAGGTCGCCGTTGCCGACTCCACGTCCTGGCGCGAGGTTGCCCGAAAGCTCGGCTACCGCACCTCCTCCGGAGGAGGTGCAACCATTCAGGCGATCAAGAACCGGGCCGAGACACTACAACTGACGAGCACCCACTTCAGCGGAAACCGGCGCTGGAGTGACGACAAGATCACCAAGGCGGTCACCGAAGGAACCAGTTGGACAGAAGTGACCGTGACGCTGGGAGTGAGGAACACCAGCGCCAACCGGAAAGCCGTCACCGTCGGCGCCGCTCGGCTCAACCTAAACCTTGATCATCTTGAAACCGCCCAGCAGCCCCAGCCAGTTGGAGAGGTCGGCCTAGAACGCCTCCGGGAGGCGGCAACGACGATCGCCTCCGCGTGGTTCACCCTTCGCGGCTACCATCCGTCACTCCCCCTTGAAGCCCGTGCCTATGACCTTCTGGTCGACATGCGCGGCAAGGTCCAGCGCGTCCAGATCAAGACCTGCATGGCGTCGTCTGGCCAAGTGGTCGTAGCGCCAGGCGGCCGGGAGGGTGTCCGGGTCGCCTACAGTGCCGAGGACGTCGACCTGTTCTTCATCTTGGACGGCGACCTCACCATCTACCTGATCCCGATTTCAGAGATCGTCGGCAAGCAGGCGATCAGCCTCGGCGGGTATCGGAGGTTCAAGGTCGGCTCGGCCAGCAGCCTCATCAACTAGCCCGACATCATGAGCCCCGACCGAATTTCGGCCGGGGCTTCGTCATACCTCGGCCAGCACCTCACCCCGCTTGAGGTAGTCGACGAGATGGTAGTGAAAGAAGAACGTTCGCCGGCCGCGCTTGAGATGGCTGATCTTCTTGGCCTGGCAAAGATCGTAGAGCCAATCCTTGTCCATGCGCAGGAACGCGGCGGCCTCTGCAACGTCGTACAGCCGGTGGTCGGGATCATCGGGGATCTGAAACTCCATACCCACCACTCTCAGACCCGCCAGGCACCACTCACGCACCGTGTATCAACTACGTGTTCGGAACCGATCCTCCAACGCCTCAGCGGCTCCGTAGAGCGTCGCCAGGCGCCGGCCGAACTCACCCACACTCGCCGCGTCCGGCTGCCCCTGAGCCGCGTCGAACGACCGCCAGGCGTCCCCCAGCAGAGCTTCGATCGCCGGGAACAGATCCGCCGTCGACAAGCGCTCGTGCCGCACCCGAGACTTGACCCACAGGGTGTCCGGCGATTCGGTCTTCGGCCGAAATCTGGCCAGCCAGCTCACAGCCCGGCCTTCCTCTCGTAGTAGCGCGACTCGGCCTTCGCCAGACACTCGCACTCGGCCCAGGACAGCTCGCAGATCGGACAGACACCATCGTCGGCCGGCGGGCAGTCACACTGGAGTGTCCGGCCGCAGGTGCGACACCAGTACGGATCCTCAGTCCGGCGCGGTGTCTCCATGACCTGCTGTAGAGCTATGAGCTCGGCCAGCGCAGGGTCATCGATCTGACCAATCCAGCGGCCAATGACGACGGCGCGGGTACTCGGCCAGAGGCGCAAGATGATCCCCCGGCCGTGTCGATAAGGGTCTTCGGTCTCTCGGGTCGGGGCGAATTCCCACAAAGGTGCGTCTTGGTTCAGTCGGAGAAACTGAACATAGAATCGCCGCCCGATTTCATGTAGTTGCGGCACAGCGTCAGCCTAATAAGAACCGGCCAAAGAGTATTAACGCCGGTTGAAGGTCTCCTGATCGTACATGTACGAATGCACGATGTGATCATTCATGTACTTGCCCACCGAATCGGCGCCGAGAATTTCCTCCCAGACATCCGGCGGAACACCGTAGTAAACGTACCTCGCGCCGTCGCGGAATTTGATCCTCAACTCACGCGCCTGGTGGTTATAGCCCATGGCCACTGTCCGGGGGCGATTCGGATCGCTGGTCTGGTCCAGCGTCGAATGCGGAACAAGGTTGGCGTCATTGCCCCAGGGCAGAGCGCGGTCACGTTGGAGCTCGACCCGCAGTCGCTCGCCCCTGGTCGGAATGAGGGTCCGGTCAGCACCAGGCGCAAGGTGACGGTACTGGCGCCGGTACTGACGCTCCAGGGGGGTGTCATAGCCGGGCCGGCCATCAGAGCCGCCGAGGACGACGTCATCGTAGGCGCTGCCGCTGCTCTGACGGCCACCACCAAGGAGCTCGGCGTCGTAAGGGGTCGCTCGGGCTCGGCCGGAATTTTGGCTGGGTACCGATCGCCGGTTAGGCCTTCGGGGGCGAGGCATCAATGCTCCAAATTGGTTCCCCACTCGTCCGGAAGGGGGCACAGACGAGTGGGGACATTGTTAAGCGGGGATAGCGACGCGAGAGTAGTAAGCCCTCATTTTCGCCTCGTCGCTGACATCGACACCAAGCTTCGCCATCTCCGCAGCAATAGGCATCTGCGAAAGGGTCACAGCGTTCAAAGTGCCGGTGTTATACGGGGTCGGCATACTGACACCGTCCTGGGAATCCCAGGCCAGGTGAGCGTCACCCTCATCAGAGGTAATAGGTTGAGGCATTTTCGATCCTTAGGGGACGACGACCAGAGAAACCGATTTGGTAGCGGTACGCCGCTGCGCATCGGTGGCCTTGACGACGAAGTTGTAGGTGCCGGCCACAGTCGGGGTACCGGCCAGTAGGCCGGCGGAACTCAGCGTGATACCGGTCGGCAGAGTGCCAGAGGCGACAGACCAGGTAACCGGAGCGGTAGCGCCGGTAATAGTCAGCTGGTGGCTATAAGCCGCTGGAATATCGCCACCAGGAGGCGCCGAAAAAGTAAGCTCCAGAGCGGGCACGACCAGACGCTTCCACGCGACAGGGTCAATTCCGGCCGCTTGCTGCGTGGCCTCAACAGGCATAGCGGAGGCTGGAATGACATTGCCGGGGGTCGGGTCATAAGGATCCGGGCAACCACTGCCGGGCCGCTGAGCGACCCAATCCTTTTGGAGATCCGGCTCATCGATAGTGATGGGCATTAGCGGCCTTTCGAAATTTAACTAGGTTAAATCCCATTATGGCCGCTAATGTCAGTTTTCTTGCTGTACGGTCCAGCCGACCGGGTACTTGATCCCAGTCTCGTCCTCATATTCGTCACATGTGCAGTACCGGCCGGGATAGTGAACACCGTCCCGGTACACACAGACGTCGATGTGGGTCATCGGAGATTCGTGATGCGGAGCTCTTTATTGATCCGCTCATAGCGCTGCGCAGCCAGACTCATAGCCCTGGCTCGGCCCGCCAACGCAGCACTACGGCTAACAGCGTCCAGCATCGCGCCTACAACGTCTCGAAAGTCATTCTCTTCCGTGATTGGGTATGTCTGAATCTGCATCAGTTACGACGACTCCTCGTTCGCGCGTTTGGGGGTTCGAGGACGTCGAGCACATCACGAAGAGCGTCAGAATTTCTATCAATCGCAGCAGTCCCAAGCGGGATCACGTTTTCGATGATGGCTCTCAGTCGAATATTTTCGTCCTGGAGCCTCTTGTAGGCTCTACCACTGACGATGATTTCAAAAATAAACGCCGCAGCGATGGAGGCAACCATCGGTCCCCAGATAGCCGGGTTAGTGATCGACAGATCAACTCCCGCCAGCTGGTCCACTGGGGCCAAAAATTTCACCAAAACCGCCGCTTCTATACAGACTTCCCTGTATAGAAGGTACCTAAACGACAGTCGATGTTATTAAGCCCAGGAACGCAAAAAGAGCACCTCCTGTTTCCTGCGCAGGAGGTGCTCTTCTTACTTACGTTGTGACCCTCGCCCCACATACGTGGGGAGCTACACCCGCGTGTGCGGGTCCGACGCCTTGGACCGAGAAACAGCGATCCATGACTCCGGTTCACCCCCGCCGAAGCGGGGAAGGCAGACCAACTGTGTTAGTTGTCGGTGCACCCCCACGCACGTGGGGAAAACACAGCTATACCCGCCTACGATGGCGCATCCCCGCTTCTGCGGGGCCAAGCTCTGCAACTACCTGTGTCTTCGAACCATCCCCGCAGAAGCGGGGCCAACTATTTCCTGCAAGACACGGCCATGGTGCATCCCCGCCGGAGCGGGGACTACGGGACCGCCCGGATTACTGCGGCCAGCTTACACTGGAACCTTCAATAAAATGGGCCCTGATATCGAAGGTGACGCCCGGCAATGAGACCGGGCGGTCCCAGTGCTACCCGCCGAACCCCGGGCTCGGATGGCAACGACAGCTAGGCTACGGCATTGCCGGCGAAGCTGTCATCGATTCCCGCAGAATCTGCTCAATCTCTGCCTCCGGCCCCACCCAACCAGGCGGCTTCTTGATCTTTCCGTCCTTCCGACGGTGGATCTCTCCGTCTTCCCACCGTTTGTCCATATTCGACCGATGTACGGCTTCGAAGACCCTATGGACCGGAATGCCCATCTCGGCAGCTACGGCGTCGACCGCGAAGACCAAGTTGGTGAGGTCGCCTTGAAGCATGAATAGCCGGAAGTCTTCCCGTATACCGCCGGGTACAGACCTACTCAAAGCATTCAGAGAGTCGAGCGCGTACTGAGTCGTCTTACCGGTGAGATCCCACCCGGTTTCTGGCGTATCGTCCAGGATGGGCAAATCAAGTACATGGGCCGCGTAGTAGCTCACGTACTTGAGGTCCGCCAGCTCCTTGGCGAGGTGGGCTGCTGCTGCCCACCAGCTATCTGAGTCGAATTCTGCGGCTTGGAATTTTTCGAGCGCGTCGATGACTTCGTGTCGCTCTTCATCGATCAGATCATGGCAGCGCTTGAAGGTGATAAGCCGGTTTTCCGCATCAAGCGGAGGCACCTCGTAGAGGGAGCAGAATTCGGCGAGAGCTTGTGATGACACTGTTCTCCTGCTTGCTTTTGTGCATACCCCTTAGACTGTAGTCTCCGAAGAGTTGAGTCCTAGCAACTCCGCAAACTCGTCATCGAGGATTTTGCTTGAGGCGAATTCCGGGGGGCGCGGAATTCCCTTGACTATCTTTCCTGCGTCCACCAGCTGCCAATAAGCCTTCTGTGTGGCTTTCGCTTGGCTACTACGTGCAGAGATCCTAATTTTAAGCGCTATCTCTGGCGGCACTGCTCCGTCTTTGATGCCTTGACGTAACTGGTCTCTCATTATCGCATGGTCGCCTACTGGCCTGGTTCGCTTCCTGCGTACGCGACCAGGTCTATTTTCGACAGCCTGTCTTGCCTCCCTGGTTGGGCGGTTTGACGTAGACGCTTGGTATCCTCGGAGGATATCCAGCAGAGCGAAAGAAAAGTCATTCACCACCTCACTGCTGATCGTTCCACTGATCATCAGCGAACCCGTATTGATGGTGAATGAATCGGTGGCCTTTTCCGTTAATACGGGGTAGGTAATAAGGTGTCTGTAACCGTGCAGTAGACCGATGACATCGGCGCTGAAATCGCTTATCGTCTGGCGTTTGATAGAGACGTTGATCTGAGTAGTGGCTGTCTCGATAGTGATCGGATCGACATCAACCACCTCAGACGAGGACGGCTCGGTCATGATCGTTTTCTCCGATGTGACTGGTATCCGTGACGCTCCCATGATGGTGTATCAGCCACTCTGGTGTCAAAAAAGTCCCTGAAAGCCGCGACTTTCAGGGACTTTTTGCACACGGGCACAGCGATCAGCCTGACGAGGCACAGTTCAAGGGCTCGATCGGAGGCTGACCGCACATGTCGCCATACGGAAACGGACATCTAGGCCGGTTTCGGCCGAGACCGCTCAGCGCATCTATCACATCTTACTGACCCAAAACGCTAAGTACGTATGGCCGAATCAAGCCAAGATGACGTAGTCATGTCCGGAGATGACAGCGATCAACGGAGTAGTCACTGCTTACCGGGCCGGAAACCACGAGACCCCGGCCAGCAGTGCTGGCCGGGGTCTCCCCACGCAAGAGAGCCGCACCCAATTCCCAGCAGCCTCAGGGTTTCCAGTCCGTCGTCCGCATGATGTGGCTGTCTCGCAGGGCACACAGTACACGATCGACAGGCAACAGGGCAGAGGAGCCCCCTCCCCGCACCGTAGCATCTTTCCGGGACTTTTGCACTTTTGGACTTTTGCATACTGACCAAAAGTCCTGCTAGCGTCACCTCACCATCGCCGGACATACCGCCCATAGCGACTGAACCGGCTTGATGATCACATAGCAGCTCCAAGGGGACAACTATGCCTATCTCCACCCCTGCACGCCCTCTCGACAACTCCGCGATCTTCCTGCCACCGACGTCCGGTCTGCCCGCCGGCCGGATGCAATTCGTCGAAACGGTCGTCGACCTCAAGCTCGCAACCGAACTGCTCCAAAGAGCCCGACTCGTCACACCAGAGGGGACCGTCAACCTCAAGCAGCTCAACAAGCGCAGGCTCTCGCCGAGCCTCATCCGCAAGTTCAGTGACGAGATGATCGACGGTTGGTGGCGGCTTACGCACCAGGCCATCGCGATCCTGCCGGACGGCGGCATTCACGACGGTCAGCACCGGTTGTTGGCGCTGCTGGACGCCTACCGTCGCAACCCCTACCAGCAACCGGTCACGTTCATGATCTGCTACAACGCTGACCCGGCCGTCTTCGCCTTCGTCGACAAGGGCAAGCGACGCAGCCCGTCCGACGATTTCGGCATTGACGACCTGCCCTCAGCTCCGCAGCTCAGCCAGGCTGCCCGGCTTCTGTGGTTCTGGCTGGCCACACGGCCCGGTCGAGAGCGCAACGCAGCCGAGGCGAGAATCCCAGTAGAGCCGTACAAGTGGGCCAAGATCGAAGTCCCCAGTAACCGGCTGCTCCAGGTCGCGGCCGAGCACCCTGGACTCCAGGACTACCTGGAGCACTCGCTGAGTGTCGCCCGCCGGTCGTACCTGACGCCCTCATCAGTCATCACCTCCCGCTACATCGTCACCCAGGCCGGAAACGACCCCGAGAAGCTCTATGAATTCCTGGAGCTCATCGGCTCCGGCCAGAACATGCCCTACGACTGGCACCCGGCCTGGACGCTGCGTGACTGGTCGATCCGCAGCCGCACCGCGACGCACAAGGTCACCAGAGGATCGCTGCGACTGGCCAAGGGACCTCTGCACCTGAGGCTGATCATCCAGATGTGGAATCACGTCGTCGAAGGCAACAAGGTCGAGAAGATCAGCTACAAGAAGGAGGGGCTCATTCCCGAGGCGCTCGTCATGCCGGAGCAGCCCGCCCCGTCTGCTGTCTCTGAGCCGATCGCAGCCTGAAGACAACAGAGCCCCGGCCGAAATTCGGCCGGGGCATCTTGCTGCCTGGCTACTCGTAGAGCTGGCCGCCGAGCCTCTCCTGAAAGATCGGCACAAGCCGCAGCGACGTCTCCTGGAAGTTGATGACCCAGTTGGTGCCGGCCAGCGACGAGAAATCCGCCTGCCGCGCCCGGTAAGGAGCAAGCTCCTCATCCACGTGACCAGGCAGCTGGAAGGTGCTGATCACTGCCGTGCTGCCGTCGGCCAGGTCGCACCGGGTGCGCTGGGAGGCAATGCCGATCTGGTCGGCCGGGAGCGGCAGCAGGCTCTCGCACTCAACCTCGGTGCCTTCTAACTGCTGAGCGATGACCTGCACGTCCTTGTAATAGGCGATCGGTCGATCCTCAGCCAAGAAGAGCTTCACGATGACGACGATCAGGCAAGCAAAGGCGCCGACGACGAGGACGGCACCGAAAACGTAGTTTCGTACAGGAGGGCGGAATCCGGGGGAGGTCATGAAAGGAGTGATACCAGATTCCGGCCCGGATCGCAGCTACTTCACCGGAAAACCCCAACCGGTGAAACCGGCAGCGACTGGTGGAAGTAATTCAATGGCAGCCCACGCCCACCGTGATGCGGTGGCGCTCATAGTTACGCTGACCGGGGCGGGCGATGGGGTATCGGCGTTGGCGTAGAATGCTGCGCCCGACACAATCGACGGTATTTGATAGGGATGACTGGTATAGCCGGAACCAATAGTGACCGACGAGCCAGAATAGTTGGTGGCGACACCCACCGCCCTTGAATTCGGAACGGATGACGTATACAGCGTTGGCGTGTAGGTGAGCAAGGTGCCATTATAGCCGATTCCGCCCTGCCCAACAGGGTTAGCGAGGTCTACTCCAGTAAATGAATAGACCTTTAGAATCCCGTCCTCTGCTGCATTAAGGGTTGCCGTAACGGTAAGGGATGCCCCCGAGGGCGCGGGAGCAGTGAAGATGGAGGCGTACCCATCCTCCGTGCCGCTGACGTTTGTTTTTTCCTGTCGAAGCGTCCAGGTTAGGGCGGTGCCACTATTGGACATGGATATAAGCCTTGCGCCTTCCAGGCTGATACACGCCACAAGAAGCGAAGAGGATGCAGGGGTAAAGCTCGCAGTGGTTTTCGTTGCTATGTTGTTGGAGACGATTGCCGGAGCCGCTCCCGCGTTAATGGGCATAGGCTATCCCGCCACCACTTGAACCGTCAGATTAGCCCCCGCAACTGTACTACCTACCTGGTCGACATCTACCGTGAGGTAATCACCATCCGCCCACGTCGTGACATCCATAGTCGTCGACTTGGAAGTGTTCGTGGAAACAGCGATCGTCGGCCGGGCCGACTGCGTAGTGAAAATCGTCGTGCCGTTTTTGTGGACATCCACGATCAAGGACGCACCCGTAGGAGCGGTACCGACTGAGGCCCGCACTGAAGAAATCGTCAACGTCCGGCCGGTGTCGTTATAAACGCGGTAGGTGCCGGCTCCGGTAGTAACGGCTCCTGTAACGGAGTAAACCGGCGAGAAAGATCCGACATGTGTGTGTGCTAGAGCGGCATAAGCGGAGTCGTGGTTATGGCTGATTGTCGCATAGGCAGAGTTATGGTTATGGCCGATCGCGGAGTACGCCGCGTCCCCCTCAGTAGCCGTCACATACTGCGGATGCGGATCTACCGCTCCCGCATGCTCGCCCACCTTGTAATCGGTATACCCATTGACATCAGCTACTAGACCGTCAGCGTAGTCGGTAGCCTGCCCGTACCAGTAATCGGTATACCCCTGAGCATCAGCGAGTTTCCCATCAGCCCATAGCTTGGCAGCCGCCTCACCGGCATCTGCTTTAGCTTGAGCTCCGGCCGGCGTTTCAGCGCCGATTTCGGCCGCTGTATGCGTGTGATCGATCTCCGCATACAACGTGGCTGCATCATCGTAAGTCACGTACTGCGTATGTGGGTTTTCCTCAACTTCATGCGCAGCTACAGCACTGGCAGCCGCTGAATCGACATAGCCCTGATTAGCAGCGTGATGAGTGTCCGACGGACTGCCCACATCAATAAGTTGGCTGCCTGACAGGCTGTAGCCGCCAGCAGCTCCCAGCTTTTTCGCCATTAGCCGATCACGACAACCCGGTAAGCATTGGAAGACATGGAGGCTGCCGAGGTGAGCGTAATCGTGTTCGTGTCCGTCGCAACCTTATGCACGTCGATCTCCTCATCAGTCGACACCTCCCACACCGACACGGCAACCGCCTTAGTGCCGAGGCTGTGAGAAACCGTCCAGGTGGTGCCGGTCGAGCTGGGGCCCGTGGTGGTGTACTTGCTCAGCGAAGCCATCGCCGGAGGCGGGAACGCAGAGAAAACCAGTGCCGTGGTGCCAACGACAATGGGATTGTTCGTCGTCAGCCACCAGGCGGTGTCCTGGTTGGCCGTGCCGTCCTCCACCGTGACCCACATGCCGGCTGTCACTTCGGAATCGGCATTGGCGTCCGTGGCTCTAATCAATGGCGAAGACGCGGCAGCAAACGTGTAAATGCCGTTTTCGGCACCGAGGACCTGGTTTTTCAGCAGGATCCGGTTTCCCGAAGAAAGCGTCACACCGTCAAGGGTCGACGGGGCCGAGGTAATCGACACGTTAGCCGTAGAAGCGACCCTGACCGAACCCTTGTAATCCAGGTTCGACATCTGAGCGGTGACAAGGTCTTGGACCTGAGCCCACTGCGCAGCCGAAGTGCCGGTCGTGGCCGCCGCGATATTCTTCAGCTCGGAAGCCGAGAAATCGTAGCCGCCGGCGGCGTTCATTTTCTTAGTCACTACAGTTCCTAGCTGAGGTAAGCCTTGCCACGGATTGTGGCAGCAAAGGCGCATCTAACGGTATTAAGGGTTGGCCAGGAAATGAGTGCGTCTACGGAGTAGCCGTCGATGTCCTCGACGACGACATTCGGTTTGTAGCCAAGGGTGTGGGTGATATCCCAGATAACAGCCGGAGTCGTCTGCGTATGGGTGTAGTTCCCGCCGTCAATTCCAGGCGGGCCCTGAGGTCCGGTGCGAGAGACCTCAATGATCTGGGTGCTCTCCGGCGCGACGATCTCGACGGTCTCAATCACTGCGTCACCGCCGGAACCACCGAGTAGGTACCACGCAGAATCGGCGGAAGATCCTGACCGTCAGGCTTGATCATGACGAGCTCATAGACCCCGTGCAGCCAGCCGACCCAATCGGTGTCCTCATCCGACTTCACAAGCGTGACCGTGCCGTCGCTCTCCCCCAGGACGATTGAGCCGTCCTCGGTGCTGAAGGTGGTCATCAGCCGCCCACCAGGCCGGTCACGACACTGCATACGCGCACTCCAGCCGGCCATCGGGATCGGCGAGCCGTCGCGCTTGCGGATCAAAGTCTCGCTGACCTGCCGCCGCGCATAAAAGGTGAAGTGGTACTCGCCTGCCATACCCACAAGCGTACGAATGTCAAGAGCTGCGTTGTTAAGAGACAACTATGGTTGTGCGTGGTCGCCCCACAGCTTGCATCCGGAGTTGACGACCCATAGATTTATCTCTGCAAGGCCCGCTCGAAGTGCCAGACAAACCGGTTACTTCAATTTGGGAAAAATACCGGACCGTCTAACCAGTTGTCGGGCGGGCCAGCAAAAGCTTAGGTTCCAGAAGTGAAGACACTGCCGGTTACTTCCTTCCAAGAAAAACACCGGAACGTCGCACCAGTTCTCTGGGACAACCGATTCAAAGGACGCTCGAAGTGAAGAGAACAGATACTTCCGCCTATTAAGCCGTAGGTCGCGGGTTCGAGTCCCGCCCGAGGGGTGAAATCTTCGGTAGCTCAGTTGGCAGAGCAACGTAACAGTGCTGTTTTCGACTAGTTTTCGAGCATCATCTAAGTTTCACAAACTTGCTCTTTTGAAGTGCAGATGACGGTTACTTCTTTCTGAACAAAAGAGAATGTGGGTTCGATTCCCGCCGGGTCCACCACGCGGGCCTGTCGTCTAATGGCTAAGACATACGTCTCCGTCGTCGTCCAGTTTTCTCAAGAGCGAGCACTTCCTTGCTGAAGTGTCAGCCTACGGTTACTTCGTGGTTCGAATCCGTGCTAGGCCGCTTGGCCTTGTCGCCCAATTGGTAGGGCTTCCGTAGCTACATAGTTTTCAGCAAGGACCCACACTTCTCTCCCGAAGTGACGATCGACAGATACTTCTAACAGATAGCCCTTTGCAGCTATCACTCGGGGAACTAGAAAACCCCAAAGCACCACCACTGTCGGCACACAGTTCTCGGGAGGGGTCTCTATATAGTTTCGTGAGCGGTGCCTGAAGTGCAGGTGACAGATACTTCAAGGGGGCCCGGTGTCGGAGGTTCGATTCCTCCCACCCTGACCTAACCGGGGTGTAGCTCAGTTGGCAGAGCACGGGCTGTAAGACACTGTCCCCGACTTAGTTCTCAGGCACCGCTTCGCGGATTCTCTTATATACGGCTCCTCCCGAATTTCCCCATATTCGGCGAGGAGCCGTTTTTCATGCCTAAGCTCAATTCCCGGACCACTCAGACGTCAGGACATGCACGTCTGATCACGACTACCACTACTCGACCCAACACCCGAACCGGCAACGGCGCCCCGGCCTACACCCGCGACGCCAAGGGCGAGCTCTTCCTTCTGGCGACCACCACGTTCCATGGAGAGAACAACGCCTACGAGAGCGGCGACGACCGCTCCCGGCGCCTGGTCGAGCTCGTGCGCGAGATCGCCGTCACCGACTTCGTCTGGCTCTCCCAGTTCGCTCGCTGGCTCCGCGCCGAGGGCAACATCAGGACCGTCTCCATCGTCATCGCCGCCGAGGCCGTCAAGGCTCGACTCGACGCCGGTCACCACGACTACGCCTGCTCCAACCCCAGTAAGTGCTACGAGTGCAAGGGCTGGACCGAAAACGTCACCTCGCGCATGACGGTCCGCCACAACTGGATTCACTACACCAACCGAAAGCTCGTCGACTCTGTTCTCCAGCGCGCCGACGAGCCCGGCGAGCTCATCGCCTACTGGCTGTCAACCTACGGCAAGCCCATCCCGATCTCCATCAAGCGCGGCATCAGCGACGCCATCAAGCGACTCTGGACCGAGTACAGCTTCCTCAAGTACGACAGCGACAAGGCCTCGGTACGGTTCGGTGACGTCGTCGACCTGGTCCAGCCGGCCTACCACCACAAGGAGTTCCGGGGCACCTGGCAGTACGACCTCATGGGCTACGCCCTGGCCAAGCGCCACAACCGCGACGAGATCGCCATCGGCCCGAATCTCCCCATGATTCGTGCTCGGGTCAACCTCATGGGCAAGCCGGTCGCCGAGCGCCGCCGCATCCTCCTCAACGAAGGCACCGAGGCGCTCAAGGCCGCCGGCATGACGTGGGAGTCGGTCGCCGGCTGGCTCCAGGGCCCGATGGACGCAGCTGCCTGGGAGGCGATCATCCCCTCCATGGGCTACATGTCCTTGATCAGAAACCTGAGGAATTTCGACGAGGCCAGGATTTCCAGGCAGGTCGCTCGCCAGATCGCCGAGAAGCTCGGTGACCCCGAGCAGGTCGCTCGCTCCCGCCAGCTGCCGTACCGGTTCCTGTCGGCGCACCTCCACACCGACTCCCTACAGTGGGCCTCCGCGCTAGACGCGGCCATGGACGCCAGCGTCCGCAACATCCCGAGTCTGCCCGGTCGGACGCTCGTCATGGTCGACACCTCCGGCTCCATGGACGTCCCAATGTCCGCCAAAAGCAAGATCAACCGTGTCCAGGCTGGCGCCATGTTCGGCGTCGCGTTGGCGGCCAAGGGTGAGCAGGTCGACCTCTATGGTTGGGCTGATCGTGCCTTCCACCACCCGATCAAGAAGGGCGCCAGTGTCCTGCGGGAGACGGCACGCTTCTGCAAGCGCGTCGGCGAAGCCGGTCACGGCACCCTGCTCTCCGCGTCACTGAACCAGGCGTACAAGGGACATGACCGCATCGTGGTTGTCTCGGACATGCAGACCACCGACATCCTGACGCGCGGCGACTATGCCGGCTACAGCTTCTTCCGGCAGACAGCCCAGCCATTCAACCTTCCTGCTCACGTGAACCTCTACGGCTTCAACCTCGCCGGCCACAAGGCCACTCCCCTGGACGGCAAGCGCGGCATGTACGAGATGGGCGGCCTGACGGATCAGACGTTCGCCAATATCGCCCGCATCGAGGCCTCGCAGCGCGAGCAGTGGCCGTGGGAGATGAACGAGGCCGCGTGAACGACTACGAGAAGCGGCTACAAAGCGCTGAGATCGCCATAGCCGCCGGAATAGTACTCGCTATCATCCTCGCTCTCGTAGTCCTCCTAGGAGGTCCTACAGAGCCCTCAGACCCCCCGAAAATCGACAGGACCATCAGTGGCAGCAGTGGCAGCTAGTGACTACACCACCATCTACACCGACAAAGACGGTGATTGGCTTGGCCTGCAAGAGGACGGCTCTATGGTCGTCTTCAGAACGGTCGACATCGATGATGAAGACGAGTACGGCGTAGTCAGCATCGAGAAGAAGGACATCCCAGAGGTTCTTCGGAAAATCGCCGAATTGGCCGGAGTCGACGTCCTTATCCTCAAGAAGCCAGCGGTGACACCAGCTCGCCAGCCGCTTAATGTCGGAACGAATCTGTCGACTAGTAACATGATCATGCTCGATGCGGGCTTCGATTTCGCTCACCGTTACTCCATCGAAGCGACGCTAGAGCTGATCTGGAAACTGGCCGAGGCAGTAGCGAAGGTCGGCACGGCGCCGGACGAGGTTTCCGTCCGAACCCTCAAGGCCGACATGCATGTGGCTGGCATCATCACACCAACCCCAACCGCTGACGCCACAAAGCTCATTGCTCTCGGCTATCGCAAGGATCCTGACGCGGCAACCGTGGTCCGGCCCGGAATTCACGCCTTCAACCACCTACCGCAGGTGACCGGCTAGAACGACAAAGAGCTCCGGTACTCGATCGAGTACCGGAGCTCTTTGCTCTGTCACACGGGTGCAGCCGTCGCCATCAGCCAGCGCTCAGCTTGAGCTATATGGGCAACGTTCAGCCCTGTGACCCACGGCACCGGCACCACCAGGTGCGGGCCGAGTCGAGAGTCCGAAGCCGCCAGCTCCGGCACCTCTGGTTCGTCGTCGAACCACACGAACGAGCGGCCGGCCAACATGCCGGATTCGGCTACGCATCGCACTTTCCATGCGCCAGTCGACGGCCTTTTATGCCGAGGCATGTGATTGACCTCGTCACTGATGGGGATGACGGGCAGTTCAGGAAGCCCGAGCCGACGTCCGATATGTTCATTCGCGTGTTCGTTCCAGAAACTCGCCCACATGAGCTCGGATCCGGTTTTCTTAGCCAGATCCATCAGCATCTTGCCGTGGTTGTGGTTAAGCGCGACCTTGAATACTTCTCCGGTGGAAAGCCGGATCTTCATCCGGACGAATCCCAGATGATGCTGATTCCACGGGTTAAGGACACCGTCGACACCGACGATTATCACTGGCCCGTTCTTCTCACTCATGTATATGTAGAGCTCTCTTGCGTGGGGTTTAGCTACCAGTCCACAGGACCGTACTTCGTGAGGTAGGCCCGATTTTCGGCCTGGGCGATCAGATTTTCCTTCTTGAGCTGATCGTTTTGGTCCATCAGAAACACCAAGGCAAGAAGGAAGGCTGAGAAGACAATCAGCCACACAGCCTCTTCGATGTGCCCGAAAAAGACGAGTAGGGCGCCGACCATGATGGCGGCCCCAGTAACGAACGAGCCGAGAAGCCTGATCACGTTTTCCGGCTTCTTGATTTTCATCGACCGACCTGCGTCTTCGCTGCCAGATCATCTAGCCAGAATCGGCACGCCAGGTTGTACGACGCATCACTGAGAGCGTGGTGCAGCAGCGTTGTCTGCTCTGGGAGCTCGACGCCGAGCCTACGTCTTTCCTGCTCGATGTCGTAAACCCACCATCCCCAGCCTTCCGGCCACATTCCTTTGGAAAACAGATTGCCGAAGATCGTGCCGTCCTGTGATCCGCAGTAGGTAACCAGCTCCCAGCCGTTTTCCTCGGCTTCGAGCAGCCCCTTGATCTCCTCGGCGATGCGGCCGAGGGACTTTACCACCGTATTCCGGTAATCGAGGTTGCCGTTTTTGTCCAGCGGCAGCTGCGGCCAGACGTGCTCCATCAGGAAATCGTTCGCTCCGATCGCCCTGACCGGCATGTCCTTATTGACCGCGTAGTAGTGGATCCCCGTCGAGAACGCCAACCCGATAGAGATCGGATACAAGGTACTCCCGAGGTTAAGGAACTCCGTGTCGTAGCCGATTAACGTCGTCACCTTCGCCTCCCTGATTGTGGCTGACGCCGAAACTTCTTCGGCAGAAACTCTCCGCTGGGGTACGGCATACGCCTCTTCCAGCGATGGGCGTAGGTGCGATCCTTCGGCGCTCTCCGAGGCGCTACGTCCTGGAGAATGCGCTTAGAGACGAGCTCCGCACCGAACCAGGCCTCGTCCGATCCCTGCTCTTCGACCCAACCGACTCGCCACGGCTTGTCGTAGACGTGAGCCAGAATCGGGGCGTCGTAGTCGCACCGCATCGTCCAGATGCAGGTGTTCGGTTCCCGGCCGGCCTCCACGTACACGACGCAATCCAGCTGCCCCCCGGCCGGCCGGAGCCACATGGCCGCATAACCACGGTCGAATACGTTGACGAACCCTTTTCCCCTAGGGCTCCATCGTTTACGTGACACGCAGATTAGCCTCCCTCATAAGTAGTGACAGCAGTTCGAACTCCTCTTCTGCGACCCGACGACCCTCTTCCGTCAAGGAGTAATACCGACGATCAAACTGTCCCGGCCCCAGACTCGGGACAGTGAGCTGGTCGATGAACTCCTGATCGATAAGTCGCCCTAGCACCAGGAAAAGCTGGCTCGGGTGGATTTTGACGGGCACCATAAGGTCCTTGGCCAAAACCGTCTCATGGCTAAGGAGTGCTATCAGTACCCGTAAATCGCTGACCGGCATGTCCGATCTCGCCACGACGGTGCTCATGCGCTGATCTTCACCGCCTCCAAGAACTCGCGGGCCCTGATGTAGCGACCCCGCAGGAACTCGACCTCGCCGTCTCGCTCTTCCTTGGTCAGCGTGCCGTCGTTGTTCATCCGCTCTATCGCCGCCAGGCGGTCGTTGACGATGGCCAGCATCACCAGCCGCCCCATCGAGTGCGCGAACGCCCGGCGGATGTAGGTGAAGTACTCCTCGCTAGGCTTGGGTGTCACCGAGACGATCGCGTCGATGACGACCGTTGGCACACCGAGCTTTTCGAGGTCTGCGACTGAGGTGTCAGTGATCCTCAGGATGCCGCTGAGCACGCCGGCGACCTGAGCCATGTCCCCGTGCTCGTAGAGAGCCTCGCGCACCCGCATCAGGGAGTCGATGTACGGGACGCCGAAGTTGTCCAGCTGGCCTTCGTGCTTTTCGATGGCAAAGATGGTGGCGTTCGCCACTGTGATCATGATGTTCCCCCCTTGATTTCCGTCACCTTCACTCGCCCGGATTTTCCGTACTTGGCGATCAGGTTATTCGTCGATCTCTCCATACGTTGCTGGATCTCAGCGTTCTCTCGATTCAGCTGTACGGCCTTGCCGGTACGTGCATACTCGTCGACCAGGAAGTTGGTGAGCAGCTCTACCCAACTATCCGGCTTATCGAGGCATCCGGCTTCATAAACCTGCCAGGAGAATTCGGCCACATGATCGTCGCAAAGGCCGAATCTCGTCGCCCAGGCGCAAAGCCTGGCGTACTGGTCAAGATCCATCGGCGGGCTTTGGCCGAAGACAGTGCATAAGCCACCTGGAGACGCCGTACTTATCCGTCTCGCTCATTCCGGGGAAATTGTTGCCGATCAGTGTAGCCAGCAGAATCTCCATGCCGGTGAACTGCTCAACATGCTTGACGAAGGTCACTACCCTACGAGCACCGAACTGAGCGAACTCGGTTTGCTTGATGACCTCGTGGCCTTCACTCAGCAGCTTCTCGTAATCTAATACGATCCCGGCGACATCGACCAGATGCTTGTAGTCCTTGTCGGCCAGAATCTCTTTTACCAGGCGGCTGACTTCATCGTCATCCATCGCGCTCCTAAGGAATTAGGACCTTGGTCGGGGACAGTACCTTCACCGATTCCGGTGAGATCTTTCGTCGCGCGCACTCTTGGACGACGACACGGCGCATGCCGTCGGTAAGGTCATCGACGGTGAGCGGCTTTTGGATATGGGTAATGGTTACCGGGAAGACTCTACGAGCCCGGATTCTTCGATGCCTTATGAACGGCTGGACCTGTTTTTCGGGATCGCTATAACCACGTCCTATTCTTCGGAGAGTCGGATTTGCGATTTCTACCACATCGGAAAACTGCACTTCGAGGGCCCCTGCGGATCCCATTGGCCTTCCTTTCTTTGTCGACCTTGTTTAGAGCTTTATTCAACTGCTCCGCTATAACCTCGTCAGTGAAATACGCATCGACCATCTTGTCTACGAGGTTTATGTACTCGATGAAATCTTCCTCGGCGGACACCTACGCCTCTCCCTAGATGATGTACGGAGGATAAGGACCGCCTCCGGGGAACTCTTCCGTGACCGGAATCCTGTCTTCGTAGGCGAATCTCAGCAGGTCAACGCCGTGATCGGTGAGGAGGTAGGTTAGCTCCTCGTCTGTCAGGTCGTCAGGACCGTCCATTACCGTCTCCGGTTAAATGATAATTGACATTGGAAACAGACGTTTCCAGCATTTCAGCTATTTCTCTAACACTAAGTTTTCTACTTAACCTTCGAATAAGCTTTCGCTTCTCCGGAACCGCCGATTCCGACCTGAGATAAATTCCTTCCCTGTTCAGATGCCAGTAAACAGTTTTCGGTTCTCTGCCGATCTCGTCTGCTATTTCCTCAGGAGTCTTTCCTTCGCCATGTAAGGCTAAAACCCTCTCGCGAGTTTTACCTTTCTTTAGCCCACGAAGGGGTGTTTTTGTGCGCCTGAGCGAATCATATATAGGGCGATCGCTAACCTTGTATTGTTTGCATATAGCTCTTATTGAATACCCGATTGTGTACAGTACTGCTATTTCTTGATCTTGCGCTTCGGTTAACTTTCTTTCCGGCCCTGGTTTCCCCCCCATCGCCGGCCTCCTTACCTGGGCTGCTCCTTGTGCTTGCGCTGAATCTTCTCTGCCAACCGCTCAATCAGATCCAAATCCTCAGGCGTCAGCAGAGCACGAATCGACTTAGCCTCTGGAGATCCCAACGACGACCTATCAAGCAGGTCGTCGAAATCCTCCAACTGCTGCTGAGCCTGGCCGACCTCGCGGGCGATCTTCGCGCACACCTCAAATGTGCAGTGACCTCCGAGGTGCTCTTCCAGGGGGACACCGCAGGACTCACTGATCGCCGTCGCGATCTGCTCCGGCAGCTTCCGGAGCCGCGTCACCAGATCGATCAGATAGCGGACGTCATCCCAAGCGTGTGTGATGAACGCGTCGTCGGCCTCGTTCGGCCAGTACGGCGAGAAGACTTTGCTGCTCTTCGGAGCCTTGAGAATCTGATAATTCACGACCTGCTCAGGGAGCAGCCCACCCGCCTGCGGCGGTATCCGAAAGGCAACACCATGCAGACGGTAGTAGTGGCCGTCCTCGTCAGACCACCACGGACCCTCCGTCGCAGCGGCCCAGCGGATGACGAGCTCATTGAAGCGGTCTGTCATTTTTCCCTCCCATGGGCAGTGCCATCAGGATCAAGAGATCTAGGCCGGCGCTGACGCCGAGATTCCTATCTCTCATGAAATCGGCCAGCCTCTCGAAGGCTGCCACGGAGACCTCAGCATGGATCTCCCTCTTGTTCGGATCCCAGAAGTCGACGGCCATCTAATCCTCCGGAAGGACGTCTCTGTAGCTCTTGCCGCTTCGAATGTTGTACATGGCCATAGTGGTCTTTCCGTATTTTTCGGCCAGCACCTTCATGGAGAGGCTAGGATCATCCCGCATAAGGCGCTTGATCTCCTTAACCGTCGCTATCGAGAATCGGCCGTTGTCGACATTTCTTCGAGGAGTTTTTGTGCGATCGAGCGACCTATAAAGACCATGATCAGATACATTGAATGTCTTCATTATTTCCGCGACGCTACGGTTACGCCTATACGCATTAGCTATCTCTAAGTCCTCTTCCGGCGTCAGCCGCCTTCTCCCCGGACTCACTTACTGCCCCTCCGACCCCTGATTCAGCTCGACGATCAACTTGTCCAACGCATCCTTGACCGCCATGACCTTCGGATGAGGAACCCTAGAGCCGTGCCCCTGCGTGTACGGGGTGCTCATCCCGAGATAACGAGCAACCGTGAACGTACCGACGTTGGTCTGGAGAACCTTCGCTGCGATCTCCCGAGCCTTGTGCTCAGCCTTTTCCTGATCCATTCCCTACGTCTCCTTAGAACCGTGTAGCGGGCAGTCTGGCTTACCGGTTCTCCCGGCTCTCCTGTATGAGCATAAAAACCGTCAGAGCCGTAGCCACAGCAATCAACGCGGCCTGAATCCAGTTCTGCAACATCAGTGCCCTGATGAGCTCCAGGCCGACAGCGATACCGACCAGTGATCCCGTGGTTTCGGGGCTCGGGCTCATATCGTGGGCGTGTACGAGCATCGCCAACGCCCAGCAGCCGGCGGCCAGCAGCGACAAGATTCCATGACTGATCTGATCAGACGAAAAGTCGATCTCGGCCCGAGACAACGCGCCGCCCATCATTGCTGACAGTGGAAGAATAACGCTACTGAATCCGACTCTGGATTTTCGTCTTGCTTTCACGCAACGCCCTCTTATTCGCGTTTTCTATGACCTTCCGCACACAGTCAGTGCTCTTGTTGACTATCCGTGCGATGATGATCCGCTCGACGCCGGCCCGGTTGAGAAGCAGAATCAGCCGACGGTGCTCATTGTTCTTCCGAGGCGTCTTAGTCCGCACCAGCGCTCGGTAAATCCTGGGCGGCTCGATACTGAGCTCGCGGCATATCGACTTGATCGAACTGCCAGGCTGCCAGTACAACCTGACGACTTCCGCGTCCAGCTCTAGCGTCTGCTTCCCCGGTCCACTCGGCCGAGTCACCTACGCCTGCTCCTTGGCCAGCCTGCGGTACCGCTTCACCGACGACTTCGGGATCCCTGTGCAATCAGAGATCTGACGCACCGAGTAGGTCGGCGTCAGGTCGTCGACGAGCTTCGTCTTCCGCTCGACCTCGTCCGACTTCAGCTGACGTGGCGGCTTCTCCGCTCGTCGCGCCTTCTCAGCCGCCTCGACGGCCTCGATCTGTTCGTCTGTCACACCGCAGGCGAGCAGGGTTCTGCGCAGAGTGGTACGTGACCTGCCGACCAGACGTCTGATGAGCAGGAGGTCCAGACCGGCCCGGTGCAACACCAAGATGTCGCGCTTAATCTCCGCCCTCTGGTTCGCCGGCACGCCTGAGCGCTCCAGCGAGGCGAAGAGGGCGTTCGAGCTGATACCGAAATCCTCGCAAATCCGCCGGGGCGGCACTCGGCGCACGTACGCCTCAGCTATCTGAGCGTCCACCTCCGGCGGCAGGAACTTCGCCCTCCGAGCCATCTACACCTCCGTGGTCTCCAGGAACGGCGGCAGGCCGTCCTCTTCTGCGTAATCACCCCCGATCAGGCGCAGGACTGCGTCCCGCAGCCACGTTCGAGGTCTTTGCTCCAAGTCTTTGTACGAGATGTCGCACAAGGCGACGATCTCGCGCACCCGGTTCAGTGCCTCCTGGACAACCGGGTGACCGTCGTAGTGCTCGATGTCGTCGGCCAGGCGCTCATCGAGCCACCTCACCGCCTCGGGATACCCGGTCCGCCGGGCCTCCCAGTACCGCTGAATCTCCTCGAACTCCGCCGTCTTGCCGGTCTGGTCGAGCAGGACGTAGAAGCGAGTTCTCGTCTCGCCGGCCTCCCTGATCGCCTCCTTGACCGACGTGCCGGTACGCAGCAGCGCCAGCACCCGCTCAACACGTGTGAGCTTGTCCCTCTCCTTCCCTTCCTCGACGGCCCGTTCAAGCTGCTGCTCCAGCTTCGCGTTGTTGGACGTGTAGTAGTTGTGTGCCGTCCGCTTGAGTCCCAGTGACTCCAAGGAGTCGCCGACCCGACCGGTGCGACGAACCTCTTCGATGAAGCCGTCCCACCAGCTCGGGGGAGCAACGTGCCTTGTTGCAGCAGTCATGACGTCCTCCAGTGTCGTTCTGACACTAGCGGGACACCCCGTCGCGGCGTTCCCAATAGTGTCAAGTTCCTAGCACATTTCCAGTCTCTGCGCACTTCTTAACCGTTCCGTTACATTCGGTCACCGAAGTCACAGGCACCTGTGAATGTAACGGAACGATCTAGAAGTGCGACACCCGACGTTCCGGCCCCGGCTCCGAAGCTCGACGAGCTGACCAGCCTCTATCACGCAGCGTAGAGAAAAAGTGCTTGCTGGCCGCTTGCAAAAGCAAGCGAATCCGAGGCCACTGTCACCCTCCGTATAGCATTTCTTGTGCTGGAAACCAGGGCGGCCGGCCCAGACAGAGATCATTTAAGGGTGGGGGGCCTTTGTAACAGCCTTGCAACGATCGCGAGCCGGCGCGCGGCTTAGACCGAACGCGTGTGACCAGTTGTCACACGTGCCAACGCCTAAGAATGGTCATGCGTGAGGCTGTGAGCTGCACATAGGCACGTGTGGGCAAGGTGAGCGCAAGATCATGATAGTGAGGGCGATAGTTAATGATCTTGAAATCCGCCGGCACTGTCTAAATGATCTTGGCGAGAGTCTGGCAATGCTGCCTGGATTCCATGGGGTTCGGGGTTGTGGGTAGCTGATCAACCGAGCTGGCGGGCGACTACCGAGTGTGAGCAAGCACGCGAGTCACGTTCTGTGAGCAACCCTCTCAGTGCCTCTGTACGGCCTACGGCCTACCGAGATGCGCCGAGTCTCCCCCCTCTCCCCTCTCCTCTCCTCTGTGTGCGTTCTACGGCTTCCCATGCCGCCTCTCCCCTTCCCTCTCCCCACGGCACCCCCCCTGTCTCCAGACACCCCCCCTTGCCTGTAGACGTCCCCCTTTGGACTGGGCGCCGATTTCCGCCGAGCTCTGGGCGCCGAGCTCTGGGCACGCGAGCTCTGGGGAGTACTGGTACGGGGCGTGCCGGCATAGGCGGCACTGAGGAGACGTGCAGGTGAGTAGGGGAAGCCGGATCAGCGCCGAATTTTCAAGATCTTTAAGCGATTTGATCTTGACTCCGTGAGAGCGCCAAAAACGCGAGCATCTATAAGCGGATTGAGCAGGCAAAACAGCACTTCCAACATGCTGCTAAATCATGATCAAAATAGGGCTTTGAGATCAGCTGAGAGAGCGATTTCGGCGCATCGTTCCGCATTACGCAACACGTTGCATAGCTGCGCCAGCGCAAGGTAAGACGAGACGCACCGTTTTATTTCAGCTAATTTTTCTACGTATTCAGGCACGAAACAGACATTGATCTTGGTTGCCGGCACGCGAGCGGACGGGCGGAACGGTGCGCGGGAAGGGGTGCGCAAGCCCAAAAACAAGATCATCAAGAGAGATTTCTCGACTGGG
Source organism: Streptosporangium sp. NPDC023825 (assembly GCF_040639575.1). Classification (NCBI taxonomy): domain Bacteria; kingdom Bacillati; phylum Actinomycetota; class Actinomycetes; order Streptosporangiales; family Streptosporangiaceae; genus Streptosporangium; species Streptosporangium sp. NPDC023825. The sequence continues at coordinate 245,267 of NZ_JBFAAE010000004.1, read as the reverse complement.
CAAGATCACGTATCGCGGCCTTTGGCCGTGCATCATTGCAGGTCAAGCCGCGATTCCGACAGAAAGTGGACGCGAGCGACGGGACGTCCCGACTGTCGTTACATTTCCGTGACATGAAAAGTATTCCGTCACGCCACGATGTCTGGCAATGTTTGGTCTGCACGACAGAGGGACGCGGCACCGGGGCTCTTGACCGGAGACGCGAAACTCACAGCTACTTGAGAACCGAATACGAAGAACACGCGCCGAAAGGTGAGGAACGCGAGAGCGTCTCTCAAGCCCCGATTTTGGGCACCTAAGGGAATCGCGAGACGCGCAACACAGAGGCGGCTCGGATTCCACGCGGCAACGCTCGCAGACAGAAAACGGCTTTGAGCCGATTTTCTACGGAGCTTTGACGTTCGCACCTTGCCAAACGGCGATGTTCTTCGTATGCGGTTCAACCAACCGTCAACCAACGATCTTAAGGAGTAAGTGATGATTCGCGGCCCGCCTATGCCGGCACGCCCAAAATTCGCACGTTGCGGCGCGTGCGAAGGGTCTCTGAGTAAGCCGGTTACGCATCACGACGCGTTAGGAAAGACCAGCTAATCACTGGAAAAACAGATTCGACTGCGAACGTGGATGGATCGTGAACCAACCACAACAGCGGGAGGGCTACATAGTCCTTGGCAGAGACTTAACGGTCTCGTTTGTGTCTCCCTATGGTGCGAACCACCCGCTAGGGAGCACCGGACATACGCCGGAATTCGAATGCGACGGATTCCAGCACGTGACCGGGGATGGCATGAATACGTGCCTATCGCAGCGATGTTTGCGTAAGACGGTAGGTCTGGAAAAGACGGAAGTGTCATCCGAAGATGCGCTAGATGTGCGTTCCCCCAACAGTGTTAGGTCACATTGGAACACGAATGCATTGCTAGCCACCCCGTGAGAATGCAAGGTCCGTCACGCCTAAGCACACGGGAACTACTCGACGGCTCTAGACCCGATGGCGGGATAAGCATATAGCACATGCTTAGAGAGGGTTCGATTCCCCCTAGAGTCGCTTAGATTCAGCCCGAAAATTCAGTAGGAGGTAAATCCATGGACGTCGAAATGTCGCCACCGAACGGGATGCTTACCGGGGACATTAGGAACCACTACGCCGGCTGGGACACGACCGACTTGCTTACGGTCGTAAGCACGATCACGTCATCAGAGGAATTCCGGGACATCCTGCTTAACGAAATCTACGCGTCACGTTTGACGAACAAGGACATTCGCAGAATCACGGGATCCAACTAGCCGAAACGGACCCTACGGGGTTCGTCGTACGGGTATGGTCACCCGTGCATGAAGATGGCAGACCACAGACAGGAGCCGATTTTATGAGTGACAACGTCATCACAGTCGAAATCCCGAAGCACGGCCGATACAAAGTGTCGGCGCTGGCAATAGACATCATGATGAGTAAATATTGTCCGGCTAGCGTTAATGAGCTCATAGAGATCATTTCCGGGTTGTGGCGTGACAACCTAGGCGCCGAATTCGAGAACCCCGAAACCGTCACAACCGTGACTGAATGTCTGTTCATCCTGGCAGAGCTCAACGGGTACGGACGATAGAACATGTGAATCCGTCATTGGCCGTACGTCTCGCACGTACGGCCATTAATGGGCGCATGCTCAAAACCCTAGATTGGAGCCGAAAAATGCTCGCGACGAATCTCTCTGACGCTATGAAGGCCATCACACACAACCCCGACCGTTGCCCAACGTTCGGGTGTGGCTTCCATTGGGCGTTGATTCTGTCGTTCGCTGGCAGATACCGGCGGGTGTGCTACCAGTGCGCGGACACTCTTGACCCGACCAGGAACGCTAAACTGATTCACCGCAAGCCCTGGAAATGATCTTGTCACTAGGTCGACGTCCCTAGCCCGAAATTTGGGTTAGATACGTCGGCTTACTAATGAGATCACATTCTCAGAACACCTAGCAGGGAGCCGATTCCATGAGTGAAGACAGGCCACGCATCATCACAAACAACGTTCCACGTGACGTGATCTATGCCAACGAACTGTCACAGAAAGACCGTGAGGAATTCGGCTATCACGACTGGGAAAAGATCGATGCCGGGGAAGAGTCTCCCGAATTCTTCCGCTACCGGGGAACGCTGTATGACCTCAGTCAATTCTCCCGAACCGACAGAAACGGCAATCTCAGTGATTGGAATGGGTGCAGCGCCGATTCCGCATTCTCGGCGACGTTGGTTCGCTATGTCGAGAATGGCGAACGCGTGATTGTCGGAACCTACATCGCATGATCCTGTCATTGGATACGCGTCTCGTTACGTGTATCCACTAATGGGATTAAGCCCAGAGTCTCTAGGTTAGGAGCCGATTTTATGGATACCGACGAAACCCTGTTTCGCACGTTCATTCTGGACTCCAGAGGAAACGCTATCAGGGAAACGGGATACGCGTCATTTGACGTGAATGAAGAAATATTTCAAGGGATCTTGAACGAATATGGACGTGAGTTAACCCTAGGAGAATTGGAAGGTTGGTTCTCCCCTAACTGGGACTGGTTTGAAGTTTCTTTGGGTCCTGGTCTGTGGGTAATGGTTAGTAGCCAGTACTGCTAGATGAGTCGGCTAGACGAGACACACTCTCGTTAGTGTGTCCGTCTCTAGCTGGTCATCCGATCAGTGTTTCTAGACGGGAGCCGAAAAATGCGTAACCACATCACGCTCATGGTCGAAGCAGTCGCAACCGTGCGCGCCACGTACCCGAACATGACCGACGAACAGAACGATTTCATCCAAATAGCGTCTGAGCACGCCATGACGAGTATCGCCACAACTGGTCTGAACAACGCCATCGAGAACGCCAGGGAAGACGGTACGGACGAAAGCAAGGTGCGTGACCTCTTCACGCTGAACAACCTGACCCCGGATTCCGCCTACGAAATCGTTCGCGACGTCGCACGTATGGTCATGCACACGTGGAACATCCCGCCTAAGTATGAGGCTGGACAGTTCGGTCACGACTTCGTGATGACCCGCAACGAAGAGGGTTGCGGGTACTGGGATGGTGGCTACCCCAACGATGGTGAATACCTCACCATGATCGCAAAGCGATTCCTGCCATGGCATTGCACCGCAGACAAGGGCGGCATTCACGTCTATGCCATGTGACGTTAGCTGACTAGACGTGCCCGAAATTCGGGGTTCGGGCACGGTAGTGAACTAACGTCAACAGCCCTAGGTTAGGAGCCGAAAAATGACCTCTCTTCTTCAGACTGTCATGCCCGAAATCCGCGACGTGATTCACGGTGTCAAGGGACGTAAGTACATCAGTGACGACACGGCGCGTACGCTCGCCATCATGCTGGACGGTGTCGGTCCGGCTCTCCAGACCATGATGCACACCGGAGCGATCACCAGTGTGGACACCATCCGTAGGGAGATCACCAGCATGGCCGACAAGGTTACGTCGGTCAGCGGTTGGGACAACGTGCGGGATGACCTGTACGGGGCCCTGATCGCTCTGGACGTCTACGTCTGCCAGTGGAAGAAGTCCCGCCGGCCGGTCAAGGGGTGGCCTACGCTCTCCCTTGCAGCCTGATACCTTCCCTACCTCTCAGACAGGAGCCGAAAAAATGGCAACGACTTCCGAACTGCTCACAACCGCTATTGAGCACGTGGACAACAACATCATTACACGTGCAGCTCTTCCCATTGCCGCACACAATCTCATCATGAACGCGTACAACGTTCTCATTGACATGCAGGAAGACGGCTTGAGCGTCGAAGATGCGGACGAACAGATCACGGAAGCGCTGGACGCCATCACCGATTACGTGAACCGTGCCGACACGCCGGAATCCGTCGGCGAATCGATCTGGACTATCTGTAAGCCCGTCAATGAGCTCATGCATCACCTCAACTACGTACAGGCTTACGGAGAATAACCCCCTAACGTGTCCCTATCTGTCAGGGGTAGGGACACGTCCCTAGAACATCGAGTTAGGAGCCGAAAAAATGGATGAAATCCGCGAATACCGTGTGTGGAACGAAACCGGCGACTACTGCGGAGGTGCAAAGGTCATTAAGGTTAAGGACGGATACGAAGTCCACCTAGACCCGTTTAACCATGCTGACGACGATAGAAAGCTAACTTTTCTCTACGAAAATGACGCTTTCGATTCTGCACATCGATTCGCTGAAACCTACATGGCGGAAGCTATCGCCGATTTCACCGAAAAGCATGGTGAGGCGCCTACCGGCGTTATGAGCGACACCGGATACAGCATCCAAGTTTGTGAAGGGGACAACGACGTCACGTCATCCATCTAGCGTGTCTAGTCGTGGCCGATTTTCGGGGAGATCGGGCACGGCTAAATCCGCTCGGCGGTAAACCACTAGCAGGAGGTAACAACCATGACGACTCACATCCTTACCAGCGGTCGCAACGGACAGACCGAAGACGTTCGTTACTTCTGCTCATTCGACTGCATGGCTCGCAAAATCCTGGAGATCACCGGAATCGCAGTTTCGGACGCCGGAGAGCACACCGACAGGGAGGGAAACACCTACTCATGGGGCGCATGGCCGGGAGGTAGTGAAACCAATTATGACGTCTGGTGCGTCGGTTGCGGTGACTTCCTTTGGCACGGCCTTGAGTGTGCCTGCCAGAACACCGAAGACGATCGCGAGCCCCTGACAGAGGCACAACTGGCAATGCTCTAGACCATTCAGCTTTGATGGGGCCCGAAATTCGGCAGGAACGTCGGACCCCTTCATAGCTAGGGTGACCTAGTCCAACCACAAGAGAGGCAACAACCATGACTGAGAACGCTACGCACTGGCACATCGCTACCGGCCTCACCGGTCACGGTCCCGACGGGTACAACGAATTCGGCACGGCTACCGAGGTGACCGGTAGCGGCGGACTCGCCGATCAGGTCTCAGACGAACTGAAGCGATGCGCGGAATCGGCTTACGAGTCGGCTACCGCCATGCGCGACGTTGCCAAGCAAGCCCGTGAGGCAGGCAACGACGGCAACGAGCTGGACGCATCGCGCGATGCCCTCACCGAATGGGCCCGCTCGGAAGAGCTGGACCACGCGCGTATGAACTTCGATGAGACCGACAAGCTGGATGCGCCCGTGTATAAGGAAAACCCGGCACTCTGGCCGGAGAGGGTTCTCAAGCTGGTCGGCGAGATGTTCCCGCTGGACATCTCCCGCAACTCACGGCTGTACGTGTGGCTGTGTGAGGCAGGGGACGCGTGCGAGCACTTGTCAGAGGATGACGAGTAACCACTAGCCGTTCTTCGTAGGGGGCCGGACTTTCCACCCGGCTCCCTTTTTCGTGCCCGAAAACCAGCACCACCACAACCCCACGCAAGAGGTAGAACCATGCTTATCCACATGGGTGGACGTTCCCCGGCTCTTACCGAGACTTTCGAAACCGAGCGATTCACGGTCACCGTAGAGGTAACGGACCACGAAGAAACGTTATTCGACAAGGTAGTGATGATTGGCGCCTATGTCGCCGGCTATCTGTGCGTCACCGATTACACCGTCCACTTGTACGACCGATCCGGCGAATATGCCTACTGCTGGCAGAACCAGCGGAACGAATGGGTTCCTGGTCTGTCTACGTGGCTGGACGTCAACATCTCGGATCAGACATGACCATTACCGTTCCCGGTGTCGGGCTGGACAAGCTGATCGATCGCGCTGCACGGTGCATGGTCGGTCGTGAGACGGCAATCCGCAAGGGGTTGCATCCTGCAATTGTCCGCACGTGGCGAAACACTGAGAGGAAAGCGCGAGCGAACGCGCTACCCGTGGTCAAAGAGATCTACGGACTTAGCCCCGGATTCTCACACGTGAAGATGGAGCTACTCATAGTCGATCGGGCAGAAGAGATATACGCCCTAGAAATGGGCATCGATCCTAGGCGCATCGGTTTCTAGCCTGCCTGACCATATCGCGGGCCCCGAATTCTCGGAGGGGGAAAACGGGGCCCGTCCTATGGCCTGACAGTCTCACAACCCCACGCAAGAGAGAACATCATGACTATCAAGCACGTTCGAATGACACAGTCAGCCAACCGGCGACGTCAGCTGATGGCACGCACTACTGACTACGTGGTGCGCGTCGAAGAAGACAGGAACTATCCGAGAGATTACATCGGCTATTCGGAAGATGACCTAGCCAAGTATTTCGCTGGTAAATATCGGGCATGGGTCATGACCGTATATCGCACGTGTCCTGATCACGTCGGCATGGAAGAGTGTGCAGACTACGAAGTTGTAGAGTCTGCCAGTATCGGCATAGTTCTTACCGAGATGGATCTTACCGGCGACTACACATCCCCGTACTTCATCGATGACGAGTACGCACGCTGGCAAGCATGGGACATGTGGCAGTGCATCCCCACACGTGAGCCGGCAGACGCCTAGCCGTGCCTCTGGTCACCGTGCCGGCCCGAAATCTGGGCTCTGGCACGGTGTCGCGGGGAGTCTGCTAGGACAGAGACTCGCAACACCCCTGCCTCTGTCGGTAGGGCTCACTATGCTGCACACAGACGAGAGGAACACACCATGACTGACGACCTGATCCAGATTTTCGACAACGACGAGAGCCTGTATGACGCCGTGAACGAGCGAACCATCGAAGTGCTTTCAGAGAATGGGTACGACAAGGACAACCCCGAAGAGAGCCGGTACGACGCCGTGAGCTATCACCGACTCGTCGGTGATGCCGTCCAAGATCTCGTCAACGACTTGACGGACAACCTGAAGGACGAGAACACACTGGCCGGGCAAATCTTCCGGAATGCTCTCCTGTATGTCGAATGGCGCAAGGTTGGAGAGCACTACTACGACGACAATACGGAGCGACTCGCCGAGTCCTAACGGCCTTAAGTGGAGTCCGAATCTCGGTGCTGAAATTCGGGCTCACGCCTAACCCGTTAGGGCTCCCATTCACCATCTATCGAATACGAGGTAAGGCCATGCCTAAGTACTACACGTGCGGATTCTGCGGCGGCGAAATCAAGGGCGACATGACTTCACGCACCGTCAGCGATGACCCTACCGCGCCGAGAGAGGCGCGCCACAAGAACGGCAAGTGTGAGAACAAAAACTACCAGTTCGTCAAGGATGGCGACGGTACCCGCTTCTACTGGTACACCTACCGCGATGTGGCGTTCACCTGGAAGCCCGGTACGTCACAGATTCGAGTCAACGGCTATGGCCCTGAGGGTGACGTGAACATCGGTGTTCGTGACCTCGCCACGGGAAAGATAACCCTGCCCTCTGAGATGCGAGCATTCGTGCTCTTCTGCGAGGAATGGTTCAGCGGCATGAACGGCGCGAACTGCATTCACTGTGACAAGGAAATCAAGCTGGACTCAGAGCAGACGTGGCGTACCACCGACAGTGACAGCGAAGAGTGTGAGGAGAACAACGGCAACGACCACCGTCCCCCTTCCTAGCCGATCCGGTGCCAGTCCCGAAATTCGGGGCTGGTAGCGATGTCAGCTAGGCCCATACGGGCCCCCACAAAGAGAGGCACCACCAATGACTGACTCCCCTACCCTCTCCGAGCGCATGGCAGAGGATGGCATTCGGATCATGTTCGAATGGGAAGGCAAGGAACTCTCTAAGGTCGTCGACAACCCCAGAGACGAAGACGGACAGCGCTACACGTGGAGTCTCCTGCTTGCGACCAATCTTCACGGAACAAACATCACGGTAGAACACACGGGGTCTGTCAGTAACGGAATGACCCGCCCTGATGTCAAGGATGTGTTCGCCGCCCTGGTCTCCAAAGCTACCGGCATCATCAGTAGCGAAAACTTCCCCGACTGGGCACGGCAGTGTTACGAGGTTGACATCCATAGGTTTCGCTCTGAAAGTGACATGTGGGACCACGTCGACAAAGCATGGAAGGTGTATAACGAAAACCTCGCCATGATCGAAAAGCTGCGGCTTTTTCTCGGCGGGAAGTTCGACGACTACATGCACGAAACCGATTTCGATATCTGACCCCTAGCCGGTCCGGTGCCGGCGTCTACCCCATTAGGTATACGTCGGTACCGATGTCAGCTAGATAGTTGGCGCCGATTTTCGAGAAAGAGGAGTACCACAGTGGCGTTGTTGAAGCTGTATCACCGCACCACGCTTGAGAGCGCAGAACAGATCGAGCGTGAACGTCGCATGACCTCTGAAGAGAACACGCAAGAAGCGTACTTCTCCACCCATCTATACGGACAGAGCACGGGATACGGGGACGGCCTTGTCTGCGTCTTCATCCCTGAACATCTCGCCGAGATCGACGACGAATTCCCATCAGGTGAAAAGCACTACCGGGTCAAGGTGTCTGATCTACTACCCGAACACTTCCAAGTAACCACGAAGGAAACCGTTCATGTCCGCAACGACAGTGCGAACGGTTCCGCCGTCGAACGCGCACAGCGCAAGATGCGGGAATGGTACGACCAGGGGTACGCCGTCGCTCCGATGCCTGTCGACGGCAGGGAGCACGTCTATAACAGGCCGTGTCCGGCATGCTCTAACCGGCCGGCTTAGGGCCCGATTTCTAAGAGGAGATATGACAGAAAATCCGGCTGACTTCGAAGTTCTACGCGTATCGGTATTCGGTGCCGTGGTCTGTACCCGCCTCACGGCAGAGGAAGCAACCCCTTTACTGAATGCCGAAGTCCCTACGGGTATCAAATCGAAATGGCAGCTAGACGAGAGCGACGAACGGCCTAACTCCTACGTCTGCGAGAACTACCCCGATACACATAAGCATTACGTGTTCATCTGCTAGGGCCCGATTTTCGGAGGTATGGAAGTGACCCCTAAGCAAACGGTGGCTGCGTTCCGAAAGCTTCTCGACGAAGCCGAGATAGCCACAGCACATAGAGCCGCTACTATCCGCATGGGTACCGAAGTCCTTTACATTCCGCATTCATCGGGGAAGGTAGTAGTACTCATAGACAGTGACCGTTACGAGTGTTGCGAGGAAGGAGAATATGCGGGTATCGATACCAAAGATCCGGAAAAGGCCATCGAATTCATTCGGGAAATCCTGTCCCCCACGAAAGAGAAAGAGGAATCATGAACGACGGTGCCATTATCGAGAACGCTCTTAAGGATCTCAACGCCCTACCAAACCCCAACGGTGCAACGTGGGTTGCCATGGAAAGCAGCCTGTCTCAAACCACCATAAAGAATGGACACCTGCGACGGGTAGAGCTCTGGCTGCTCACCCCTGAAGCACTGGCAGACCAGGACTCTTAGCGGGTCCGGATGGGGCCCGAATTCCGTAGGGGGAGTTCGGGCTCGCGTCCAGTCCCACTAAACCCACACAAGAGAGGCAACACCATGTCTGAGTATGAGATCACCATCACGGCGGCACGCGGCGGACAGCCGCATGACGAGCTCACGTACGACGTTCTCAACGACGACCTGGCCGAGGCTAAGGCTGAGATTCGGGAGACGTTCGGAGACGCCTACAGGCTCAAGGACAGCGGTGACGCGTGGGAGGGTAACGACCTGTTCGGCCTGTCCCTGGCTTACATCTGGAAGCTCGCCCAGATCGCCGAAGAGCAGCAGTCCCCCGGCGCGTTCATGGCCTGGCTCCTGGCGGCTGGAGAGCTGGCTCACGGGCTCCCCGACAAGATGCCGGAGAGGTTCGCGGAGGTCTGGCAGGGCACGTTCGGCACCTATGCCGAATTCGCCCAGTGGCGGGCCGACGAAGACGGAGTGCCTAACTGGCTGTTCACCTGCATCGACTGGGACAAGGCAGGACGCGGCATCGCTCAGGACTACAGCGTGATAGAGCTCAGGTCTGGGGAGATCGCCGTTTTCCGCAAGAACTCACAGTTCTAACCAAAAACCACAGAAAGAGGTAAAACCATGAAGCCCATGAAGGCACTCGACAATCGAGACAGGACCATGATCGCCGCACTTGAGAAGGTGTTCGGCATCAAGGAAGCGGAGCGGTATGACGCTGCCTGGACGGAGGAGAAGTACACCCTTCGTCGGTCCCCCGGCTTGATGTCCTACGGCGTGTACAACGACAAGCTTCGCTTGATCGGCTATCTCATCATCGGCGAGAACGAAGACGGCAGAATCGATCTCAGGGCAGAAACACCTCTCGGCATGAAGGTGTTCCCGGCTGCTGGTGATTTCGGCCAGTCAGAACGTGTCGTCTACTTCGCTCTAGGCGCTCTCTATGCTGCCGACACTCAGAACACCGGACAGACCGTCAAGAGCTAACGGGTTCCCCGGCAACCGTGCCAGCCCAGAATTTCGGGGCTGGCACGGGGCGGCTGGAGTGTCCGTTAGCCCCTGTAGAAAGGTAAGACCATGAGTGACTACGCTGCTTACGGCTGGATCATCGACAAAGACCACCTGTACAACCCGAATTCCGGCTTTGAAGAGCGGAATGACACCGGGACCATGGGACCGCGCCGAATCTCCCCCGAGATTAAGGCTCAGCTCAAGGCCGGTAAGGGTGAGAAGTTTCGCATGCTGGACGACGACGGCGAGCTCTATTACACCGGGCGCATCATCGGCCCCGCCGACGGCAGTCCGGAAGCAGCATCGGATGAATGCATCGAGTGGGAATTCGCCCCCCTCTCCGGATTCGGAGCCCGCAACGCTGGGTGTACGGATATTCAGTACAAGAACGACAAGGGAGAATGGAAGAACCTCTAGCTCTTCCCCCGTTTTCCAGGCCGGGTTCTCCACCGAGGGCCCGGCTTTTTCATGCTCAAAATCGGCCAAGACACCGGGATGCCGGAAGGTCAGCCGATCCCCCCCACGCAAGAGGATAGGTAAGGGTCATGTCATTCATCTACACCGAACCTCACGGTGAACTGACAAGAGAAAAGATCGCGAGCATGAAGACTCGCGATCTGCCCGAAGTGTACGCGACTCGGTATACCGAGCGGGAGCGAGCTCTCTACGAGGCTGGGCTGTGTCCTATGGATGTAGGTAAATACCCGCGCATTACGCACTGCGGGGAGCCTGAAAACTCAAACAGCATTTGGGGTCACTGCACTGAGCACCGCTATGGATAGACGACCACAGGGAAGAGGGGCTATGAGGGCCCCTAAGACCCTTCAGGGTCAGCCCCGAATTCTGCCGGCTCACCTAGTCGGGAAGCTCACAGCAGAAGAGGCAGCCAGGTACGAGCAAGGGCTGTGTTCCACGCTGACCGCTGTTGATCCTGACGTCTACTGCCCTGAGGGCAGCGATCCGGCGTCCTTAACCGGTGACTGCACGTTCCATCTGACCTACGGCCACACGTTCCCCGGCCGGCGGGCATAGTTGTACCACCCACGCAAGAGGAGACCCATCCATGACTACGCAGGTAGACGAGGTCCAGACTCCCCCGCCTCCGGCGCCCTCCACCAGAAAGCTCGAATGGGCGGCCGGGAGGATCACAGCATGCGCAGAGCTGATCCAGGAGATGGTGACCGACACCGAGCACGCCGCTCGGGGCCCGATCGTTCGTGCCGCCGAGAAGATCCTCCTGACGATCGGCACAGGGGTGATCTTCATCAACCCAGCGCACGAAGCCTCGGCGCTGGCCTCAAGGATCGATGCCGAGGTTATCCGGCGTCTTGGCCTCGTCACCATGCATGACGAGCCGTGGGAGCCGGTCAGGACTCAGATCACCCAGCTGGCGCGCGAGATCATCGACCGCGCTGAGGATTGGGTCCAGAGCAGTCCTAGCTAGTCCGGTGCGGCCGGACCCGTTACCTATCGGGGGTGCGGGTCCGGCCGTAGCGATGCCCTGCTAGGACGCTAGGGCACACCCACGCAAGAGAGGTCCGAATCCATGCGACTGAGTGAGGTCATCAAGCAACCCGACGTCCGAACCATCCCCGACGAGCTCTACAACCTGTTCCACGGCATCGAAGGTCAAGAGCTCCCGACCGCGAAGCTGTACCGGCGCGGTCTGTGCACCTATCAGACCTCCGGGCCGCCCAACGAGACGGAATACTGTGGCGTGACCGCCGACGATCGGTCCCTCCGGGGATACTGCACCACACACCACGAGAAGCCTAAAAACTAGCTGGTCTCGGTGCCGGCCTCGAATTTCGGGGCCGGTAGCGACGTCAGCTAGAAGGAGGTAACCATGCATAGGAAAGAGCACGCGTTCGCAATTCCCCCTGAGATCTGGGAGGCGGCTTTAAGGACCGTACAGAGAGGAATGCTTTCAAACAGAACTGATGCGATCAGGGCACTGGTGAGGGAGGTAGTTTCCGGATTAATTCCCCCTCCGCCACGTATCGCTACACAGTACGGCGAGAAGAACAATACCGGCACGAGAGGGAAAGCGGCTCTTGATCTGTCTGTGTGGATCGACCCCCGCACAGGCGAGACGCACGAATCATATCAAACCGTCAAAGAGCAGAACCGTCTCATAGTGGACATCTGTTACGCCCTCGCCCAGGGCCGATTTTCAGTCCGGATCGTCTGCACTGCAACAGAGGAGTAACACCAATGGGAATACCTAGACCTTACCGGGTGATCTTTCAGCACCCCGGACAACCAGAACATAAATTCGCCCATTCCAGATATAGCGAGGCTGAAGATACCGCTTCTGAGGTCAACCGAAGGGACGGCACAGCAACCATCTACGAGGCTCAGCAGGACGGAAGCCTCAAGAAACTGGCCGAATTCGGGCCGGACATTTTCCACTGGTTCGAACGCGTAAGCACGGACGGCCGGCCCCTGGTAGTCGTGTGCCGATGCGGAAAGCTGGCTCGGGACAGCTACACAGTGACGTCTCATATGTCGGCCGCCGGTAAATGTGACGCCTGCTGGGGAGAGGAGACCGTCAGCGAAAGAGCCGAATCCGAGGGTAAGCCGATGGCGGGTAATACCATCACCTGTCCCGTCTGCGGAGGTTCAGGCAGAAGTGAGGATGTCAGCTACCACGACGTAGACGTGAATTCCTACTACAGCCGTCTACAGGAACTGGAACTGAAAGGATCGTGAGTCAGCACCGAAATTTCGACTTCAAGCAAGGTGCCGCACAGTTACGACGACTCGGAGACGGCACTCTTAGACTCCGCGCAACAAACGGCCAACTCAGCGATATGCACGCCAAGAATCTGGAGCTGAGCCCGGAGGAGGCGCTACACCTGGCAGTATCTCTTATCGAGCTGGCGACAGGTGATGCACAGCTAGCGAGAAGCACGCACGTTAGATCGGCACTAGTCCTTAGAAGGAAGGGCACACCGCCTAACCCCCCGGATTTCAGGCCACATAAGGAGTGACCGTGAAAGTCCCGAAGATCATAGACCTGGTGTTTCAGCGCCGGGACTACACCGACAAGGAACAGGAAGCGATCGGCCGATTCGTCGCCGAGCAGCTGGAGCTCGCCGAGATCGTTCGCGAGCATGTCAGGCAGAACCCGGTCCCCTACACGCTGTCAGAACACACGGAGCAGCAGTACCGGATGCGTGGGCCCTCACCAGAGGTGACCTTCTACCAGGTGGTGCCTCTGCCCGGCAATGCCCGCGTCGGCCAGGTGCAACAGGACGACGACGGCAAGTGGCTCGGTTACCACTTCACGAAGGCGCCCGGCAGGCTCAACGGCGGCCGGCTCGGGCTCGGGTCTAAGCCCAGGGACACGAAGGAAGAGGCCGTGGTCGACGTCATCGCCGAACACCTTCAGTACTCCGGCGCGGTGCGCTTCGTCGAGAGTACAGACTAACCATTCCCCCGATTTTCAACACCCACGCAAGAGAGGCACCACCATGCACCCGAACCAGCCCTACGGCCACTACCCCCAGCAGCCCCCCAAGAAGAAGCGCACCGGCCTCAAGATCCTGGCCGCACTCATCATCTCCGTCATCGCCCTGGGCAGCTGTGTGGCACTCGTGTCCGGCGGCACGGACACCACGACCGTCGACGAGCCCAGTGCCGGCAAGTCCAGCGGCGGCAAGTCGACCAAGCCGAAGCCGGCCAAGGCATCAGAGCCCGGCATGGGCGACGTCGTCAAGGACGGGAAGTTCGCCTTCAAGGTCACCAAGACCGAGAAGAAAACCGAGGTCGGCAGCGAGTTCCTCAACAAGAAGGCCCAGGGCGAGTTCCTCCTGGTCCGAGTGACCGTCAAGAACATCGCTGATGAGGCTCAGACGTTCTTCGGCGAGGCTCAGAAGGTCTACGACGCCAAGGGAAGGGAGTACAAGGCCGACAGCGAGGCAGCTCTCTACCTGGAGAGCTCCAAGAGCCTGTACGAGCAGATCAACCCCGGCAACAGCGTCAACGGCGTCATCCTGTTCGACCTGCCCAGGGGGGTGACGGCGGTCAAGATCAAGCTTCATGACTCGCTGTTCTCCTCTGGGGTCGAAGTCGAACTCTCCTAGCTCTCCCCCGATTTACCGGGCCCCGTCCACCTCGGGCGGGGCTTTTTCATCCCCCCCAATCTGTCGGTGATCGACACTACGATGCGGTCACCGACCCAACACACGGAGCAACATGGAGAAGATCACGCCCGACCACGTCCGAGAGCTCGTCGACTCCACCGCTATCGACGCGATCATGGTCAGGTACGAAGACGGCCGGGTCGAGGTGCGCTCCGGAATTCGGACCGATGAGGCAGAACCAGAGCCGTACAGGATCATCGTCCGCCAAGATGAACTGTCGCTGATCGATGACTCCGGCATGGACTTCAACAACCTCAGCCCTACCGACCTCGAAGCGCTCGCTGAGTCGCTTATGTTTGGTGAGGGCGACGAGTAACGCCAATGAGTTTTATCGGCCCCGACAATGTGCGGGGTCGATGATGCCCACTGGACTACTACAAGGAGGGGCAAATGCCATTGTCTTATGAAGTCGACAAGGAGCTTGAAGTTCCGGATGGCGCTTTCGACAAGAACGATATAGCGACGATCCTCGTAACCGGCGGCCGGTACGGCGGCCACTGGCAGTTAACGGCCATACCCCTGGTCAATGGCGTTCCTACGGATGAGGCCATAGGTCAAATCATGACCGCACAGGACAACCGGCCAGACATGGCTATCGATACTGCCGTCGTGTGGATTAACGACGCCTGCCAGAAGGCCGATTTCAAGCTAGCCCACTTCGAAAACAAGAATAACCTTCACAGCCCCGACGAAGCTCCATATTTCGCGTCAGGACTGTTCTTCGTTGACCGCAGGAAGTAACACCAGCACGAGGAGAAAGAGCATGACCCAACTTCCAGAAAAATACTTCGAGTCCATCGTGCCTGCCCATGCCGCACTCCTCCTGAACGGATGGAGAGTACACACCCTCATGGACGAGGGCCGAATTCTTCTCGGCTCTGATCGCCCAGAGGATATCGCTGAGCGACACTCGATGGGCTGGGGCCTGGAGCTGGACTGCGCCGAAGGGCTCACCGACGATGCCCGTCTCGTTGCGAGAGAAATCAACGGGTTCATCAACCTGGATAACTTCGAGTGGATGAAGCTGGTGTCGGCGACGTCGATCCGAGCAATCGTCGAATTCTGGGGCGCGAACATCCCCCGGATCAAAGACACGGAGTGGAATCGCGCCGGCGAGATCTGCCCTAACCCGATCTGCGGTGGGTTGTGCCGGAAAGGCCACCACTACGAACGAGACGGTGTCAGGGAGTGCTTCATGCACCTCTGCCGCCACTATCCCATGGAGAAGAACAATGCCTGAAGAAGTGGAAGAGCCGTTCGACCTCTGGGAAGCGGCTCTTCCAACTCTGACGGAGAAGGCGAAAGACAACCCCCGGCTCTCCGCTCTCCTAGAGGAGTACGAGCGCGGCCTTCGTAGGGTCGCAGAAAGAGAGAATGATGCCTGAGATCAAGACTCTACAGAGCCCGATCCCCTGGGCTATGAATCGCGCGTTCGCAGAAATCAACGACGAACCGTACCTCACTGCCAATGAGCGCCTGGTCCTGCTGGCCGTGGCGTACCTCGCCGATCTGGACATGCGGTGCGGAATGCCGATCGCGCCGGCGCCGATTTACCTGCTTCGCCCGGCAACCGGCCTGGAGGACTGGGATCTCAAGAACGCGATCACCGACCTGGAGCGTAAGGGAGTCCTGATCCCGGTCGACAACGGTCGAGTCCTCCCTGACGAAGCGTACGAATAAGGAGAGCAATGTCTGAAGCTAGCGCCGAAATTTCTCCCCCACCACGTATGGCGGGATTCGTGTTCATGGGAATCACCCACGCCGGAGACGACCAGTGCAGTATGTGCGGCACGCTCGTCATCGAGGCCGAATTCCGTGACCCGAACTGGACCCCGCCATGGTACGTCGATCCAGAAGAGGCTAACGGGGGTGGAGTTTATCGCGTTCTTCTCCACGCCGACGGTGCTCCCGGTCACGGGGAGAATAACGACTTCATAAGCAAGAAGAACCGGTGCGCTAACTGCCGGGGATTCAACGTCTCTTACGAGGAAACCGGATACGGCACCATAGCCAGATGTGGGGACTGTGGACACGCCCCCTACTACGACAGGGGAGACTGACGATGTCTGAAAACAACCGGCGAAGACTCCGTCTAAGTGTCAGCGGAGAGACAGCGGCCAGGATGGAAGAGGTGGCAATGATCAAGGCTCGCCAACTGTTCGGCAGCGAAGCGAACCTCCGCATCGTCCCAGACTGGGTGGCCGGAACAACGAACGACGATGAGTTTCACACCACGATGACGGTTGAGTGGATCGACGAGTAATCCTGACGGGTTCTCCAGCCACCGTACCTAGCCAGAAATTCAGGCGGACAATGAAACTCAACTTCTACCACCGTGGAGAACCCGCAGAGACACACAGTGGTTATCTCCGGGCCGAACGAGACGATTTCGATGGCGGAACCACAACCATCACCATAGCTAACCCCGGAATCATCGTCGTTGAGGTAGACGGCAAGACAGTATTCAGTGGTGAGCTCACAAAGATGATCGAAATTCTACGAGCTAATGGCTGACAGGTTCTCCGGCAACCGTCCTAGCCCGGAATTTTGGACTAGGACGGCGGCTGGGGTGTCCGTCAATCAATAAGGAGGTGCAAATGCTTCTGCCCGACCATACCCATGTCGCCGATATTTCAGGCACCAACGCCAGTCATGTCACCGTGCCCCTGTGGATCGTGTGGGCTGACCGGCCGTATCGGCTGTGCCCGAACTGCAAAGAGAGCGTCCAGGTGGTCCCTGACTGCCCGGCGAGTATGGACCCCAGCACTGGGGAGACTCAGAGCGTCAACCTGACGCACGGCTGCGGTGAGTGGCTGGCGGTTCGGTGGATCGCCGTCGACTCTGCGGAGAAGGTCCCAGAGGCCGCAGAGTGGCTGGAGGTGTGGCACGCTCAGGATGTCCATGCAGCCCGATGGGTGGCCGTGCAGGACCTCACTAATGAGCTGCGGGCGGCGCTGGCACGGCTGGCTGAACCTCTGGTGGCCGGTGAGACGAAGGCTGATCGTGAGGCCGAGATCATCACCGGCCGGGATGACACCCCCGGTATCTACCACGACGGTGATCAGTGGCTCGCCTGGGCCCACGACGTTCGGGACGATGGAGAGACGATCACCGTGTACGCTGCCGAAATTCAGGAGAAGCACAAGTGAGTGATTACATCGACACCGAGCGAATCCGAGAGATCGTCCGAGCTCTCAACGAATACCAAGATGGTGATGGTTACGACGTCTACGGTGATGTGATCGAAAAACTTCCCGAATTCGACGCAGCAATCAACAAGGATTTCATCAACTCAGAAGATGAAGACGAGTTTTCACTGAAGGAGAATACCTTTTTCGAGGAGAATGACGAAGGCTGGTGGTCAGCCTACAGAGAGAGGGGAAACAAAAAAATCTGGCAAATGCATAGCGACGGTACGATCCACGTTCTACGCGGAAAGACCTGGAAGCCAGTAGGGCTACCTCCTAGCCAAGAACACTAATAAAGAGGAATAGAGGGAGCAACAATATGGCGTTCATCGACATCGACGGCGAAAAGCTTGCGATCGGAGACACAGTCGAGGTAGCCGACGACAAGTTCGAGGGACCTCTCAAGATCCATGATCTGAATCTGACCGTCGAAGAGTTCGGCCGGACGAAGATCACCGTCTCTGCGGAAGGGCACAAGAACAAGTGGCAGGTGACCCCCTCTACGGTGCGGAAGGTCAATCCAGCCGAGGAGACTGAGCCTGCGGTCGACGAGTCGGCGGCCGAGGAGACCATCCCGGTGAGGGTCGCCGACGACTTCCAGTCCCGTCAGGACCGAATTCGGGATGTCGTGGCCGCACAGTTCGAGTCGCGGCAGCAGTTCAACCAGAAAGATATCTACACCCTGGAGCAGCTAGAAGCCTTCGCCCGCGCCGCTGGCACTGCAATGACGTCGGAGGCTCGACAGGAGATCAGGGAGCAGCTCGGCCTGACGGCTGCCCCTGCCGACGTCCTCAGGACATCCCTGCCGGGGCCCGGAATCTGGGAGGTCGGCGAGAACGGGCGCTGCACTCCCCTGGTCCCTAAGAAGACTGAGGCGGCTCCGGAGCCGGTCGTGCTGGGGTCGGGGTTCATCTGCGTCGCCGAGCTCGACGAGGAACCTGGTGTGCTCATCCCTCAGGGACCAAATCTCTCGGCCAGTAAGGAGACGGCGGCCAATCATGGGTACCGGGCCTGGTTCTCTCGGATGATCGACAGGACGACGAAGAAACCCTCTGACGTCGCGCACTACGACAAGGTGACGAAGCTGCTCCAGGCCGGTGAGGCTTACGTGGATGGTCCAGCGACGCTCCGACTCGTCTCCGCCAACATCGTCCTCAGCTAGAAAAGGAGTCACACATGCCGAATCTCGGCCCCAGCGACTTAGGCGTTATCGGCCTCGGTCTGATCATTTTCTTCGCGCTTCTCTACGTGGTCATTCGTCTCGCCACCCGCAACAGCCGGAAGGGCTGACCAGCCGCAGGTTACCGGAAAAGGAGTCGGAATGACCACGCGAAAATCACCTCTCATCCTTCACGTCGTCGCTCACGGCAAGGACGTCAACGGCGTAACCGCCAATGCGATCGGACAGGGATTCGCCTTCTTTGGAAGGGACGCCACATTGGAAATCGTCAGCGGTAAAGTCATCAAGATGCACGACGCCGCCGAATACACCGCGAACGTCGAAGTGCAGCAGGTCTTCCGGAAGGAAGACTCCGAATAGGCAGCATCTCCAGAATCTGGAGCTTTGCCCCTATCCGCGTTTGGCGGGTAGGGGCTCCTTAATGCCCTTTTGACCGATTTTCTAGGTAACGGAAGGAGGACGATCCCCTAGGGCTACCCACGGATGGAGCGCACCAACGCGCTCATCCGTACCATTAGTTACGGATCCCAAGCGCACCCGTGACGGGTGCGCGCCCGAAATCGGGCAAACCCACGCAAGGAGAGAACAAACCGTGCAGCTCAACAAGGCCAAGCGCGTGCTGGCCGTCGCCGCCGCCATGACCCTGGGCGCCTTCGCTCTCGGCCCGGTCGCCAGCGTCTCGGCGACCAGCTCGGCCGCCGACGGCAGTAAGACCTACGTCTACGCCTGCGTCCACAAGGGCACCAAGGTGGCGCGCATCGTCACCAGGACCAAGACGTGTGAGAAGCAGGAGTACAAGACCTACTGGCTGAAGAACGTCGACCTCGGTCCTCAGACGGTCAACGGTCCCGGCCAGAACGGCTCCGACGGCGCTGACGGCAAGGACGGCAAGCCGGGTCCGGCTGGTCCTGCCGGCCCGCAGGGCAAGCCCGGTGTCGACGGCAAGGACGGGAAGCCGGGTGAGCCGGGCAAGCCGGGTGTCGACGGCAAGGACGGGAAGGACGGCGTCGACGGCAAGGACGGCGGCTTCCCGCCGATCTTCTCGTTCAAGAACGGCAAGCTGTGGACTCACTGCAAGCAGCTCCCCGGCTACGTCCACCCGGTCTGGGACTGCGACACCAACTTCAAGGCGCCGGATAAGGAGACCACTCCTCCCACCCCGACCGCCACTCCGGTCCCGACCGTCACCCCCACGACGACTCCGGCCGCCACTCCGGCGCCCTAGCAATTCGTAGGTGGAACCCCGTTTTCCGGTAGTGCCCCGGAGGACGGGGTTTCATCACGTGAGGAGCATGCATGGACGACACCACCGAGCCGGTCAAAGTCGACGACCTGGAGAGGCTCACCATCGCAACTGATGGTGGATCCAAGAGGCGGGGCGTGACTCACGTCATGAATCTCACTCATGACGACGCCAAGCGTGTGATCGCATTCGCCGAAAATCTGCGTGTGCTTTAACCGGTAAGTGTCGGAGCCCTGCTTCCTGTAGCTCAGGGGCAGGGCTCCTTCATGTCCGGCCGGAAAAAAGAGGTGACATGGAATCAAAGGTATTCGAAGTTACACAACCCGGCATGGATGGCAACTGGGGAAAGTTCCTGGTCTGCCAACTAACCCATGAAGCGTACTGGCCGAGCCAGCTTCCCGGTAATGACGACACCCGGCCGTTGATGCGTCAGATCGGCTGG
Organism: Streptosporangium sp. NPDC023825; assembly: GCF_040639575.1. NCBI lineage: Bacteria > Bacillati > Actinomycetota > Actinomycetes > Streptosporangiales > Streptosporangiaceae > Streptosporangium > Streptosporangium sp. NPDC023825. Next base: position 224,757 of record NZ_JBFAAE010000004.1, on the reverse strand, counting down.
TCGCGAGAATTCGTCTGGGTGCTCGACTGGCAAACCGGCGAAGGGGTGCTGGTCAGGCCCGGTGGCAACGCACGAGCTGATCTGAACAAGCATCAGGTCTGGGTGTGTCCCATGTTCGAGCCGTTTCTGACGTGGCTCTACAAGCAGGACATGAGCAAGCTCCATGAGCTCCCCCAGGTAGTTGAGCTCGACGCGCCATTCGACTTCGCCGGCTACCGGCGGCCGGGGCCCAAGCCAAACGGTGACCTGATCGTCGGAGTAAAAGCCGTAGCGGAGCTGGCTGATCTGACGACCAAAGAAATATGCGCAATGGTCAACAAAGACACAGGAGTAGCCGTTGCGGCGCTAAGTATCGTCGAGGAGAAAATCCTCTTCTGGCTGCCTGATGTGATCGCCTGGATTGAAGCCGGAATGCCTGGCTACGTCGAACCTGTCTGGGTTCGGATATTCCGGGTACTAGCAGAATCGGAGACCGGCATCCCCGCAACTGAATTAGCAGAAGCCGCTGGCTCCAAATCCGGCGTCATCGCGCACGAGCTAAGACTGCTTAGAAGAGAGGCGGTCATCCGAGTAGCTAACAGCGACAGTCGCGGACGAAAAGGAGACCCGTACACCTGGGTCCTGTCAGATCAAGGGAAACGCGTCTGGGAGATGCTGAAGGGAAGAAATATCAACTACCAGCGGCTGAGAGAAGCCGTTTACAAGGTCGACCTCTAGCAAAGAGCCCCACCACCCGAGTGCTATTCGGGTGGTGGGGCTTTTTTGCGTTGTGGCTCCCCGTCAAGGATTCGAACCTCGATTACTGCGACCAAAGCGCAGCGTCCGGCCTGGTTAGACGAACGGGGAATGGGGTGACCGGAGAGACTCGAACTCTCGCGTACCGGCTTCACAACCCGGTGCTCTGCCTCTGAGCTACGGTCACAGCTGGCCGTCCTGGGATCGAACCAGGGACTCTCGCATTAACAGTGCGACGCTCTGCCTCTGAGCTAACGGCCATTGGAGCCGACGGGGTGAATCGAACACCCAGCCTGCAACTTACAAGGATGCTGCTCTATCCAATTGAGCTACGTCGGCGTGCCACCAGGGGGCCTCGAACCCAACCTCAGTCCGGATTAAAAGTCCGGTGCCCGTCCGCTCGGGCGCTAGTGGCCTTACGTACCGCCAGAGAGATTCGAACTCCCAACATTCCGGGTCTAAGCCGGACGCCTCTACCGTTGGACTATGGCGGCCTAGTTGGCGAGGTGGGATTCGAACCCACACGAGCTGTACAAACTCACCGGATTTTGAGTCCGGCGCGGCTACCGTTTCGCCACTCGCCCGATATTTACTTTAGCTCGTGTCTCCGGCCGGATTTGAACCGGCGCTATGGATGAGTTTGGAAAACGCGCTTCCCTACCGAGGAATACAATTTCCCACCCTCTCAGCCTTTTGAGCTGGAGGCTCGGCCCTGGTGCATCCGCAACCTCTCATCTGCCGCCCCTCCGTTTTTGGGCCGCTCTTTCCGCTGAGCTACGGAGACTTCGCGAGATTCAGAGGTTCGAACTCTGCACGCTGGCCGTACGATACCAGCGCTACACCGTTATCTCACCCGAGGCATTTTGTTACGGCAGAGCGTCGAGTAACTGCCCCGTCCGAGCAGTAGGATTCGAACCTACGATTCTCTTGCCCCCAAAGCAAGCGGGATGGCCAAGCTTCCCTATGCTCGGGTGTTGTGGGCCGGAAGCGAGTCGTTGCGGTCGCGTCTCCGGCCCACACACTCACTGTAGGGCAGTTCCAAGCCTCACCCCAAGAGGTGTATCAACTACATGTCAGACCAGTTCCGCGTCCACGATGCCCATCTCGTAGCCGACGTCCTCAGCGCGTACCGGCTCGATGGCTCTGGCCTGCTGGCTGGCATCGGATCCGAAGAGTCTTCCGATGAGGCCCGATTCTCCGCTACTGCGGCTGTGCGCCTTCACCGACAGCGTGAAGCCTTCGGAGTCCATCTCATTCTTGGTTTTGAGCATTTTCTGGAGCCGGTCGATTTCGGTACCGACGTTGGGGTCTGGGTACCCGCCCTCGATTTCCTCGGAAAATCGGGCGAACATGACCCTTTGCGTCTGGATTTCGATGAGAACTTCCTGCAAGCGGGCCAATTGGTCCGTTGTGCGAGCCTCTACAGGCAGGTCGAAGGCGCATTCGGTCTCCGGCTGATACTGGGGGCATTTTCCGGCGAGGAAGCATGAGTCGCAGGTGCGGTTAGACTCGCCGGCTGTCGACAGGAGGCCGATTTTCCGCTCTACGCGGTTGCCGTTTTCGTCGAGCTCTCGCACCGTCTTGTCGACGACAGCGACGCCGGGCAGGGTGGCTTTAGAGGTCCGGGCCCGTGACGTTGAGTTACTTTTCGGGGCGTCGTCGGGGGGCGGAAAATTCCGCATTACCCCAAGGGGTTGATCAACATCATGGGGTAGTAGTTCCGCATTAGCGACATCATGCGTTTCAGGCGGTGTAGTAGATACACCATGGTTGTTTGCTCATTGAGATGGGTCACGTAGGCGTTCCAGCTCCAAATAGAGAGCCGCAAGAGCTCGGTCGAATTTCCGGCCTCGATCGCGGCGGCGTCGAAACCGTGTTGGGTCAGGTAGGTGCGGTAGCGCTTGCGCGCTTGGTCGGCATACCGGCGCGGGTAGCGCTTAAGTTCGCCCTGGCTGGTCCAGATGATGGTGTCGCCATACTGGGACGGGCTGAGCCAGCTCGTTGAGGCGACCGAATCCCAAGGGATGGTCCGCATGGCCTCAATTTGGGTCATAGCAACGCCGTGGAGCCGTGTACCGGCGCGGGCTAGACTCCGGAGTACCGGAGTGATGTCCCGGCCTCCTAGGACCGTCTGAGAGACGCCTACGCGGCCATAGGTGTCCGCCAGGCGCTGGAGCTCGTTCAGCCCAGTGTCAGAGTCCCAAATAGGAAGGAAACGATCTTGAAAGACTTCGTGGAGTCTAGAGCGATGCGCCCGACGAAGCGCCGAGGTGAGGGCCTTGGCATCAAGTTCAACGGCGAGGCTGACACGATCAAGGTTCTCGATTGCGAACCGCTCGTAACGTTCGAGGGTCACTGGCAAGAGCCCCAAGTCAGTGTCGACGTTCTGCTTATTGATGGTGTGGCCACCAGAGTCGAGTAGAACCTTCACGTCAGCCGGAAACTTGGCGCCGATACTCCAAGTGTCGGTGTTCTTGACGCGGCGGCCAAGCCCGACGTATGACATGGCCATATGGCGCACCCCGCGCTCGTATAGCAGGGTGCGCCATCCTGGAATTTCGGCGCCGGCCGGGTACCAGATCACTTGCGGTAGTAATTCTTGATCTCGTTAACCGCCGCTTCAGATAGTCGTTGGAAGCCTGGCCGCTTCGTGTCTCCTGCCTTAACGCCGGGAACCAGGGAATTATTGTGAACGTGTTCCTCGGTAACGGGGATGTTGACACGTCCCATAGCGCGGGGCCGTGAGGTATTCGGCCTAGAGACCGTCTCCGTCTTGCCGGAATTTCGCTTAGTCACCGGCTCTGCACGAACCTTGGATCGACCGCGCTTGGTAACGGCGTCGCCTGGTGCAGCTATGCCGGAGAACGCCGGGCTGCTGGCGTGATTGCCGGGAATCATGACGTGACCAGACGATCGCGGCCGGTCGGTCGGCGCCTTGGTGCGCTTGGCCACAGAGTCACCTCGTGCCGGAGCTGGAGCCGGCGTCGCGGCTGGGCCCAAGGGGCGCTTGGTGATGGAGTCACCGCGTGCCGGAGCCGGAGCGACAGCTGAGGGTTCTGTGGCACGCTTGACGATGGAGTCGCCTCGCGCCGGAGCAGCCTGAGGGCCTGGACCAGCTGGACGCTTGACCGAAGAGTCGCCTGGGGCTGAAGCAGGGTATTGCGCAGGGTTGCGAGCGTAGTTGCCCTGAATCGTGATGTGGCCGGTTGCTCTGGGGCGGCTGGCAGGCGTGTGGTTGACACCGGAACTAAAGCTTTCCATACGAGATTCAGCCGAAGAAACGGCAGCATCACGTACATCTCGTTTACGGACGCGGCCATTTGCTCCGGTCCCTGTCAAACCGTGTGGGTTTACGCCGTGCTCTTCAGCCAGTTGTCTTACGCTTGGCGTGACGTGTCCGCCCGCAGAATTGTCTTTCTGCTGAGGTGCTGGAGTCGCCTGCGGTTCTGGGTCCGCATTGGGTTTAGCGGAATGAACCAGCCTGTCCGGCGGAGGTGTCCGACGTGCTTGCTTCTTGGGCGTCGCGCTATCGGGCGAGGACGTGGCCGGATCCGGTGAATTGACCTGGCGACTATTCATCCGACGCGCAATATCGCCTAGATCATCAGACACTCGGCCGAAGTTCCCTGCCTGCTTCTTGTTCAGCCCCTCGTCCGGCGCGGCGCCTGGCGGCACAGGGACGTTGGGGCGCTGCCGCTGCGGCGCAGGGCTAGGAGCAGGAGCTGGATTGCCACTTGCGGCGCTACGCACGGCCGACGGTGAGGCGCCGGCTGGCCGGTTCCACGGCTGAGCAGCTGGCGCCTGACTGGACTTCGGAGCCTTGCCCGGAGAGCCGGAGCCACTGACTGGGCGGCGCATGCCGGCAGCGACCTGATCGGTGAAGTGGCCGATTTTCTGGGCGTTCAGCTGGTCGCCGAAGGCCATGGTCTGTGTGTGCCGGCTTTCAGCGATGCGGGAATTGACCTTGTGCATCGTCTTCGTCGACTTGACCTCGTGCTTGAGCTTGTGACGGTCGAGGTCCTTAGTCACGTCCAAGTTCGCGGCACCGACGGCTTTAATGTACTCAGGAGCCTCTAGAACTCGTGCTGCGTGCTCGTTGCGGTTGTGGTGGTAATCAATCTCACGCATGGCTCGGTGAGCCTCTACGCGAGCCCTGGCGCTTTTGTCGGGCGAGCCTTTCCGGTTACCGCTAAGTGCGCCGTCGAACATGCCGTAGGCGAATCCGCTCTTCCGGCCGGAAAGGGCGGCGATGTTGTTGTTTTGGATCATGTGTCCTCGTCGTCGTGCAGGGCTGCGGCGCGACGGCGGTCGTCGTCAACGCGGGCTGTGAGCTCGTCCCAGGTCTCCCGAGGCGGGAGCTGGCCGAGGTGTTTGGGCTGGATAAAGAGCAGGTGTGGTTGACCCATGGTGTAGAAGTCGTCGACCAGCAGCGGTTCCGAGGTGATGACGAGGTCGACGTCTCCGACGGTTCGCAAGAGGCGAATCTGCTTGAGCCGAATTTCTCTGGGGTCTTCGACTTTTCTCGATGCCGCTATGACTTTGGTGTGCTTGGTGAAGCCTTCAACGAACAACCAGTCGGCGACGTCGACGACGTTTCTGTCAGCCAATAGTGTGACCCGGTAATTGTTAGCCAGTGCATGGTAGAGCTCACGTCCACGCTCATCCGGCTGGCCGGTGATGGGATCGCGAAGGACGCCTTCGATGGTGATGGCTACGTGTCTCATGTGTTTCTCCAGGTCAGAGCCGAAATTAGAGCGTTCGAGGTGTCGGGGACGCGGCTCACCTTGGTTTTGGCGAGCTCGTGCAGGGCTGCGGCGATGCCGTTCTTCTTGTGGCTCTGCCAGCGGTAGTTGTGCCAGTCGGCGTAGCCGTCGCCGAATTCACTGAATGCCTCGCGTCGGCCCAAGTGAATGTCGTCATAGAGGGCGGTGGCTTGGTCCTGGGCGAGACGGACGATGGCCATGGCGTTGGTCCAGGCGCCGGTATTCGCGCCGCGTGAGCGAGCCATTTTCAGCGCCGAGTTGTAGCGATCGATGATCTGGGCTGCGGTACGAGCTTCGCCCTCGATGGCCTTATTCCACTCGGCCGGGAAACGGCTGGCGGGATCTACTGGGAGTTTCGGCGGCCGGACTGTCCAGGTGTCGGTAGGCAGGTTGTACGCGGCGTAGGGCTTGATATTCCGAATGTCGGCCGAATTCAGGTTGATGAACCACGTGACTTCATACGTTTGAGCCCCGAATCTGGTCAGCGCGGTACGTGGCCAGAGTTCGTCGCGCAGCTGGTTGTTGAGCAGGGTGGCGAGCTCGCGGTCGGCCAGGCCCTCGTAGCCGGGATTCAGCTGCCGAAATCGCGGCCAATCGACGCCGAGCAGGATGTCGAGGTCGCCATTGCCTCGGGCGGCCGACCACTGATGAGAGATGCCGCTCCCGGCGATCCATGCGTTACACCAGGCCGTCGGCTGCTTCCAGCGGGTGTCCAGGTAGGTGTAGAGCGTCTGGAGCAGCCACAGGCGGACATGGCCATGGAGCCGGTCGCCGTTGAAAAGTGAAGGATCAAGGCCTTCGTCAGGGGCTGAGAAATAGCCGGACTCTCCGGGAGTGACGCTGATTTTCGTCGCTCGTCGGAGAAAGAAGTTTTCGCTTTTTTCCGGCATGAATCCAGGATATCCGCGCAGGATAATAAGGTTTCAGTCCGGAAATGCAAAAGCACCCCCTGGGATCAAGTCAGGGGGTGCTTTTGGTACTTCGATTGCGGCGACGATAGCCAGGCTCGCGACCTGCACGCCCAACCATCAGGCAAGCTAACTATCGTTCTTAATCCTCGATGTTCGGACCGCGCTTGCTGGTGCGCGTCAGAGCTCAACAAAGTTAGTTATCAGCCAGTACTCCGAAGCCTCAATCAAGAGGTGCTCTGACGCGCGAGAACCAGTATACCTAGCCGCGCTTGCTGTTGTTGACCATTACGGCCAGGCGGGCGGTCTCCTGAGCATTGGCCATGGCTCTGGCCTGCTGCGTCATCAAAGAGTGCACGTTGAGGGCGGCTCGCTGGGCGTCCAGGTCACCCATGGCGCTGGCCATGGCGCCGTACATCTCATCACCGGAGGCCGGCCTGGTGATGGAGACGGCCTCGGCCAGCAGCTGGGGGTCAGGGGTCACGCCGACGGCGCCGTTGCGGTCGACGAAGACGACGAATGCGGTGTGTAGGTCATACTCGGTGGTGGCTTCGTTCTTCTCGCCGATAATCGGGACGTCCGAGGTGTTCATGTGGTGGTCCTAAGTTCTAGTTCTTGAAGTGGTAGATGCCGCGAGCGTCGTTCTTGCGTTGCTCGATCACCGATTGCACAGGGCAGAAGTCGCAGAGGAAGATTTTCGGCCTGTCGCGGGCCCTGGTGCTGAGACCGGCTTCCTTGCGGAGTTCCTTGGTGTCCGGCACGAGTTCTTTGGACGGGGTCCGGTAATCGCCGCAATCAGTGGTGCGGTTATGACGCTTCCAGCATTGTCCGGCGTCGTCAGCGAAGGTGTTCTTCGTCTCGTAGAAGGTGTTTCCGAGTCCTTCGCTGCCGCCAGCTTTGATGGACTCGTTCATCTGCTTGATGATCTGGTTGCGATAGCGGGGGTTATCCCATTCGGCTTTGGAGACGTCGGCGAGATGGCCGCCTCCGTGGGGGTCGCCGGAGGGGAATTGGTGGCGGCTGCTGATGAGGTAGGCCAGGGCGGTGTCTCCGTCAGGGTGTCCCGTGTAGTCAGGGAGTTCCTCACAAGATCCGCAGGTTTCGCAGAAGAGAAGCCGAATTCGTGTGGTGGTAGCGCTCATAAGCTCGGGTAGTGGTCCTTAAAGAAGTTTAGAAAAGAGCAGCCCAGGTGATCGGCCCGACAAGGCCGTCAACAGTCAGATTGGAACGCTCTTGGAAGGCCTTGACGGCTGTGACGGTTTTCGGACCGTAGGCGCCGTCGACTGGAACCTCGTGGCCTTGCTCGCCGAGGCGCTTTTGAATGCGCTTCACATTGGTTTTGTCGGTCGCGGTGGGTCCGAACCATTTGCCGGCGGCCAACGGATACTTCGTCGTCTTGGCAGGTTGTGGCTTGACGCTTCCGGCCTTGACGTAGGCGGGGTGGGCGAAGCCGACGATCGAGGAGCGGTGCCGGTAGCGCTTGTAGAAGCCGACTTTGCCGTTGGAAGTGGTGTTGCCTTCCAGCGTGATGATCTCGCCTCGGTCGGTGGTGCCGATGACTAGGCCGACGTGATCGATGGCGTTCAGGCTGTGCGGGCCGGACCAGTTGAAAAACGCCAGAGCACCCTTGGACGGGGTGTTGTTGAAGCGTCCCTTGCGAGCCCAGTAGCCGGCGTGCCATGGGGTGTAGGCGAACTGGCCGACCTGCTCTACGGCGGCCTCAGCGGCGGCTTTGCCGCCCTTGCGTCGGCCGGCTTCCCAGGCGCACCAGACCAAGCTCATGTCGCACCAGGCGGCGTCGTCGAAGCCGGAGTCGTCGACGCGGTCGCCGTACCAGATGCCGAATTTCGTTTTGCCGCTGGCCGGCTCGATGTAGCCGAGCTGCTCCTTGGCGACGGCGATCATCTCGTCAGCGGTGATCTTGACGTTCACTCGTCGACCGCCCACTCGGACTCAGGCAGCTCGTACTCGGTGGCGTCGCACTGGTCGGGATCGCGGTCGTCGTCGGTCACCACGGCGCCGTGCTCCGGTCGGACGGGGATTGGCTCAGACATGGATCAGCACCCGTGCATCCGGTAGGAGGCGGCACGGATCAACGGAGCCGTGGGGGCAGAGACGACACCGCCGCGATTGGGGGTTTCGTCGTAATTGCCGCCCTCGCGGGTGCCCTTGAGTAGCTCAGCGTTCAGACTGCGGTTTTCGGCGTAGGCCACGACATCTCCGTTTGCCCGATAAATCAAATGACATATCAAGCGTATGGATTCAGTCGCCGAGGTTATTAATGCCTAGCGCCAGGATGGTACGAGATCACGGAGCCGGTTAGCGGTGTATTGGCTTGGTGAGGCGCCTTGGTAGCCGTATCGCTGTGAGATCCGGTCAAGCTCTTCCGGGGTGCGGATTGCGTTCTTACCCTGGTGGGCGAGCATTTCGACTGGATTACCCAGGGGTTTGAATCGCTCGCCGCGCGCTTCGGCCTTCAGGCCGCTTTTCGGGTTGAACCACTCTGGCCACTCGTAATCGCCGGGATCAATGCGGGTGCCTTTGTGGACACCGCGATTGGTGTATGGCCGTTTGGTGAGGCTGATTTTGAGGTGGTTGAGCAGCCGGTCGCCGCGCCGGGACTGGATATCGCCGATGTAGCCGGCCGGGTATTGGGCATCCGGTTGGAAAGGCGGTGGCTTGCCTTGGCGCCTGGCGTCCAGGACGTCTCGGTAGGGGCTGGTGCCGCCGCCTCCGGTGGTGAGGCTGCCGGGCTGGTCGACCGGCGGGAGGTACTGCCATGGGCTGAAGCCGGAGGAAGAGGCCACTGTTACCTCACGCGATCACTCTGGGGGGTAGTGCCCTCTTCCTCGGCCCGGCGTGCCTCGTGACGGTCATAGGCAGAGGAGACGGAGTTGGCTAGTGCTCCCCCGGCGAACTGGCCGAGCCGACCGGCAGTTGCCTCAGTGGCCGCTGAGGCGCCCATGCGGCCGGCAGCGGCTCCCAGGAGGCGTCCGCCGAGGAATCGGGCGGCTACGCCCGCGATGACGGGGAGAGGCATCTCAGCGTCCGTAGGAGATCGGGGCGGAGAAGGGCTCGGTGTAGCGCATCGCTGGCGGCAGGAGCTTGATGTTGCGCTCGGTGGCGCCGGCCGCAGAGGTGGTCTGCGGGGCGTAGGTGGTCTGCGGGGCGCCGACGGAGCCGAGGCGCTCTGAGGTGTGGCGCCGGATGCCGCCGTTCATGACCGCGTCCAGGGCGCCGCCGACACCGCTTCCGGCTCGCGGGCGCGATGCGGCGCGGCCGGTGCCGGAAGCGGAGGTGTTCTTCAGGCTGGCGTTGGTCTTACCCATTTTCGGGAAATTGTTGGTGACCGGGTCCATTGGTTCTCCCAAATGGGCGTAGGTTAAGCGTTCCTATTCAGGATAAATCGCTGGGGCCGGTTTTTTACTGCGAGTAGACCTTGAAGAGGATGGCTGTCACGGTTTCGCCGTCGTCCATGGTGACGCTGGTGAATCCTGGCCGGCAGGTGAGGGATAGCCCCTTGGAGCCGACGTAGGACTGAGCGATGGCGAGAGCTTTGACGGACTGGTTAACTGCTCCGGCGCCGATGGAGCGCAGGGAGACCTCTTTGCCGTCGTATAGTGCGTGGCTGATGGCGGAGGCTAGGCGGGTGGCGTCCGAGGAGGCGCGCACCTTCAAAAGCGCGGTGTTGTCGTCCATGTGTTTCCTGTACCTTGTAGAGTCCGGATATTTGCCCGGTTTTTCCAGGGTATTGGAAACCGATCTTTTCTTAGGAACACGAAAACCCAGCCCCGTGCTATGGGGCTGGGTTTTACGCTGCTTCTTCGAGAGGTTGGCCGTATCCTGCGTCGCGTAACAGGGTGCACAGGTTTCCGAGAGTCATTCGTACGGGGATGTGCCAGGTGTTGAGGCTGACCACATGAAGGTCTTTCGCCAAAGAGTCCAGTAGCCACAGCGGGAATATCGCCCACCACCGGTCAGCGTTCTTCGGCCCGATTCCACGACGCTGGACGACCAGGACACCGATATCTGATCTGGAGTTGAGGCGCTCGGTTTCTGTTTCAGCCAGCCATTTTTCGATCTGACCGTCAGAAGCGTCCTTGGCGGCAGCCCCGCCTTTAACTTCCCAGCAGATCCCTGGCGTTCCCGTGATATCCCCGAGGTCATAGGATCCGGCGAGAGCGCGACGTTCCGCGTGCGGGAAACCGTTGAGCCTCAAAGCCTTGACGACCGCAGTTTCTGCCGCTGTGCCGATGTCTTTAGGCCTGGCCACTTACCTGGTCGATCTCTTTGATGAATTTGTCCCACAAGGATTGACGGTTGTCTTGTGTCGACTCAATGAGTCTCAGTAGATTCTCGACGTATGACGGCATCTGGTCCAAGCTGACACTGTCCAGCGGCGCTTCCAGGTCGTGGGGTATAGGGGTGTTTTCGCTGATGTGATCGTTGGCCGGGCCGATACCTGGTCGAGTTAGTCGGACGATCGTTAGCTGGGTTCCCGAAATGTTCCTTAGTGCTCTGGCCTCGTTAAAGAAACGCACATCGGAGACGACGACCTTAGATGCCGAGCCGTAGAAGATCTCTTTGACGACTGGCCGAATCCACGCCTGGTCGTCGACGAGGTTCCGAAAGTCGGTGCCGACGTGCTGGAGCAGGCGCCGAATCTCTGGGTACTCGCCCTTGGCGTAGTCCCAGCCCATCCCTTCAATGAGATCGGAGAGACGGTACGTCTCCCTATAGCCCTGAATGATGGGGTCGATTTCCAGCAGCACCTCCTTCACCTTGTCGGCGAAGGCCAGGCGCTTGAAGCCGTGATTTTCGGCCAGGATGTTGGCGACGGTGTCCTTGCCGACTCCTGCGTACCCGCAGAGGGCGATGACTTGAGTCACTTTGACTGCACCGTCCCGTCTGCCAGGATGATTCCGTATACCTTCGTGTCGTTGAAAGACCAGCCGATACTGATGAAATCTCCGGTGACTTCACGCCAGCCGATTTGTCCCGGCTCGGGATAGGCATCGAGGGCGAAAATTCGGGCGTCCTCCAGCTCTCTCCGGTTCATACTCTGAAGGCGTTGAACGACATGCCCACGCTTGGTGTACGGCCTTGGCCTGCCTGATTTCACGTAGTAGACAACGGCCGGATACTCGCTCGCCTTGCGCAGGAGATCCACTACACGGCCACTCACGCGGCGTCCCTCTGTGACAGCTTCGTGACCGCCTCGAACGCCGTGATGAGGACCGGGTACCACGTCCGGTCGACGTTGCGCTTACGGCTCTCGCCGATCGGCCGGACCATCATCTTCGGGACGTACCTGCCCCAGCTACGCTCGACACTGAGTTTGATCACCTCGGCCAGGACCATGGTCTTAGTGCCATCGGGGTGGCGGGCCGGGTAAACGACCCTGTCTCCGGCGTGGATCTCCTGGCCGAGCCAGTCAGTGACCTTGGCTTCGAACGTGGCGGGCTTGATGGTGGTGGTCATGGATGTCTCCTGTTCAAGCTGCTGCGAGGGTGGTGGGGTAGGGCATGTCTTGGAAGGCGGCCGGAGCGACGTCCTTGAGGATGGACAGGAAGGTGCCGGCGAGCTCGTAGATCTCCTTGTCGGCCGCCGGGTCGAATCGTTTAGCCAGCACCTCGCGCCAGGCGCGGGCGTTGCCGGAGATGACGAGGTCGGTTGCCGTCGACAGGGGCAACACCATGCGGGCGGCCTCTCGGGCTTGCTTCTTCGTCAGCCCGTCGACCGTGAGGGTGTCGAAGATCATGAAGTAGACCTGGAGCGTCTCCTGCCAGTGCCGCTCGATGGCCTCGTGCAGGTAGTTGTAGGGGCGAAGCGTCGGGTGCATGACGTAGTCGCGGGGCGGGCAGAAGCGCAGGCTCTCCACAGACGGGCTCAGGTGCCGGTGGCGGGTGAGTTCGGCCAGCAGGGCGCGGGAGATGCCCTTGACGTGGAAGACGAAGCTGCCGTGCTCCAGGACGCTGTAGTGGCCGTTGTTGATGATGGACTTGCCGAGGTAGTCGCGGTTGAGTGACGTCTCGGGGTTGGGCCGGTGGTAGCTGCGGTAGCAGCCGCGTCCGGCGTGCTCATAGATGAGGTCTGGGTCGGAGACGCCGTTGACGTCTTCCAGCCGGCTCTCCATCGCGCTGAGCATTTCGGCGCTGATGATCATTGGTTGGGCGATGAGCTCGACTGTGGGGACGGCGATCATGATTCGATTTCCTTGGTCTCCGGTGTGCAGCAGCCGTCGCATCCGTGGGCGCCGAGGCTTGTGATGCCGTGCTTGATAAAAAACGCGAGCGAGTCAGGGTCGGGGTGTCCGAGGCCGTGAGGGCAGGTGCGCTCAATGAGGGCGTTTTTATCCATGCGGAAAACCGCTGGCCACTCGTTCATGTGGTGCTTAGTCGGGTTATGGATCGCGCACACTTGCGCTTCGCCGCCCTCATAATTTCCGCAGGACGCCACACCGTGTGTCTTGACGATTTTCCCGTTGGGGTCAACCAGGATGCTGTAGGTGTCTACGACGTCATCGAGGTGAGCCATGAGGATGTCGTCGTTGTTGTCCTGGGAGCCGTTTATCACGTGTTCCACTTATTGTTTCTCCGGGTCTGGTCTGAGATTCCTGTGCGCCGGGTGAGGTCACGGCTCAGGAATTTCGTATCGTTTTCCGCTGCGCTGGCGACGACGGCCATCAGCTTGCGTAGCGCGTAGGTTTCAGCGTGTTTTTGGCGAGCTGCTATGACGGCTGGGTTGTCAGCGGCGGAGGCTTTCAAGGCGGTCGCCGTTTTTCCGCTGCCGGTGACGATCGCGGCGGCCTTGGCCTCTTCCAGCCGGTCTTCAGCTGTCCGTTCCGCTACCTCCGCGATGGCGCACTGTCCGGCGGCGTACTGGGTCCAGGCCACTGTCTGGGCGTACAGGCTCATCAGCTCTTCGTCTGAGAGTTCGGTCACGTCGGCCGGGAGCGTTGGTCTCTCGCCGGCCGGTCGGTCCGGGAGCCGGAAGCCCTTCGCGGCCAGGTGCTCCAGCGCCTGCTGGGTGGCGTCGTCGAGCGGAGCGGCGGCCGGCTTGCGGGCTTGGTTCACGTGCCGGGTCAGGGTCCGCATTCCAGCATTCCTCTGCGAATGGGCACTTCTTGCATTTGACACTGTCCTGCCGGTGATTTCTGCCGGGGGGTAGGGCTGCCCCTTCGAGGGCGTTTTTGATTTCCAAGGCCGAATTCAGCATGGGGTCGAGGACCTCGCGGTCCAAGCCGATGGTGAACTCTTTGATCTGCTGGTTAGCCTTGCTTTCGTAGAGGAAAATCATCTTCTCTACGTGGAGGCCGGCGAGCTGAGCCATCCATATGTAGAGCGTGCCTTGGCGGACGTGCGGAGCCAGCGGTTCGTGAAGGTTTCGCCAGACCCCTTCGAGGTCGGTGATTTTGGCGCCGGTGATGGTCTCTACAGTGTGCTCGCGCAGGAGATCGGGGACATCCATGCGCAGGGTTCCGAGGCCGACGCTCTTGATTTCAATGAGGGCGTCAAAATCAGGGACGTAGCCGTCAGCGTGGCCAACAATGAGGTGTGTGTCCTCGGCCGAGAGCGGTACTTCGTCGTAGCGCATGGTCGGCGACTTGCATGTTGGGCAGTTCAGGAAGGCTTTGATGTTTCTTGCGGATTTCAAACCGCAATTCAAGCATGTCTGCCTGCCGTACAGGAGGCCCATGTTCTTGAGCCAGTTCTGCCACTTGGAATGGATCGCGTGACCCTCTTCGAAAATCATGAGGGTCTGTGCGGAGAACTTCTCCCCCACGTGTGGGAGTCCTGCTTTTACATCTCTGATGCGGTAGTAGGTCTGGCGGGGACACCAGTCGTCGGCTGACATCTCGCTTGGATGTAGAATGTCCTGCCGGCGGGTGGATGGCTTGGCGTTCTCGGCCACCAGGTGTTCGTAGATTCGACTCAGCAACACCGATGGCCGCTTGCGCAAGGCCGCGATGTCGGCCAGCGAGCCGGTTAGTTTGATTCGGGGTGCTGCCATGTCCATTCCGAAATTGGGGCCAGGTCCGGCCGGGTGCGGTACTTCTTACGGACAGCCCGGCGTAGGAGGATTCGTTCTTCTTCGGATCTCCCTCCCCACACTCCGTACGACTCGTTGTTGACGCAGGCGTAGACGCTGCACTCATTTCGGATCGGGCAGATGATGCCGTCGTCCGTGCCGTTGCAGATGGCTTTGGCGTCTTCTGCGTGTTCGGTGGAGAACCAGGGGTCGTATTCGCGGGAGCTGGGGAAGTTCAAACATTTCGCACCCTCGGCCTCCCAGTCAGGGGCATGCCGTCGGGGCTGCATTACCACTTACGTTTTATCCTCCAACATCGCGAGGAAGTCGGTCTTCTTCAGAGTCACAAATTGGTGGCCTTGCATCTCGACTTCGAACAACATGATCCGGCCATCCAATAGAGCCTGTTTGTATGCCAGCAGGAGATCCTTGAGGGAGAGCCGGAAACTTGCCTTACCGGTGACCTTGCACTCGATGGAGTACTTGTCCGAGCGGACATCGTTCTTTCTCCAGGGCCCGTTGCCGGAGCCGGAGTTCACGGTGCCGCCGTAGTCCTTGGCGGCTCGTTTCTCTTGGGCTTGCGAGTCTGTGATCATCTGCGCACCTTGATGGCGGTGGAGAACCAGACGGCTGACCAGTGGCCCGCTTTGAAGGTAGCGATCACTTTTCCGTCTGAGAGGATTTGCAGGTCGCCGAATTCAATGACCCATTTGTCGGCCGGAATTTCTAAGATCTTGCTGTGCCGGTCGACGACGACGGTTTCCTTGCCGCACATCAGCTTCCTCCGTTGAGAGTGCTGATGTAGGTGATGAGCTCGTAAAGACCCCAGATAATCAGACCCCAGAAAACGGTGCCGACGATAAGCAAGGCTCCGATGCTGAGGAAAGCGCATCCCGCCTCGGGATCACCTCTGTAGTGTTTGTGAACCATCAGAAGTCTCCGGCTTCTTATCTGGCGTGTAGACCTTGGTTTTGAAGGAGGGGCTACAGCTGGCAAGGATGAGTCCTGTGATGATGCCGAGGATGACGGCGGAGGACTGCTTCATGTGTAGCGCTCGCGGTCGGGTCGAGCCGCCTCGAAAAGCACGCGGTTGCGGAGCTCTTCTTGGAGGTCGAGTTCAGCGCGGAGATCTGACAAGACAGCGTCTTGTCCCTGCCATTTCCGCTCACCGTAGAAGTAATAGGCGCCGCGCCGCTCGATCAGGTTGTACAGGACGGCGTAGGTGAAGTATTCGGCGGCCAGGTCGTAGTCTCCTCGGAAGAATCCGAGAATCGGAGCGTCGCGGAAGTAGAACCGGATGGTTGCTACCTGCTGCGGTGGTGCGCTCTTGTTCTTCAAGGTCTTTACCTTGATGGCCTGGCCGACTCTTGTCTTGCCCTTGCCGGCCCTGGCTTCGTCGATGAATTCGTCACGCTTGACTTCGATGCGTGACCACATCGCGAAGTTCTTAGCCTTACCTCCGGGCGTCGTCAGTGCCGGCCCGTACGGTGAGAAGCCGCCGATCATTTCCCTGTACTGATTGATAAAGAAACAGGTGATCGCCCGGTCCGGCTCGTCCAGTGAACGCTTCATCGCCGCGCCGACTTTCCGGAAGAACTTTCCGACGAGTCTGGCGCCGACGGCGACGTGCGCGTCCTCCATGTTCTTCTCCTCTTCCGGCTTCGCAATGAGGGCCGGGTAGGAGTCGAGGACGACGGCGTCAAAAGACCTGGAAGCGCATCCTTGAATGATGGTTTCGAATGCGAACTCCATGTTCTGCGTCGTCACCACGGCGACGCGTTCGTTGTCGACGCCGAGGGCTTTCGCCTGGTCGGTGTCGTAGGTTTCCGAGGCGATCCACAAGGTGGCGAAGTCAGGGTCAATGGCTTGGTTGGCGGCGATGGTCTTAAGAACGATCGCCGATTTTCCCTGGCTTTCTTGGCCGATGACTTCGTGCCATTGGTTGACTGCCCATCCGCCGCCGAGGATGACGTCCAGGGCGAGGCTGCCGGTGGTGATTCGGCCGTAGTGGTTAATCGACGATGCCAGAGCGATGCTGCCTGCGCCGTGTTTCTTGTTGATCTCCGCGACGAGCGCTAGAGCATCAGAGTTCAGTGGCATGTCTCTTTCCCGGAATTTCAGGGGGAATGCGGCCCCTCGGAGAGCAGTTTGGTATCCGAGGGGCCTAGAGACTGGCAGGATATTGCGCTATCCCGCAGCCAGGTCTTTGCCTTCCTGCGCAGCTCTCTGGTGATTGCGGGTGTCTCTGAACTCAACCGTAGGGCGCTAAAAGGAGTGCGGCGAGAGGGTGTATCAACTACGTGTTCCAGATTTGCGAAAGAATTTTTCGTCAGTTATTCTGGGAGGAGCTCGTGGACGGTTATCCATCCAAGCGTCATGTAAAGGGCATGGCCTTCTCGCTACGGAAGGTCGCCGCTCGCGAGCTCATAGCGGGGTAGAGCAGCTCGGTAGCTCGTTTGCCTCATAAGCAAAAGGACGCAGGTTCAAATCCTGTCCCCGCTACGTAGACCCCGCCGGTTTTTTGCCCCTCTTTCCCGGCGGGGTCTTCTCGTTTTTCTAGACTCCGCAGACGCCAGAGGCGCATGCCTGGCCGGAGCCGACTTCCTCGTACTCGTAGCCCTCCCAGCCGTTGGCCTCGGCGTAGGGCACAGCCGTCAGGGGCTGACCGCCGCGTGAGCCGTCGGGGTAGCAGGTGACACCGCGCAGGTCCGGTAGGTGCTTGATCAACATGTTGCCGAATGCGGGGATGCTGAAGGACTGCTTCTCAAAGGCGGGCAGGTTGAGGGTCGAGCTGATGCCGTGGTCGACGAAGCGCTGAACCCACGCTTGAAACGCGATGCGACGCTCAGGATCCTCGGCCAGGCTGTAGGCGGTGTCGATGGTGTCGGGGTCGATACCGGCCTCGGCCAGCCGGGCGGCGATCGGCTCCACGACGTACTGATAGTGCCAATCCTCACCCTTGAGGTAGCGCCGCTTGTAGGCGGTCGCGAACACCGGCTCCAGGGAGGACGTGGTCTCAGCGATGATCGCCAGCGTGCCGGTGGGCGCCATCGCCCGCGTCTTGATGGGCCGGCTGACGCCGAGCTGGTCGGCGTAGCGGTGGGCGATCTCTGTGGAGGTGGCGTAGATGGTCAGGAGCTCGGCCAGTTCGGGGTCAGGACCGTAGGGCTTGCTTCGCATGGCCAGCCATTCGGCGACTCCCATGAGGCCGAGGCCGAGGCGCCGGTTTTTGGTGCGGGTGACGTCGACCTCCGCGTAGGGCGTGAGGCTGTAGAGGGTGCCGCACAGCAGGAACGCGGTGGCGAGCTCGACGACGCGCGCCATCTCTTCGGGGCCGGAGATCCGGGGCAGGGTGATGGAGCCGAGGTTGCAGATGTCGTTGTCGTCGCGGCTGGTGATCTCGGTGCAGGCGTTGCGTAGGTGTTCGCCCGCGTTCTCGCCGACGTCCACGCTGAAGCCTGGCTCGGCGGTGGTGAGCATGGCGGTGACGGTCTGCCAGTAGACCAGCTGGGCGTGCTCGTGCAGGAGGTGATCGGGGTTGTGGAAGGCTTCGAAGAAGGCGTCGTCCAAGATGACGGAGATGTTGGTGCCGTCCATTCTGGCCGGGAAGTTGAAGTCCTTTTCCTTCAGGTTCCGGACGGCGTCGGACCAGTTTTTCATTCCGATGAATTCGAAGATGTCGGGGTGCCACCAGTGCAGGCCTGCCCAGATCGCCGAGCGTCGGCTGCCGCCTTGCATGATGTGTCGGCCGGCCTCATTGACCATCTCCATGAGGGCCAGCGGTCCGGTGCTGGTTCCGCCCATGCCTTTGACGGGGGCGCCGTTTTCGCGGAGGTCGGAGTAGACCACGCCGACGCCGGCGCCGGTCATGAGGCCGGAGGTGACGCGGCGCATGAGGTCAGCCCATTCCTCCCGGCTGTCGCCGACCTTCATGAGCAGGCAGTTCTGCACCTGGTGGAAGGGCTTGCCGGCGGCGTAGAGGTATCGGCCGCCGGGGACGAACTTGCGGTCGGTGATGAGCTGTGTCATCTCCTCCACGAGCTCGGGGAGGTAGGGGCCCATGACCGCCTCAGCGACGCGGCGGGCGGTGTCCGGCCAATTTTCGCCTTCTTGGGCGTACTTCTGGCGGTAAATGGTATCGGCGAACACCGACATGGCAGTCACTGAGGATCTCCAGGAATTACTTAGACGTGGCCGATGATGTGGCCGGGATTGAATTGGTTGCTCAGGCCGCCGTGTTCGACCTGGCGGGCGGGCTGGGCGGCTTTGCCGTCTCCGGATGAGACGCCGACTCCGGAGCCGGATTGCACGACGGGGTAGCCGCAGTTGAAGCATTTCCAGCGGCCTTCGATGGGCATGTAGTTGCTGGACCAGCAGCCTGGGCACTTCTCGCTGAAGTTCGCGCTGGTTGCCTTTGTCGGGCCCTGAGGTGGCTGCTGGGGGTAGTGCTGCGTCGACTGGACTGGTTGGACCGGTTGGACCGGTGGTGCTTGCTGAGGCGTGGTGTCCCACCACGGCCTCATGCCGGCGGCCTGGGGAGCTGGTGGGGCGTTGACGGGGACGGGCTGGCCTTCGGCGGCTAGACGCTTCGCGCGTTCGAGGAAGAAATTAGACAACGGCGGTACCTACTTGTTGGTTTTCTAGTGCGTCCAGCGCGATTTGTCCGAGGACTGCGAGGATGATTTCGGCGTACATGCTGGACTCGGTGTCGATCTCTTCTTTGAGAGCTTGGAGATCCAGTGGCTCCGACTCATCCAGGGTAAGACAGGTGACGATTTCGGCTATAAGGCGTCCGTAGGCTTCGACGACCGGCCGATAATTCGCGACCAGTGCTTCGCGGAGATGGCTTTGGACGTGTTCGAAGGCGAAGCCTTCGTCGCTGGGTGGGACGACGCCCATTTTCCGCATGACCTCGCGGACTTGCGTGAAGTTTTCTTCGTGGTCGCACAGGTCGAACAGGAGTCGGAGTCTGCGGCTCGCGGTGAGGTCGATGATCTCTGTCATGATTTTGCGGCGGACCAATCTTTGACGATTTCGAAGTCCGCCTTGAGGGGGACGTCGATGAGGGCTTTCATTTCTTCGCCGATCATTGCCTCGCGGACGATGGCTTCGGCTTGTTCCAGGACGCTGTCGTGGGCTTCGGCCACGATTTCGTCATGGACGGTGAGGACCAGGCGAGCCTTGTCGTGGATACCGGCTTGTTTGAATCCACGATAGGCACGAACCATCGACATCTTGTTGAGGTCTCCGGCCGTTCCTTGGATGATGGAGTTGACCGCCTGGCGCTCGGCGCCGAATCTTTTGTAGTCGTCGGGTGAGTGAAGATCCGGGACGCGGCGCTTGCGGCCGGACAGAGTTTTGACGTATGGGACAGGTTCTCTGTTCCGGGCCGTGCGGATGACGCGGGACTTGAAAGCGTAGATCTCGGGGAACTGCGTCTGGTGTTGCTTGATGATCTCTTCGGCTTCGCGGAGTTTGATCTCTGCTTTCTCAGCCAGGAGTTTTGCTCCCCCTCCGTATCCGATCAGGAAGTTAACCGTTTTGCCGTAGATAGTTCGTTCGGCTCCGGTTAGTTCCTGCGGGCTCTTGCCGAGAATTCCGGTGGCGGTGACCGTGTGGGGGTCGATGCCGTTGAGGAATCCTTGTTTGAGGAGTCCGTCGCCTGCGAAATGTGCCAGCAGGACGAGCTCGATGGCGCTGTAGTCGGCGACGATGAGGGACCAGCCCTCAGCCGCTTCGAATGAGCGCCGGATTTTCGCTCCGGCTTTGGTGCGGATGGGGATGTTCTGAAGGTTAGGGTTACGTGAACTGAATCGGCCGGTGACGGTGCCGTATTGGAGGAAGCTCGCGTAGATTCGGCCGTCGAATATCAGGCCGGGGTTTTCGTCGTCACCGAGGTAGGCGTTGACGTAGGTGCTGAGGAGTTTCGCCGTCTCCTGATAGGCCAGGATCGCGGCGGCGACGGGGTTCTTGGCGTGGGCTTTGAGAGCTGCTGCGTCGGTGCTGTAGTCGGCCCAGGTGAGCTCGGCCTTGGCTCTGCGCTTCTTCTCGCCGCCGGGGGTGTAGGCGGTGATCTTGAGTCCTTGACCTCCTGCCTGCTTGGGGGCGTAGAGGACCTCGGACTTCTGGACGGGCGAGCTGATGTTGAGGATGCGGCCGGCGGCCTTGTAGACATCCGCCTCACGGTCTTCTAGCTCGGCGCTGAGATCGTCTCTGAGGTGCTGTAGCCACGCGGCGGAGATCGGTGCTCCGACGGATGCCATGTCCGCCACGACGGCCATCACGTCCATCTCCAGCTGCCACGCGTCAGTCAGGCCTTCTTCGGCCAGGAGCTGGCGGTGGCGCTTGTACATCAGCCAGGGGCCGATGGCGTCGAGGCGTCCGTAGGTGGCGACTGTGCTCAGCGCGAATTTCTCTACCTGCTTGCCGACGTTCTCTTTGTCATAGTCAAGGCCATAGTCCTCTTTCATCCTTGGCTTCAGGCCGTTGAGCCGATTTTCATCCAACAACCATGACGAGACGATGGTGTCGTGATAGGGCGGGGGTGGCATGAAGCCGAGGTATTTGGCGACGGAGACCAGGTCGAATGGCTCGTTGTGAGCGATCTTGACGCGGTCGCTTTTGAAGAGTGGCGCCAGCATCCCAAATACGGTGCTGCGCCGTAGCTGTGTGGGGGGTGGCTCCCAGATGGGAGACTTATAGTTTCGTACTTTACCGTCTTTTCCGGTTTTCGGGATCTTCTCTTCCCCGATGATCCGGTTTCCGATGGGGTGTGCCATGGGAATGACGACTGCTGCGCCGTGGGTGGCCAGCGATAGCCAAGCGACTTCGTTTTGGGCGGGAATTCCTCGGTGAGGTCCGATGGATTCGACGTCAAATGCGAATGCGTCGAACTGTGAGAAGTATTCGACGACTGCCTGGAGCTGGTCCACCGTGATAATCGTGGTGGGTGGGTGATGCACATCCGGCTCCGGAAATGGAGCGACCCCCGCATGATCAACGTGCACCGGTTGGTGCGCGGGGGTCGCTGGCTCTAGCGCGGCGGATTACCTGCCGTGAAGGGCGCTGACGAGCTCTTCCAGGTCCTCGTAGGTGTCGCGCCGTACGATGTCGGCCGTGTAGAGGTTGTCCTGAAGCTCTTCACGCTGCTCTGCGGTGAGCGGCTGGAGACCGAAGTCTTCCATCAGGTCCCGCTCTTTCACAGCGCTCAGGTTGAAGGTGTACTTCTTCTTGTCGCCGGCGCCGGATTCCTTGCGGCTGATCTCCCAGTAGATGTTGGGGCCGTTGAGTCCGCCTTGATCCTTGATGCGCTCGGATTCGGCGTAGTCGAGGATCAGGCCCGCGAGCGTGATCCCGCACTCCAGGACGGAGACCTCTGCCTCTTCGCCTTCCTCGGGAAGGGCGATGACGTTGAAGAGTGCCCTGAAGATCTTCTTGTCGCCGATCTTACACAGGGGGCACTTTCGCTCGTCACCTTCCTCGCGGCCGATGAAGTCCTCGTCACTGTCGAAGTCGAGGCAAAGGAAAGACTTCCGGCCTTCCGCGCCGTTTACCCAGTGGTAGAAGTAGCTGGCGATCGCGTCGGAGTCGGCGAAGGCGAAGACCTGCTCGTCGACGCCGAGCTTGAAGTTCTTGTAGCCTCCAACGACCTTGGTCTCTTGGTGGCGGGTGATGGCGCGGGCTAGAGCTCCGCGTCCGCCGGTGATGCCGGGGCGGCCGGGGCGGCTGGAGTCATGCCGGTTGGCCGGGCGCCGGTTGGTCGTGGTGGTCGGGGCGGCGTCGGTGGTGCTGCCGTGGCGGCGAATCGTTGCCATGGTTTTTCCTCGTTACAGCGAGTTGATTAGTTCTTGCAATGCTTTTGGGTCAGCCGCGACGCCCGCGTCTAGTATTTCTGTGAGATCCAGCTTCGATTGGACAAGAACAGCTTCTGTCGCCCGATCGAATAGGGCCTCTGGGACGTCTTTCGAGTCTTCTCCGGAAAGATCTAGAGCGACGTCTTCTTCGCTAATTGTAAGAGAAGCTCCCACTCGCATAGTCATGTACTTCGACTTGAGGGGGACAGTGAAGGAACGCTCCACCGTGACGGTCACCATCAAGCCGCCTTTGCGGGGGCGGTGAAGTACTTGTCGCACTCTTCCCGGAATTCCTTGGGAATTCGGGGGGCGGTGTACATGAGGAATACGCCGGTAATTCGTGCGGCGTGGACGATGCCGAGCACCTGTGCCTTGGTGTACAGCCGGCGCCCGCCTCGGGTGCCTTCGAAATTCCTCCGCAGGGGCGTCGGAGGTATGTGCCCTTTGCGTTCCCAGGCACGGAGGGTGACGGGGGATCGGCCGAGCATCGTGGCGAGCTGGCCGATGGTGTAGAGCTCAGTCTTGCGACCGCCGACGAGGTAGGTCTTGGTGGTGAGCTCGGCAAGGCGTGCCTCGTCGTACCGTGCCTCAGCGAGGCGCGGGTCCGTGGCGCTGTGCCGGAGCGGCTCAGCCACCACGCCGGGGTTGGTCATGATGTCCCCCATAGCGAATGCGTATATGTGCGATCGATCAGGGCGTCGATTTCGGCCGCTGTCAGTAGTCCCTCTTGCTGGCAGGCCCAGAGTTCGTCCTGATCGATCCAGGTGATCATTTTTGATTTGGTAACGCGGTCGGTTAGCCCCCTCGCCTCTACGAGTTCACGCGCTGCGTCCTCGTTAAAGCTCTGCGTAACCGACCTTCGGCGGACGAATCCCGTGTAGGTCTTGTCACCGACGGTCACCGGGGAGTCCAGGTAGACCCGCTGGTGACCGTGCTCGTCGACCCGGCCGTGGTGTTCGGCTACCTCTAGCAGTCGGTCGCGGAGGTGCGTACTCCGCGCTTTGAGCTGGGCGATCTGGGCTTCGAGCTGGAACCTCTGCCGGGCGAGGTGGTGGATGTCCGGCGGTGGCGATTCGTCCTGTATGGAGTTGTGGGTATGCCTGATGGTGCGGCCCATGCGTGGTGTCCCTCAGCCGTCGCATGGCCTTCGCGCTACACAGACTATAGGGGACTTTTGGGACGAGTTTTAACCTGGCCCAAAAGTCCTTTTGATAACGATTTGATCAAACCGGTGACCGTCAGCTAGCAAGAGCCAGCGCCTCAGCAACGTGCCTGGTCAGAGACGGGACGTCATTTGCCATGGAACCGGTTACACCCAGCTCATCACCGTCTGTGACAGCAGAGGAGACGCGGGCCTTGAAGTCGAGGGCGTCATACAGGCGCTCTTCGATGGTTCCGACGGTGTAAATGTCAGCCACCCTGACTCGACGGTGTGAAGATCCGGCACGGACGTGGCGGGCGTCCAGTTGCTTGCCCTGGCCTGAGGATCGCGGCGGATCGTACTTGATCAAGTCGCTACCAGCCGGTATGTCGACGCCATAGGCGCCGGCGTGGGACATGATCATGATGCGGACGTCGGGGTCCGTCTCGAAACGTGAGACGGCGGCGGACTTGGCACCATGATTCAGTTGCCCGTGGTAACAGACCGTGTTGTACCGTTCGAAAATCTGTTCGAAGATGGGCTGCATCTCGCGATACTTCGACACGATGATGATCTTGTTCGTCGTTGCGGCTTGTAGTATCTCCGTCACTTTGGCGTACAAAACGTCAAGTTTCGGCGCTTCATTTAAGCCGTCTAAACACCCAGTAGCGACAAGTGACGCGGCGTACGCAGAACCGGACTTTTGGCTTGACTTTTCTCCCCGGATAAAAGTCCGGGCCGAAACCCTCACCAAATTCGGGTGGCACAGCAACATCTGTGCCACCTGGTGGATGGCCATGACCCTGCCTGCCCCACTCGACTCGTCCGTACCTCCGTAGTACGAGTCGACATCCCATCCGCCACTGGACGAGCCCGACATACGCAGCTCGGCGTCCAGATCACGCATGATCTGCTCATAGACGACGCGGGTAGCAGACGGCAGGTTTACCGGCCATCGCTGCCTATCAACGGCAGGAAGGAATGGCGCGACATCAGGGTCAGTCGTGCGCTTTCGGTACATCGCGGCGGACAGCTTGCGGTGCAGCACGTCAAGGTTGACGAAGTGCGTCGGCCGGCCGCTGCGTGACCTGCGGATATAGGCCTTCTCGAACTCCTCGTAGGGCCCGAAGATCGTCGGATCGATCCACCGCATGATCGCCCACGCCTCCTCCGGCCGCTGGTTTTCAACTGGTGCCCCTGACAAACCGACACGGAACCGCGTCCGAAGCTTGCGCAGGCTGCGAGCCCTGGCCGAGCGGAACCCCTTGAGCGCCGTGACCTCGTCGATCACCGCCATCTGGCTGATCTTGCGCAGGGTGCGGAGGTTGGCTACAGCGGTGTCGTAGGAGGTCACGACGTAGGGCGGCGGTGAGGCCGCGATCCGCTCCATCGCCGCCCGTTTTCGCTCCGGCGTCCCGGACACCACCTCACACCAGTGAGGCTCGGGGATGACGAACACCTCCCCCTTGGAGACGACGCTCATGCTGGTGACGTCGGTGTGGGCCGCGATGCTGGCCGCCCACTGCATCAGCAGGCCGGACGGCGCCACGATCAGCACCGTGCTTACCTCCCCCTCCCCCAGCAGGTGTTCGGCGATGGCCAACGTGGTGATCGTCTTGCCCAACCCCATCTCCATCGCGATCAGCAGGCTCTCGCGCTCTAGGAGCAAGTCGACAGCCGGCGCCTGGTAGGGGTGCAGGTCGACGGTCAGCATGACCAGCGCCGCCGGATCGGGGAGACGGCGCCCGCGAGCTGCTCGGCGAGCTGGGTATCTGTCAGGTCCCCGGGGTCGACGCCGTGCTCCAGGCCGTCGTAGGTGACGACCAGCACCACGACGCGGCCACGCAGTTCGGCATACAGGCGCTTGGCGCCGGACCAGCCGGCCGGGTCGTGGTCGAGGAACATGATCAGCCGCGTGCAGCGGCCGGCCAGCAGCTGGACCTGTTGCTCGGAGGCCTTGGATCCGAACAGCGCCAGGCAGCCGGGCGCCAGGCCGGTGGCGTCGAGGCGGGCGGCTTTCAGCGGGTTCTCGACCACCACCGTGGTCTCCTGCGGTGGCAGGTGGATGCCGAACAGGGATTCGGTCTTGCAGACCACGTCCTTGGGGTAGTTGCGGACCCCGATCTTGGACTTGGCCTGCCAGCCCAGGAGTCGGCCGTCCGGCGAACGAATCGGCATGATCCACGCCCGTCGTCCCGGATCCCACAAGATGCCGTAGCGCTCGCACGCCTCGGCGGTCAGCTGCCGCTCGGCCAGCATGTGCTCCGGAGGCCGCTCATATAGCGCCAGAGCGGCTCGGGAGACAGGTGGGGTGATCTGAGCCGGGCTCGCCTTGTAGCGCTCCAGACGCCGTCTGGACGCTCCGATGGTGCCTTGGGCTCGGGTCCACGTGACGGCTTCGCCGGATTCGACGTTGAGCATGTCGGCGGCCAGGGACACCCAGCCGCCGGAGTAGTGGCAGGAGAAGCAGAAGAACAGGCCAGTCTCGGCGTTGACGCTGAAACTCGGGTGCTCATCGGTCTTTCCCGTCAGCGCGACGTGCGCCGGGCAGTGGGTGTAGAGCTCATCGCCGTCAATGCGGACGATGACCAGGCCGAGTTTTTCCATCGCGCTCTGAACGTCGCCGGGAACCGGGCCGCGTGCGTATTTAGAAGCGGTCGTCATCGAAGTCGTCGTCACCGAAATCGTCCTCACCGAATGGGTCATGATCTAGCTCGGTGATGACACCGCCCGCCCAATCGCGGCGGACGAAGAAAGCGAATGGTGCTACGTTTCTGCCGGCGAGCAGCTTGATCTTGAAGATGTCATGTTGTTGTGTCGGCTCTACCGCGATAACCAGATCCGCGTCTTGGCCTAAAGCGGAGGTGTATCCAATGGAACCAAGCTCGACTTGTCCTCCCTGCATTTTACTGAGCAGAACCTGAGAGGTAACAACGGTCGGAATGTCAGCGGCTTGGGCGAGCCGTTTGAAGGCTCGGCTGATATTCGTGAGCGCCTGCGGAGAGCCCGGCTTTTCCCCGTGATCGTCTTGCATCATGTAGATGCCGTCGATGAACGCGATGTCCGGCTTGAGGGCCTGGATTTTCGCACTGACACCGGAGACCGTGGTCGCCGAGTGGATATCGGAACTGAGCCACCACGGAGTCATGAGCTCCATCTGCCGAGTGGCCTTCTCGACACGGCGAAGCTCGGCCTCACTCAGATTTCCGTCGCGGAGTTTGGTGGCCGATACCTGAGCCCTCAGCGCGTCAAGGCGTTCTTCAACCTCGTCGTTCGACATCTCAAAGCCGAGAGTGAAGGGACTTTTGACAGCGGCATGAGCTGCTAAGGCGAACCACAACAAGGCCGTGGACTTTCCGGCCTTAGGTGGACCGACCAGGACGATGAGCTGCTGCTTGCGGAATCCGCCGGTCGCGGCATCGAGCGCGGCGAAGCCCGTCGGAATGCCGACCAGCTTGCCGTCACGCTTGGCCAGGTCGCGGTAGCGCTCCATCCGGGCCGCGCCGGTCTGGGTGATATCAACATCCCGGCTGACCGGCATCTCGGTGGCGAGCTCGGTCAGTACACCGGACAACGAGGCGCGCACACCCCGGACGTCGCCGCGTTCGAAGTCGCCGACCGCTTGGTCCAGGGCGGCTTCGAGCATGGCCATGGCGCGAGCGTCGCGGAGCTGGTCGATGACGTAGCCGATGGGCTCGGTGTCGGCCAGCAGCTTGTAGGTCGGGTACTCGGCGGCCAGGACGGCGGCCGAGGGCACCTGGCCGTAGGAGGCCTGGAATTCCAGGAGGTAGCGCCAGACGCGGGCGGACTCGGGATCGGTGATCCAATCGGCTCTCAGGCCTGCGTCGGTGGCGGGTCGTAGGTCGCTTGAGGTGACCGTGTGGGAGATCAGGTGACGCGGGTAGTCCATCAGAAGCGGCCGATCATGGAGCGTTTGGCTGGGGTGACAAGCCGGCCTCGGGGTCCGTAGGTCAAGGCATGTTCGGGGTGGGGGTGGTAGACGGCGCTGATGTGCGGGGCGTAGGCCAGGCTGCGCGCCAGGTGGCTGGGGTGGGTGATCGCCAGGCTGGAGTACATGACGCGGGCGTCGTCCAGGACCTCGGTGATCGTGCCGAGCTCGTCGACGAACGTGGCGATTTCGATTTGGACATCGGTTTCGTAGGCGAGCCGGTTGAGGGCTCCCACCACGGTCTGGTCGGTCGCCCAGGTGCCGGTGGACGTCTTGTCGGCGCGCGGCCAGCTGAGGATCTTTCTGGGGCGTTCCGGTGCTACTTCCGAGCGCTTGGCGATCAGGTCTTCGAAGATCACGACGATGCTGGGGCCGACCCGGTTGGACAGTTCACCGCCGCGCACGAAGATCCGCTCCGATCAGCAGGACGGCGGGGAGTGCCTGGAGTGCGAAGGACGGCAACGCGGGGTCGTAGACTGCCCACTTCTCGATGGGATCGTTGCTGGTCACAAGCGTTGGCTTGCCGATTTCGTGCCGATATCTCAGGTAGTTGTTGATCTTCCTGGCGACATAGCTCGACGCCGTTTTGTGCTCCTTGCCCATGTCGTCGAGCGCGGCGACGGAGGCCAGCACCATGCGGCGACGGAGCCGGACGGCACGCTGATACCGGCCGGTCGGATCATGACGCTCGTCGTCGTCCTTGGGCGGGTTGTCGCAGGCCATGCAGGCGGCGATGAACGCTGCGGCGCGGGCGTAGCCGATGGAAGCGCCGTGGGTGAGGTGTGCCGTGGTCAGCGTCGCGCACACCAGGTCGGTCTTGCCGCTGCCGTGGGTGCCGATGACCGCCATGCCGACGCCGATCAGGGACCGGTCATCGCGGCTGGCGCCGGGAGCTGGGGTATGGATCCGCTGCGGCAAGGTGTCGACGAACCGGCGGGCGGCCTGTAGGGCTTTGAAGCCGAGTTCGGACTGCGGCGGCCAGTCATCAAGAGTCTGACCACGCAGGTGCATCGGGATGTTGGCCGACTCCCAGCGGAGGTTCCAGTCGACCTGGTTGCTGAGTGCGGAAATCATGCCGCGACCCACGGCATGATTTCCTCGGCCGTCACGCCCCAGGTAGCCAGGACCTCGGGGTCGTCCAGGTCGGTCATGCGCTTGACCTCGGCCGCGATTTCGGCCTCTTGGATGCTGGCGCCGGCCAGCAAGGCACGCGATGCCAGGAAGCTCTTCCAGGCTGGTGCGCCGGGTGAGCGGTAGTCGCCGGCTGCGTAGTCGTCCATCCAGGCGCGGATCTGGTGTGGGGTGGTGCCTTCTTTCAGCCAGCGACTCAGGGTGGCGGCCAGGGAGCGGTAGTTGATGGCGTCGGGCACCATCAGGGCTCTGCGGCCGGAGGCTGTGCGCCGGAGCGCCAGCTTCAGGTGCAGTGCCAGGCCCATGGCGCTGTCGGGGTTGCGGCCGGTTTTCGGCGCCGTGGCGGGCTTGGCGTAGGGGCCTACGGCCTCGGCCGGATCAAGGTCATCGTCGCTGGCTGATTTGCCCGGCGTCGATCCGCCCGAAGGGCTGATCGGTAGAGACGAAGTCTCTACTTCTTGTTCTTGGTTAAGTAGTTCTTGGTTAGGGTCCGGATCCCGGACAAGATCATTCTGATTTCCGGACGGGTACATGTCCGGGATCCGGATCGTGTCCTGCTGGAAGACGGGGTCGTAGACGGCTGCCCAGGCGCTGGGATGGTTGATCTTGCGGACCACGGACTCGTAGCGCAGCGCCTCGGCCGGCCACTCCTCACGCGGGACGTCGACGACGATGTTGAGCTCACGCAGCTGGCGCAGAGCCTCGTAGACGGTGCTGCGAGCGCAGCGGGCGTCTCGGATGAGGGTGTCGATGCCGATCCACACCATGCGGTGATCGGTTCCGGCCGAGTCGGCGAGCCGGAGAAGCACCAGTTGCGCGGTGCTGGTGAGGATCTTGGGGCGGGACGCCCAGACCTCGGCTTCGATCAGTCGTGCCACGAACACTCCGGGTGAGGTTTTGGCCAGGGTTTGGCCGGTCTTTTGGGCACTTTTGTACCTGGTTTTGAACGGTACCAAAAGTCCGGTAATGTCCATGACGTGACCAGGCGGTGACCTTCCCCTCCTGCCAGGTCCGCTCCGGGAAACCCCAGGTCACACACCCCCTGGGGTTGGCTCACGGCCCGCCAGACCGCACCTGCGACGCCCCTCTGGCGGGCCCTGGGTTTTGGCCGGACTTTTCTCCCCACGCAAAAGTCTCAGAGCCCTGTGAGGCCACCATGGATACCCCTGCCATCGCGGCGCCGGACACCGTCAGCCTGGTCGTCGCCGGAGGCGCCCCGATCACCTCGGAGCTCTTCACCGACTTGATGGACGACTGGACCCGGTTCGACACGGACAAGCCGGTCGACGTCGCCCTCTACCTCCCGGCAGCTGAGGGCACCTACTCCCCCGTCGTTGACAGCGCTCGCTACTGGTCGACCTTGGAGGGTGGTCCCGGCTACGGCATCGTCACCGTCGGCGGCCGGGCGGATCGGCGTGCGACGGGACACATTCGCGCCATGATCGACGCTCCGGGCACGGAGCGGACCTGCCTTGTCACGGCCGAGGAAACCGGCGCCTCGGTGGCGGAGACCTTGATCATGATGCTGATCGAGGACAACAAAGAGCAGCAGCGGACCCCGTACCTCATCCTCGCCTGGGGAGCAGAAAAGGACGCGCCGGACGACTTCACCTGGGAGCTGCGAGCGCAGGCGGATCAAGCCGGAATCCCGGTCCTGGAGATCTCAGCGACCGGCCTACAGGAGATGCCTCCCATGGAGCCTGACGTCCCGGAGGAGGCCGGTGGGGAGATCACCGAGGACGGGCACATTCAGTTGCCTCTGCCGGAGCCTGATGAGGCTCAGGCTGAGACTCCTCCCCCGCCGGCTGTCTCTGAGGAGGTGTGGGATCTGGCCGAGACGCTGCTGCGCTCGGCGATGTACTGGGAGCATCGCGAGGCCGCCTTCATGGCCGTGAACGAGTTCCCCGGCGACCCGCAGATGAAGCTCACCCGATCCTTGAGGCACCACTATGAGGCGGTCTCTAAGGGCTCTGAGCCGGTCGCTGAGACTCCGCGCGTGGAGGTCACGGTGGTCGATCCGGAGCCCGCGCCGGAGCCGGAGAAAGCGGTGCCGGCCAAGCGCGGCCGGAGCCGTACCCCGGCTGACAAGATCGCCGTTTTCGTCAGTGCCAAGGGGGTTGAGGATCTCGCGGCGGGCTTTCAGCCTCAGCCGGGAGACATCAAGCTGGCGGCCGGCCGTCCCCGCGCCGGATGGGTACGTCAGCAGCTCGACAGGGACCAGGTTCCGGGGAGCTTGCTGGCTGTCTGAGACGCCAAAAACCCCAGCCATCACTGCCCAGTGATGGCTGGGGTTTTCGTATTACTCAGTGGCTTCACTCGCGTGAAGAGGCCAGTTTACTCAGCGGCGCGGCATTCGTACAGTCTGTACGTGGCGCGGCTCGCGGGTGACGAGCATGTGCAGGGCGGCGACCAGGGCCGCGACCACCAGTGGGAGCCGGATTTCGGCCGGGAGGATCAGGGCGCCGTAGGCCAGGACGGCGACGATCACCAGGTGCAGCTCTGGACGTAGGTAGGTGGCGGCCAGGGGTTGCAGGCTCTCCCAGACGATCCACGTCGCCAGGACGGCCTGGAGCAGCGTCCAGAGCTCAAGCAGCAAGGTCGTACTTCTTGGGCTTGTCCTTGATGAAGGTGCTCAAAACGACGGCTTGGCCGGTGGTGTGGCGCCAGGCCTTGAAATAGGCGGCGGTCGAGATGAACCAGCCGGAGACGGCCAGCAACAATGCCTCGCGCCAGTCGAACACGACGCCCGCGCTGATGGCGGCAATGGCGGTGGAGCCGAAACCGATAACAGCGGTCAGGAAAGCGTGAATGGTGGCCTTGGCGCCGCCGGACCAGGATGCCTTGGAAACCAGGTCAACGAGGATCGGCAGGATGACATTGACCATCAGGCCGACAAGCTGAACGGTTTCGAAACCGAGGGTGTACACAGGCGGTGCCTAACTATCGTAGTGCGGGATCTTGTTGAATTCCGGTTCGCCGATGCCGATCCCGGATGGTACGTGGTCTTTCAGTGCTTCATTAAGAATATAGGTCTTTCGTTCGTAATCGCTGTAATAGAAAACCCCGCCGGATGGGTTGTTCATCCCGTCGTGGTAGCGAATCTCCGGGTCGTTTCCTGGATTGAAGAAGTACGGCTTTAGTTCGATGCCTTTTTCCACCAGGAATCCTGCGATGGTGAAGGATTCGGTTCCGACTTGGGGTTGGGTGATCGTCCAGGTGTAGGCCAGCACGATGGCTCCGGAGGCCGGGACGGTGACCGTGGTGGAGATGCGTCGCCATCCGGTGCCGAGGGTGGGGGCGGGGGTGCCGAAGGAGTACAAGGTCGCCGGGCTCAAGGGTTCGAAGGTGACTTGGTCCAGGGCGGTGAAGCCGACGTCTGTCATTGCGGCGCTGGGCTTGACGTACATGGAGATGACGTAGGTGGCGCCCGGTTTGAGGGTGGACAGCAGTGTGGTGACGTAGTGGTCGGCGTCGGCGGCCAGCTCGACCAGGAGTGCCGGGGCGGTGTCGTCGTCGATGGGTGAGGTGATTTCTTCAGCGGTGCTGAAGACGTTGTCGGCGACGATGTAGATGGCGTTGGGTGCCAGGTTGAGACGGTCGGGGTAGACGAGTGCGCGGACACTGCCGCCGTCCATGTAGTCGCTGGGGCCGCCATCAGGTCTGGCGATTTCTAGTTGAACGCGGGTGAATTCCTGCCAGGAGGCGGCGGGCAGGTTGGCGAATCGGATTCCGGGCACGACGAATGCGGTTCGCGGCCAGAGTTTCGTGGTGCCTGCGAGTTTTTCGGCCGGGACGACGAATTCCGCGTAAATGCGTACCCATTCGCCGCCGGAGGCTCCGGTGTTGGTGCCTCCGTTGGATACGGCGGTGATGCTCATCAAGGGGTCGTTTTCTGTGACGCCGAAAATTGCGAAGTCGGAGAAGGCGCCGTCGGGGATGAGTTGTGCGACTTCGAGGGTGCCGACGGAGACGGAGAAACCATGGGCTTCCATGACACCGGCGATGGCGACTTCAAGGGTGCCGGTGGAGGTGGCGAAGGCGTGTGCCTCCATGTCCGGTGGGAGCCCGATTTCCAGCGTGCCGGTGCTGGTGGCGAAGGCGTCGGCGAAGGTGACCACGGTGATTTCGGCACTCAGGGTGCCGGTGCTGGTGGCGGTGGCCTCAGCGGTGATGTGGATGAGCGCGGCGAGCTCGACCGTGCCGTCTTGGGTGACGGTACCGGAGGCGGACATGGGACCGTATTGCCACACGTCCAGGGTGCCGGTTGAGGTGGCGAATGCCTGGGCGCCGACGCCCGTGATGATCGTTTCCAGGGTGCCGGTTGAGGTGGCGAAGGCGTCGGCGCTGGTCGGCAGCAGCAGGTTGACGACGATCGTTCCGGTGGAGGTCGCGGTGGCGGTGGCCTCTAGCTGCACCATGGCCAAGGTCGCGGAGTTGTGTGGCGAGCCGGACCAGGCGTAGCCGGTTGTGGTGCCGTCGACGTAGGCGGTCGCGGTGGCGCCTTGTTGGAGTTGGACTGCGTCGATGCGGGCGGTGGAGATGCCGCCGGAGATGGTGGGGGTGGTGGTTGTGGTGACGCTACGGAATGATCCGAAACGCTGTGAGCCTGTCGTCGAGGTGGTGCTGCCCTGCCAGTTGGGGCTGGAGAGCATGCTGGTGTATTGCGCCGGGCTGACGACGATCCACGATCCGCCGCCTACGGGACCGTCGGTGTAGCCCTGGTATGGGCCGTAGGTGGTCGAGCTGCTGCCGGCCTGGTAGTAGCTGCTGGCCGTGGTGATGGTGATGACGAGCCGGTCGGCCGCGCTGCGGGGAGTGAAATTGGTCAGGGTGACGCGGCCACCGCCGCCCGCGTAGGTGGTGGTGGCGACCTGCTGGCGGGTGCCCATCGCGGCGCCGGGCAGCAGGTCGTAGACCGTGACCTGTACGCCGGCGTTGTAGGCGTCGCTGTGGTTTTCCGTCCGGTGGGAGATGGTGACGCCGAGGCTGTAGGGGCCGGTGGCGGGGGTGATGTTGACGGTGGTCTGGACACCGCCCCATATGTTGACGGTGGCGCTGTTGGAGACGGTGGCCGAGTAGGTGCCAGAGGTCGGTGTGGCGGTGGTGCGGGTGATGCTGCCGCTGCCCTCGGCCGTCCAGCTGGTGGTGGCCAGCTCAAAAGACGGGTTGGGGATGTAATTCGCGTAGGTGGGCATATCAGGTCTCCACTGCCAGCCCGAAAATTGTGGAGCTGCTGTTGAAGGTGGATGTGGTGGTGGCGACCTGCACGCCATTGCGTTTGGCCGTGTAGTTGTTGCCGTTGACTACCACGGTGAGCCGGTCACCGTCACCGATAGGTGTCGCATAGGTGACCAGGGTGGTGACGGTGGCGCCGGAGACGGTCTGGAGTGCGGTCCTGGTCGCTCGCACATAGCTGGTCGTCGAGACGTAGCGCAGGATGATCGCCTGCACCTGGCCGGAGACGGCGCTGGTGAAGGTTGCCGCGACGGCTGCGCTGGCGGTGCCGTAGTCGATGGTGGACATGGCGCGGGCGCCGGGGGTGGCGGGGCGGATGACGCCGTAGTCGTAGGAGTGGCGGGTGAGTCCGGTGACGCGGTCGACCCAGGTTTTGCTGCCGTATTCGGTTTCCCGGCCGCCGAGGGTGTGCATGGGGCCGTCCTCGGGGTTGAAGACGGTGAAGGTGTCCAGCACGCGAGTGTCGCTTGCGGTGAGCGCGAATTCGCGGGTGATGAGGGCGCCGCGTTCGTCGTAGCACTCCAGGTACATCGACGCTGGGGCAACGGCTTTGGTGGCGTCGGTGTGGGGTTGGTGGGTGTAGGCCGACAGGCACAGCCGGATGCGGGTGTCGGTGTTGACGGCCTGCCAGCGGTCGGTGGAGGTGTGCGGGGCGATGCCGGTACGGGGTGGGCGGATGGCGTGCCAGACCTGTCCGCGCCAGGCGACCAGGGAGCCGGCCGGGTAGGCGCGTTCGGCTGACCATTCCAGCAGGTTCGGCAGGGGTACGGCGTTGGTGATGACGGTCAGCGGGTCGGGGGTGGCGACGTTTTGTGGTACCGGCAGCAGGCGGGCGCCGGCGTTCAAAGTGCCGGAGTGGGTGTTGTGGACGGTGATGGCTTGGGTGTCGACGACCGCGTCAAAGGGGCGGGGAATTCCGCGCGCCAGGCGGGTTTGGACTTTGGTGTCGGCCTGGCCGACGGTGTGGCTCATGCCCTGCCAGCCGTGCTGGGAGTTGCTGGCGGCGTGATAGGCGGCGGTGTTGGCTTCCACCACGCTCATGCGCTGCCACCAGGTGTTGGAGGCACCTTCGCCGTCGGGGCATTGCTCCCAGCCGTAGGCGGGCGTCACGCATTTGTAGCTGACCTCGTAGAAGTGGACGGTCGCGTTGACGGCGTAGTGAATGGAGGGATCCCACGGCAGCGGTAGGGGGTTAACCATTCGGGAGCGGTCGTAGGAGCCGATCAGATTTCGGCTTTTCCGCAGCACGACGTCCCAGCCGGACGCGGTGCGGGTGATGGCCTCCATCGCCTCTACGGTGCCTTTGGCGGCTTGCAGGGCGGATCCGTCGCGGGCGATGGCGCGGCGCCGCAGGCCGGCCAGTCCTGGGTAGGTGGGCAGCCCGAATTGGCCAATGATCAGGTCGACGATTCGTTCATGGGTGGTGTCGATGTCGCCGGAGGTCCAGGAGGCGCGCATGCCGGTACGGATCCGGTCCAAGCCCCAGCCGAAAACGCCGACGTATTTCTTGAATTGTTCGTTGTCGTCGTCTTGGTAGGTGAGCTGGTTTCCGCGTAGCAATTTGTAATGGTTGGGGATTCTTTCCCACAGCCATAGTGCGGAGCGCATGTCGGCGATGTGCAGGCAGCTGGTGTAGCCGGTGAGTGCCCAGGTTCCGGAGATTTTCAGGAAGACGCCGTAGTAGACGAATTGTCCGGCCACAACATCGGTGTCGTCGTAGCCGATGTCGGATACGGTGTCGTCGAGCAGGACGATTCCGTCGTCTTCGTGCTGGGGGACGCCGAAGAAGTTTTTGACAAGCCTGAATCCGTCGAAGGTGCCGACGGGCGGCTCCCAGAGGATGGTGACGGTCCGGTAGTCGCTGGAGTAAGCGGTGAATCTTTCCGGATCGAAGGTGGGAAGATCCGGCTCTGGGCCGTAAAACCGGGTGCCGTATTTATGAGTTAGGTAGATAGCCATACGTCACCCTAATAGGAGTACTTAGCGCCTGAATATGTGTAGGTGTTTCTGGGCGCGTATGCTCCGAAGTAATTTTGTCGCTTTTCGTTTGCGTAGGCCTGTGCTTCGGCCAGGCTGTTGAATTTCGGGTAGGGGGAGGAGGCGAAAGCCGGATGTGTGCTGTCGACGACCTCGATGTTCGCGCCCACTCCCGGAGGGGAACCTGCTGTCCAGCCAGTGGAGTAGTCGTGGTCGAGCGTGCCGCCTACGGGGTACAGGGTGGCGATGATCGTGTATTGCTTCGTGCTCGGCGTGACGACTACTTGTGGTGGCGGTTCCACATCCGGGATGTCCTCAAAAGGGATGGGGCCGCCTTCCCCCGGCGGGTGGCATCTGACCATGTGGACGCGCATGTAGGCGTTGTAGATCAGTTCTCCCGGTGATCCTCCGGTGTTGGTTCGCACGCCCATGGAAATGGTTGTGTTCTTCGCGAGATTCTCTGTCCACGTCAAATGGTTGTGGAGCGCAGCCCGGTTTTGTGGAATTTCTTCGATGACGTTTCGGACACCGACGTCGTCGCCGTTGATTTCCAGGCGAAGTAGCCGGGCCGCTTGATGCTGAACGGTGGCCGGGACGGATTTCCAATCACACTTCAGGGTGATCTGCCACAGTCCTGATTCGTTGATTTTGATGCCGGTTCCGGTACTCATCGAGAACGGGTCGTCGTCGGCGCGCAAGGTCGGACGGACCCAGACGCCGGGGGTGACGGTGGCGTCTCGGGTGGATCCACGGAAGATGGGGATTTGTTCTCCGCGTGCCACGTGCTGAATGCGTGCCGCTACGGTGCCGTGGTTCGGGTTGACCATTCCTGGATTCGCGGTGGCGATTTGGGGAACGATTCCGAGTGTTTGCTGAATGGCACTGGTCTCGTCTTGGACACTGTTCATGTGCTCAGCCCACACAATGTCCAGATAATTACGTTTGGTGGTCCACTGGCGGTACGCGTTAGGGTATGAAGCCGTCATTTAACTAACTTTCCTGAATTAAGAGTCCGGCCCATTGGTGCCCAACTGGTGCTGAGTGGAGACATACGCAAGACCGCCGTCGGCGTAATAAACGTTGTAGCTGCCGTCGTATCGCTCGATAGCCATACCGAGTTTTCTCTGCGCCGGCGGCTTCGGCGGATCGGGCTCTCGCATGATCACCTGACTGACCGGCCCAGGTGGAAGCGTCGGGGGCGTGACGGGAATCTCTTTGAATTCCGGACTCGGCAAGCCGGTAACGTTTTCCGTCCCCGTGCAGCGCACCAGGTATACGCGGAGGTAGACATTCACCGGGATGGAGGTCTTATCCGGGTCGGCGTTGACCGCGCGAAGCGAAAGGCTGATGTCGGTGCCTTTACTCATGCGTTCTTGCCAGACGACCATCGTGGATAGGTTGTCGCGGTTTTTGACGGTTTCCAGGACGCTTTCCCGTAGACCCAGATCGGTGCCGTTGATCTCGATGCCCATGACGCGGGTGGTCGGGTGCACCGCCGTGGCCGGCGTGGACGGCCACGTCGCCATCGCGTTGATCACCCAGTAGCCGGTCTCCGGCAGCCGGTAGCCGACCTGCGTCGATGCGCCGTGGGTGTCTTCTGAGGCCGTCAACTCCGGGCGCACATGTTGATTCGGCGTGATCGAATCGTCCAGGCGGATTCCCCGGTAGGAACAGAACGGCTCTCGCCGCGCCGATTTCTGCACGCGATTCGCGACCGTCGTGTAATCCGGGGTGAGCTCGGCGGGGTCGGCGGTCGCGATCTGAGGATTGATTCCCAGCGTCAGTTCAATGGCTTTGATTTCGTCCTGGACGATGTTGAAATGCCGCGCCCAGATCGGGTCGATGAAATCGCGTTTGGTTGCCCAGGAAGCCAGTGAGGGCGGGTAGGAGGCCACTACTGCGACACCCCGCCCGTCGTGGTCAACGCCACCGTGCCGAGCACGGGCAATTCCCACGGCGACAAGACGATGTCGTCGATCCCGGATTGGGTGGCGTCCGAGCGCGCCATCATCGGAATGTTGACGTTGATGACGCCGGGAAGTTGCGCGACGGCGGTGTAGATGGCGCCGACCGTGACGCGGGATCCGAAACTGATGGAGGCGTTTTTGATGGTCGCGGCCAAGGTGGTGCGAACCTGCTGCTCCACAACCGAGTTACGCCAGGTCGGGGCCGCGTACACCCGCATCGGCAGGAGTTCGGTGCCCAGGTTGACGCCGATCAGCGTCGGTCCGCCGACGGTCACCGTCACCCCGGCCATCGCCGCGTCGTCCAGTTGCGCCTGGGCGGCCTCGATGAGCTCGGTACTGGGCAGGGTGCGCTCGGGTCCGGCGATGTAGACGATCACCGAAGAGGCGACCTGAGAGACGGCCTTGGCCGCGCTCACACCGGGCACGGTCAGCGCCACGGCGGCGTAGTCGGTCACGGTGACAGCGCGCTCACGGGCGATGGAGGCCGACGGAGCGTGCCGGCGCACCTGCTCGATGTCTTCGGGTCCGGTGCCTCCGGTGACGGCCGAGCTGATCGCCTTGCCTTCGCCGTCGTAGGCGACGGTGACACCGGGGATGTCGGTGTCCAAGAATTCGATCTTGTTGGCGGCCAGGTTCCCGGCCTTGCCGACGCCGACGCGGTAGGTCGCATAGATCCTGGCGCCGATTTCGGGCACCGCACCGTTGACGCCGTCGCCGAAACACACCATCGTGATGCCGCTGGCCGTGGGACGCAGGGTGTAGGCCAGGTCGCCCTGGGCGGCGTAGGCCAGCCGCGTCAGGTAGGTCCACTCCAGGTCGGCGTGCTCGGCCTCTACGTACACGTGCACGCTGCCCTCAATCACGCCGGGCTGGCGGATCGCCACCCGCTGAGCCTCCCGGCCGGTCGACACCCCGATCTGCTCACGAACCGTGGTGCGCCCCTCGGCGATGTCGACCACGACGGTGCCGCCCTCGGCCGGCACGGTGACCTCGGTGACGGTCTCGTAGATGACCGGGCCGTCGACGGCATCGACGTACACGCTGGACAGCTGCGTCCCGGCCGGCACCACCACATCGGTCGCCTGGTCGGTGTCGGTGATCAAGGTCACGGTGCCGGTCGCGGCGATGCTGCCGTGCGGGATGTAACCCAGCATCGCCGCCAAAGTCATGATCGACTCAGAGGTCAACGCCGAGGGAAGGAAACTCTCCCGCAGCATTCGATCAATTGCGTAATTGTTCAGATCTGCGGCGTGGGAAAACAATTCGGTGAACATCACACCGAAATCAGCCTCGGAACGGGAGGTCCATTCCGGGATCAGAACCGCAGCGCGACGGAGAAGGTCAGCGCGAATATCGCCGTACTCGGCGGCGGTATAGTCAACCGGGATGATCTCAGCCACGGACCCACTCCTTGATCTGCCCCTCGGAGATGCGTGCCTGATGCACCATCGGACCGCCTTCGTTACCTTCGGCGTTCAGCCGCCGGTAACGCATTTCGATCTCTGTCGTGTGGCCTTCGTCGTCCCGGACCGGAATAACCGACTGGACTTTCAGTGCGGGCTCCCACATCGCCGCCTGAGCCTCGGTGAGGTTACGCAGCTCCACGGCGATCGCCGGAGTGTGCGGCTCGTAAAGAAACGAGGCGACCGGCACACCGAATTGCGGCAGCATCACACGCTCGGACGGCTCGGTGCCGACAATCGTGATGAGCCGCTGACGGATCTGCCGATCCAAGTCATCTCCGGTGACGACACCACCGTCCGCACCGAAACGAAAAGGGAGATCAACGGCGATCGGTGGGCGTACCGCCATCAGATACCGCCGCGCATCCGCCGCAGAACAAGAACATCCATAAGTACACCCGCTCAAAAGATACGGAAATCAATTCCGTAATCAGTTTATTTGCGGGGCTCTTTATGGTATTACTCTGCGCTGTTCAGCTTCTCTTCGAGGTCACGAATGCGGTCGCTCTGCTGCGCGACAGCGCTCCACAAAATGCCGACCAATGACGCAAGGTCAACGTGGTCACCACGCCGGACCAGATCAGGGAGCGTCTCAGCGATCGGTCCTACGCGGGTACGGTTGTCTCCGTGCTCAGGCCGGTAATTCCACAGCTGAGCCGGAGCGTTCCGGATCGTCTCCAGAGGGTCGAAATCCAGCCGGCGGATGTTTTCCTTCAGCTTGTGACTGGAGCCGACCTCGAAATCAGAGGCGACGCACGGCACATACCCGGAGGCGTCCTTACCCTGACAATGCACCTTGCCGCCGGAAGCGTTCACCGAACTGGTCGAGCCGGACATGTACGCGGTCCCAGCCGGAGCCCGTAGCCGCATCGGCCCCGTCGGATGCGTCAACTCCACGTCATCCAACGTGTTGCGCATGATCGCGCGTTTTTTGTCGTAAGGGATGTGGTAGACCGGGTGGCGGATATCTCCGGCCAGGAACCGGATCCAGACCTTGTCGCCGACTTTCAATTTCGACAGCATCAGCGAATCCGGATTCGCCCACTCGCTGATCTCCGACCCCAGGACATCCGGCACCTTCGCCTGGATACGATTCTTCTTCTCAGGGTCATTGACCGAGTGGACGATCCCCCACCACATGCCCTCAGACGGCTTCACAGAACGACCTCACGTATCGACCGCGCTTTCCACGAGGCGCCTGCCACGCACGCGTCATCGATATTCAACACCGTCTGGTCCGAGAAGTTATATGTGTCGCGGGCGTTACGCGCCAATTGGACGTGCGTGTTGAATTTCGCGTGCCCCACGTTCGTCACGCTCGGCGCCAGCAGGTGGTGATCTGCGGCCACGACCATCCATTCCCCGCGAAGATGTTTCGGCAGGGCGCGACCTTTGAACCTCACCGGCTGGCCAGGGGCAAGGCGAGTGGATCCGATCAGGTCAGCTGAGGCGTCAGCCCATTCCTGGCCGGCTGAGGTGTGACCGCCCAACTGGAAATCCAGGTCGTCGATCGCATCGGCCACCGGCTGACGCAACACCGTGGTCCTGGCGGAGGCCGAGTCACGGTTGTGACGCTCCATGAATTTCCCGGTCTTATGGTCGACGCCGTACATCTGCCGGTTCATCTGCCGCCCCTGCTGAGGCATGTCGGTACCCATGTCAGCAGTGAAACGAAAATTGTCCGTCGGCCGCGAGTAGTCTTTGTGGATTTCAAACTCCGGGGCTTTGGTCGACCGAGCGGCAGCCCATGCGGCGATGTCCACGAAATACAGGCAGCCGTTCTCCACCCACATTTTCCGGCCGGTTTTACCGGCTCGTTCCTGAAGCCAGGCGTAGTCACTCACCGCGTTCTGGTACAGGTACTTGTGGATCTTTTTGGTCTTGTGGACCACCGACGACAGGCCGTACTTCTTGGCGATTTTCGTGGCCATCCCCGAGTCGGTGATCTCACGCCACACATGCGTTTTCGCGTCCGCCAGGACATGACCGGTACCGATCAGCGTGTACGCCACCTTGAGCTGCGTCGACTGCTCCGGCATCCGGGTGTCCATCGACGCGTGGTGCACATACCCGTACCAGGTCGTCAGGTCATCCGGCCGCGCACCCCACCGCACTTCGACCAAGGTGTCCTCGGCAAGCATGCGTGGATTGTTCGCCTGCTCCCACGGATACTGCACATGCGCCTGCATCAGCGTGTTGTGGCTCAACCTCTGATTGACCCGCAAGTCCAACGCGACCGGCTTTATGGGCCGGCCGCCGACCCGGAGCTCAAAAAACGGCTTACCCCAATACATTGGGGATCCGAATCATCATTCCCGGAGTCATCCACATCCAGTCAACGACCTCCGGGTTGGCGTCACAAATCATCCACCACAGACTGACGTCGTTGTAGTACCGGGCCGCCAGCAAATCAACCCGATCACTCTCCCTCACCTTATGAAAAGCGAAGAAGAACTCCTGCTCCGGGATCTTCCGCAGCTCACGCCCGTACAACACTCCCCCACGGAAAGGGGATGACACGACCGGCGCGTCCTCATACCGGCTCGCCATTAGTTCGTCCTCACTAGCTGACCACCGAGACGATCATCAGGCAGCCGCTCATAAAATGGGGAGTTGATGTACGACGACGGATCATTTTGGCGGCTCGTAGACGTCGCAGGCGTAGCGAAGTTCTTCGGCATCAGTTGCGCGTTGACGCTGACCGTCCCCCGCAGAGGAATCTGATCCGGATTGAACAACGTGTAGTCGATGCTCAAGGACTTGATGACACCGAGGTAGCGCAGCGGGGAAACCGGGCCGAAACGAAACCACACCGGCACGAACATCATCACGCCATACGCCAGACCGGTCGTGGTGCCCGAGGCCAGCGTCGATTCATCCTCCACACCGACCAGCGTCAAAAACGCCTTCGCGTCCCGCCACACACCGTCGCGATCACCGTTGTTGACCTCAAACGTGCGGTCAAACAACAGCTGGAAACTCACCGACTGATTCGTCACACCGCGATACACGCCAGAAGAGTCCCGAGAGTCCATTCCCGGCGGGATCGGAATGTCCTCTTCCTGAGCACCCATGCTGTAGGAGGACGAAATCGTGGACGGAGCGAACAGGAAATCCACACGACGCGCCGACCCGGCGTGCATGTAGATTCCCATCGAGGTGTCCTCTTCAATCCAGCCGCGCTGAACCTGCACCATGCGCCCGTGAGGACCCATCGCATACCGAATACGCGGGTCAAATGGACCGTTGAGCGACATCACATACCTCTAGCGATTTTCTGATTCCGAGAGAGCTTCTCCAGCTCGGCGAACAGCGCGGCAGCGTGCGACTTGGCGTTGGCCGGGGAAGCGCCACCGGAACCGCCAGAGCC
Organism: Streptosporangium sp. NPDC023825; assembly: GCF_040639575.1. Classification (NCBI taxonomy): domain Bacteria; kingdom Bacillati; phylum Actinomycetota; class Actinomycetes; order Streptosporangiales; family Streptosporangiaceae; genus Streptosporangium; species Streptosporangium sp. NPDC023825. Next base: position 182,234 of record NZ_JBFAAE010000004.1, on the reverse strand, counting down.
CAGGTGCAACACGATGGAGCCCGGCGCGAACGTCCAGGAGGTCCCACCACCCCCACCGCCGGCATGGGCGTCCTGACGCGTCAGCACGTCACGGATACGCCCGGCCTCGGGAGCGGGCACGATCATTTCGCCCTGGTGGACGGTGGCCAGCTCGTCTTCCTTGACCCGCCAGGCACCCTCGCGATACCAGCCCGTTTTCTGCGAGTGGGCCCATGCCGACGACGGCGTCTTGTACCGGCCGCTGATGTAGTTCAGACCCCACTGAATCTGCGCCTTGGGGTCAGCCATCCACTCTTCGGTGACCACCCCCGGATGGGCGCTAGGAAGCGCCTGAGGGATTCCGGCCGCGCCACTGGACGGATTGACCGCCCGGTGATTCCACGAGCTCTCACGCATCCACAACTTGCGCAGCGCATCCCACTGCGGACCGTCCCAGCCGCGTCCAGCGGCCATCTGACGGCCGAGCCGCTGATTGGCCGCCGGGTTGCCACCCTTGCCCAACTTGCCGACGCCCTTACCGCCCTTGCCCTTGTTCTTGCGCGGGTCAGGGCGGCTCGTCGACGAGCTCTCGGTGTCCGGCGTCGGCGCCTCGGTGGACGTCGACGCACTCTGAAGCCAGCCCGCGCCCGAGTCGCCGCCAGCAGCGAAAATCGCGCTCAAGACATCAAGCTCACGCTCACCCGGCGCCCCGGCCTGGCCGAGGATCGAACCGCTGCCAGTGACGTTGCTCCCCCAGTCGGTACTGGTACCGCTGATGTCCTGCGGCCGGGCCGGGTCCGGCTTTCCGTTGGCCTTCTGCTTGCCTGAGCTGTCCATAGCCGTGGGATCGGCGCCGGAGCCGTTTCTCCACGACCCGCCGCCGCCCATCATTCGCCGCACCGCCAACACACTGCTCGGCTTTCCGGAATCCACCGAAACAGGACGGCGCTTATTCGGCGCGTGAACATATTTATTCCCGCCGACCCACATGACGACATGGCCGGCGTGCGGGAAGATCAAGTCTCCGGGAAGCCATTCAGCCGGATCACGCGAGATCGGGGTGCCCTTCTTGATCTGCGTGTACGTCGTCCGGGAAATATCCTTGCCGACGCTCTTGTAAGCAGCCATCGTCAAGCCGGAGCAGTCGAAGGAATTCGGCCCCTCAGCACCCCACACGTACGGCTTTCCCTGCTGCGCCAAAGCAAAGGCGACAGCGCCGGCAGCACTACCGGAAGCCGACGGCTGAGAGCGCTTATCCGACCCCTTACCTTTCCCCTTGCCTTTTTCGTTGGCTTTCGGCAACGGCGGAGGAACAGCGGAAGCACCAGGCGGAACGTGGGTTTGCGCACCACCACCAGAACTCAGGCCGCGACCACCCAGCAGCGAGCCAATACCGCCGGACATGTCACCGGCACCACCGGAACCCATCGACGGAGGATTGACCGGCCCGGCGATTTTCGGCACCGTCCACGGAACCGTCGCACCACCTCCGGTGAGCCACGGAATGATCGCACCAGGATTGTCCTTCAGCTTTGAAATGGCGCCACCCATACCGAGGACAGCTTTCACCGGCGGCAAATCAAGGAACGTCTTGATGAACTTCGTCCAGTCCTCAACGGCCTTGGACGACTTCTTCAGATTCTCGATGTACTCGTCAAAAACAGCGCGGTCACCTGAGCGGTCGAGAGCGGCAGTATCCTTATCGATTTGGAACTGCGTTTCCTGCCAGTTGTACTTGTCTTTCAATTCTTTTCGAGCAGATGCGTACCGAGGACTGGCCTTGTTTGAAGCTTGCGCAAGAAGATCGTCAGCCTTCCGATAGTCCAATCCGTGTTCTTGCAAGTCGGCCAACTGAGCGGTATAGCTGGTGAACATCTCCGTAGTTTGAGAACCCCACCCCATGTTTCGGAGCAGGTAGTGCATCTTTCCACCCTCTTGCAGGGAGGATTGCAAACGCTCTTGATCAGGGCTCGCTGTGCCAGTGGCGGTGTACATCATGCGCCTGGCCAGCTCTGCGTTACCCACATACGACCGAGTCTTCGGATCGAAAATCGACCCCAACCCAAGCTGCAACGCGCGATGCTGGGAACGTGGTCCTTGAATTTCACCGGCCGACACAGCGGCGTCCGTAGAACCATAGGAAGCGTTTCCGACGACCATGCCAAGTGAACGCCACGCTTGATCAGACGCATAGTCGCGGGGACTAGCAGCCGTCGACATACCACCAGAGGTACGAATTCGCGCCAGTGCAGTGGCAATGGCGTCCTGGTGGTCAATGGCGATGGTGTTCGACGGCTTGGCAGCCGATGGCCCGAACGCCTGATTCAAGAATGTGGCGCGACCTTGAGCGGCAGTTCCGGACTGGCCAAGTGAAGCCATCGCGGCGGCCAATTCCATGGCCGTCATGTCCTGCATTTTCGCGTCGCCGTACGCGCTGAGAGCGCCTATACCCCGGCCGGTGAAACGCGCCACACCGTAGGCAGCGGCTCCGGTCATCGTGCCCAGATAAGTCGCGCCGGAGCCGGGAGGCTGAGCGCCGGCCGCCACATGACCGCCGTTACCGACGCGTGCGAGCATTGACGCGCCGGCCGCCTGTGCCACCGCCCCGGCGACACCACCACCGTTGGGAATTCGGGCGGCACCGGCAACAGCAGCCACGGCGCCGGCGGCGGCACTGCGGTGACCACCATTGGGGATACGCCCGGCGGCAGCTGCTGGAGCGGCGCCTGGAGCAGCCGGAGCAGCGGTGCCGGCCAGCGCGCCGGAGCCGGAGAACGTCGGCGTCGGCGTGGTCCGTCCGGCCTGCCCAGGAACAGTGAAGGGGTAGGAACCCCGCATCCCCGAAAGCAGGTCTGAGCTCTTACCGCTCCGGCCGCCCGTCGCCTGGCTCAGGGTGCCCGACAGGCGCTCGATGCGGTGACCGAGGCTGTCTAGGGAGCGCTGGAGAGAGTTCCAGCCCAGTAGGGTGCCGTCATTCGCGCCGGAATTCCCGTCGCTGTTAGCCACGGGCTCTCCTCTCCAGGCGCCAGTAGGCCGCCTCCATCAGGTAGATCCGCTCAGTGCGGGTCAGGGCTCGGACGTCAGCCACACGCCAGCCCGGATACAGGGCGAGGAGTTCGGCGTAGACGTCCCATAGGGCTGTGCGATCAGCCGCGAAACAGCAGGTCGACGGTGATCGAAACCTCCTGCTCCAGTTGGCAGTCAGGGCAGGTGATCTTGACCTCGTCCATGCGCGGTCCCGGCCGCCTGGATTGCAGGTCACGCATGATGGCTCGCCGATCAGCGATCGACAGGGAGCGAGCCTGATCAGGGTTGGTGCCGATTTCGGTCTCCGTGCCGTCGGCATTGATGATCGCCAGCACTGTGCGCGACAGCAGGAGGGTGTCTTGCTGAGCACCGGTGAGCTTCTTGGTTCGGCTGGCCTCAAGCAGCGCCAGCTGGTCGTAGCCGGTGACCAGCTTCACGCGGGCTTTCCGGCCCCGGTTGAGGTCGACGACGATGGTCATCTCCCCCGGCGTCGTCGACGTCACGGTGGGGATGTCGTCCAGGTCGATCGACAGGGCGAACTCGCCGGAGCAGCCGGGGCAGGTGTACTTCTCGATGTCGATCGTGGGACCGAAACACGCGCGGCGGATGCCGAGGATCAGCGCGTCGCGGTCGCCTACGAGCATGCTGTCCAGGACCGCCGGCGTGCTCAGCTCAGCGCCACCGAGGGAGACCACGCCACGATGTAGCAGGGTCGTGATCATGCCCTCGGTGGTGGTAGCGCGCGACAGTTCCTCTTCGTCGGCGCCGGTCAGCTCCCGCACGCGGGCGGTTCGGACCAAAGTGCCGTGACGCACCAGGCCGCCCGGCAGGGAGACCTGGTCGTCATGGAGCTCCCCGATTTCCGGCCGGGGAGACTCCTGCTCAAGCACCGACTCCATTTTCGCCGCGACACCGGGGTCAGTGGCGTCGAAAAATTGAATCGACGATGGGCTGTTTTCGGGAAACACACGTACTCCAAATGGTGAGTCAGGTGAGGTAGTCATATGGGAATCCGGCTCCGTAAGGTCAGCTCATGCTGAAGTCGGAGGTGGTGAGGTTCGTCGCGATACCAAATTCGATGCCTTCGTGCACGATCGTCATCTGCTGAACAATGACGGTGTTGGCGCCGGCGTCCAGGTCCGAGAAAGCGATCGAAGAAGGCCATGCTTGGTGCAGTTTGAAGCTGGCCTGAACGACGCCCTTGCCGCCCTTGTTGGGGTGGGACATGACGTCGATTTGGATCGTGGTACGGAAGTCGTTGGTCGGATCACCCTTGGCGTCAGCCTGGGTGTAATCGAACAACTCGTTCATCCACTTCATCATCTGGGCGTCGCCGACAGCCAATCCACGGCTGAAAGTGACAGGGCTGAAATCTGTTTGACCAGGCAATTTATGGGGGCTGGAATTATACCCCCCCTCCCTATACGGGATAACGTCGGTCGTGATGTTCAAACCGGTGATCGACATGAAGCCGATATTGGCGAACCGGTTCTTGTTGCCGTCGCCGATCGTGACCTGGAAACGGAAACTCCGTAGCGGGTCGGTCTCTAGTCGCTTAAGCTCTGTAGCCATCGTCTAGTCCTTTCAGCCCGTGATTCCGGGAATCGAGTCCTCAGACGTGGAAGCGCCTGCATCGTGCTGCCCGATCCGAATGACGATAAATTCGGCCGGATACTTAAACGCGATGCCTACATCGATCACGCACATACCGGCGTTGATCTTGCTCTGAGGGTTATTGTCGGCGTCGCACTTAACGAAAAACGCCTCATTGTCAGTGCTTCCGGCAAGCACCCCAGCCCGGCGAAGAATCGACAGGTAACGCGACACGACAAGCGTGATCTGAAGCCACAGCTCCGGGCCGTTCGGCTCGAAGATCGCGAAACGAGTAATGTCCGCGAGCTGCTTACGAAGCAGAATCAGAAGACGTCGGACCGGCACGTACCGATCGGGGAGCTCCAACTTCAGCGTCCGCGAACCCATGACGCAGATGCCGTGGCCGGGAACCTGCCGGATAATGTTGATGTGGTCCTCGGCGGCAGCGTCGAGCTCGGCCTTGGTAAACCGGGTCTCCGTGGCCAGCACGCCATTCAGGCGCGTCTCGATACCGGCCGGAGCCTTACCCACGTGACGCAGGGAGTCATTGGCCGCGTACCGGCCGAGAATGGCACCACCCGGAGGCAGCAGCCGCACCGCGCCGTACAGGCTCGTGCTGGGGTCCGAGCACATCAGCCACGGCCCGTAAAGGGCACCGTGCGAAGAGGCGGTCAGCGGAGTAGCGCCACCGACCATGCCGGTGTAGCCGGCCAGCACCTGGGCGGACGTAGAACCCTCAGCGGCCTTCGGACCATCGATGACGACAAAGACCTTTCCGGTCTCTTTCGCCCACGCCATGATGGGATTCAGCGTGGTAATCGACGTGATACCGGGGAGGTTCAAGTCGATGTTGACATCAAGGTCTTCGAATTTCTTCGCGGCAGCCACGAGATCATACGGAGCGACACCCTCAGAGCCGGTACCCATGGTCGCTGTCTGCGCCGGCAGGACGTCATTGGTGGCGTGGTAGGTGTAAGTGGAGTTCACCTTCAGGTTCGTCAGCTTGACGGTCTGCGAACCGGCGAACGGCGAATTGACAATGCTGATCGCATACCGGCTGTCATCCGGATTGATCGACAGATCCTCAAACCGCTCCAGCTCAAAGCCGGAATTCAGCACCAGCAAGTGGAATCGGCCGACGGCGCCAGTGGGCACCACCTGCACCGTCAAGGTGTTACCCGTGGTACCAGGGGCGATCGCCTCAAGCTTGACCGCGTCCAACGGACCGGAAGAACCACCAGGAGTGGAGTCGACAAGCTTGCCGACAGCAGCCACGGCATCCGACCGGACCGCACGCTGGATATAGCAGCGGTTACCGCCGTTGGCAAAATAAAGACTGACGGCAAACGGCAGGAACGAGTTCCCGGTAAAACCGCCGAAATGGTTGGTGTACTGCGTCCAGCTCGTAATGAGCGTAGGAACCGCAGGACCCTTGTTCGCGACTCCGACAAACGCGGCAATAGCGCGTGCGTCGCCGTAACCAGACCCGCCCTTAGGGGACAGATCCTCCTCTACGTAAACGCCCGGAGTCAAATAATTCGTGGCCAAGACTTCTCCTTGAGCGGCACTATTGGGCGCCGGTCGTCTCGTCGAAGTAACCGAGCTGCTTTACGCCGCTGCGGTCGAAAACAGTTCCCTCGACGTGATCCGGGAAATTGCGCCGTTCGATGTCCCAAGGCGTCATCTCGGAGAAGACGCGAACCAGATAATGAATCTCGAAAACCCGTTTATCGTCGTCGTCGCGGTAGTCGTTGGTCGTCGGTCCCCCGATGAGGTCCATGGACACGCGGACATTTCGCTGAGGTATTTCCAGAGCGCCGAACCTTCGCGGCAGGTAGCGCTCCGAACCCAGCAGCGCAATCAGGTACGCCTGCTGAGCGTTAAAACGTGTCCGGACAATAATTTCGTAGTCGAAATTGAAGGGAAGCGGGCATTCCGCGTACCAGCCCCACCGGTCATCCGAGTCAGGAAGCTCATCACCCTCAGGCCCGTAATCGATAGACACCGTGCCACGGTGCTCACGGTCCACAGCCGGCGAAATATCTCGGCGGGTGATCGTGATCGACGGCCACTGCATGGGAGCGGCTTCGGTCTCTGGCGTGCTGAAACGCACCTGGACCAAGCCGACCTGAGGGATATGAATGCCAGACAAGCGCCGCAGAATCGCTTCGTCCTCGTTCAACACCCACGGCATTACCGACCGCCGCGAGCACTAGGACTGGACGAGAACACGTACACCTATCCGAATTCATGAGAAAACCATTCATGAATCAGGGTAAAGGGGTATAAGGCGCCGATGTTAAAGCCGAAATTCGGCTACGAAAGCGGCAGTCCCTCGGCGTACTCCTTGCGGTGCCAAGCACTGAACTGCTGGTCAAGCAGAAGCTCATCAGGACGCAACTGATTGCACGTGATCGACGCCGTCATATCGTGCTGACGGATCTGACCATGGACCTGAATTCGCGCCAGCCGGAAGACGCGCTTGTCGTAAACGATGCGATCCCTGGTGTAGAAACCGTGGTCGATATCCATCTCCCCCAGGCCCGCACGAGTCAACGACGCGTACGGCACCTTGAAGTACAAGGTGTCGGTCCAGAACAGGCCACCGTCGCGGTTGTACGGCATACCCTCTTCACGGATCACGTCAATGACCGGAAGGCGCTGAGGACCAGCGAACCACCGGCCGGAGGCGGTCGGTTCGTCATAGACCGAATGCTCGGCCGAAGCGTCCTCGCGGTAGCGGTAGTAATCGCACCAGTCGCCCCACACGCCCGAGACGGCGAGCATCGCCCGGTCGTACTCGTTGGCCTCGAACACCGGATTGAACCGGCCGTTTTTATTATCCAGGCGCGACATCAGACACCCCACGCGCCGTAGATCGGCGACGGGATACCGGACTCGTCCTCATGCGGGGAGTCCACTGGGGGCAGCCGCCGGCGTGGGAGGTCCCACTCGTCGTACTCCCTTGGCGTGAAGACTGGCACCAGGCGGCCGGTCTGAAGCGAAATCCGGCGAAGGGTGTCCATCTGAACGCGGTACAGGCCGATACCCATCTGCTGGCAGATCTGCTTGTACCGGCGCGTCAACGCTTCCAGGTGCGTCATGATCTGCTCGTAGCGCTGACCACGTTGGATGTGTGTGCCCTCAGACGTCACGACATTGATGTCTGTGGCCGCATCAGTCGCCGCACTCCAGAGAGCCTCGATGGCCGCCAGGATCGTCACAGGGACGATCTCAACCGCTCCCAGGTCGGCCAGCGTCTTGGGGCCCCGCTCGTAGCGGATGTGGCCAACCTCGTCCTTGTACCGCTCGACCGTCTCGACCTCATACAGGTGCTGCGCCAGGGCGTCGTTAACGAACCGCGTAATCTCGGCGTCCGTCCAGACCGGGTAGTGAGAGCCGGTGATGACCACCGTGGCCAGCTCGCTCGGCACGTCCAACAGGGTCAAGATGCCGGACCGCTCGGTGACCGTGTACCGGCTGGGATCAACCACCTCGCCGGGCAGCTGCGGCTCGGTGATCACCACCGTGAGGGAGTCGGGGTCGACGTTGCGCACGCCGAGCTCGATGACTTGCCGACCGCCGATATCCGGTCGGACGAAATCCTCGGCTTGATCGCCGAGCTCCATGCGGACGCGGGCGATGACATCGGACAAAGTGGCCATACGTCAATGGTTACTTGATTAAGGCTCAACTTATAAACGCAGGTAGCGGTGAACCTTGCCGTCGCATCGGACAACCACTATAGTACTCTGCATGTGCCCACAAACTAGGCTCAACATTCCAGTCGGCACCAGGTTCGGCAAATGGGTTACAGTGGGAGATCCCTACACGGCGAAGGCCAAAGATCGCACCATTAAGTTCGTCGAAGTGCTATGCGACTGTGGCACACGTAAGACGGTCAGGGTGACTAACCTCAAATCCGGCGTAACGAAAAGCTGCGGTTGCTTTATAAGCGATAGGCCTGGGCCAGAAAAAGTTCCCATAGGAACCAGGTATGGGTATCTAACCACGGTGGGCGTGCCCTACCGGACCGGAAAAATCGGCAAGCAGCGTTCCACGGTCGTTGAGGTCTTATGCGACTGCGGAAAGCGAAAAATAATCAGGCTAGAATCTCTTAAATCCGGCGTAACGAAAAGCTGCGGTCATCTAAGAAATCCCGTTCACGTGCCGGTAGGGACCAGGTTCGGATTTCTGATCACGATAGAAGAACCACGTACTGGGAGACATGGACGTGTAGTTAAGGCTAAGTGCATCTGCGGCACGGAGAAAGATTTCATCGCGACGAATCTAACATATGGTTTGTCCCAAAGTTGCGGATGTTTTGGGAGGAAAATACGAACAGCCCCCGAGGGGCAAGTGCCACCTGGGGGCCATCCGCAATGACAATCCATCAAATGCGTGAAACAGCACGCGTCCAATCCGTCGCGAGGATTCGGCGCTAGTTAAAGAGTACCTAGCTCTCAGGCCACTGCAAGGAGGTGTATCAACTACGTACCAGGAGAACTTGATAACAGTCTCATAACGCAGAAGACCCCCAGCACCCGAATGGCTGGGGGTCTTCTATGGGGTCCTGCCACGGCCACGTCCATCAGCCGAGTCTTCCGTAACACGAAAGACTACACCACCTCGCACCTACGAAGAGGTGATAGTGAGCTTGTTAATCGCGATCTGCAACGCCTGACCTGCGACAGGCTGCTGAGCCGCGTCCAGCTCCCACTTATAAATGATCTTGCCAGCGGTACCCGTGCCGACCGTCACCAAAGCCGCATGGGTCGCCGGAGACGCCATGTCCACGGTCACCGGCCCGAACGTGATCACCGCCGCGTTCTTGGCCACGCTGGGGTAGGCGTCTGTGCTGTCACCCCACGTCACCGGCTGGCGAGCGTAGCCGGCCGTCGACACCTCCGGCAGCGCGGTCAACAGGGCGTTGTTCGCAAAATCGGCAGTACACAGAGCCAGGTACGTCGTCCTCGGCGCCGAGTGATCGATCGCCTTACCCGTCTGGTAATCGACACCCAGCTTGGCGCCATAGGAGGTCGGGTTACCGGCCATTACTTACTCACTTTCGAAAACAGTTCCTGCCACTGAGAAACCGGCAGAGCCAGGATCCGTAGAGCACCGTCAGCGTCCGTCAGTTCGGCGCTAACCGTGTCCTCAGCCGACGCACCAAGGCCTGGAGTACCGGGCTCGTAGATGCCGACGACCTTCGCCGTGACGCCGGCAGAAAGAGCTCCAGGACCGGAGCCGAAATCGGCCTTCAGCTTGTAGGTCTCATCGACCTTCGGAGTCAGTGCCACACGCACCCCTTCTCCTCAAGGTGCTGGTACACATGAGTCGGGACCGTGTACGTCTGGCCGCGATAAAAGTTGTAGTTCGTGCCCTGACCGATGGTCACGTCCTCAAGGTCGACATTCACCCGCAACTTCTTCGTCGGGGAGTCAACGGAGACCTCGTTATTAACGGTGGCCTCAGGGGTGTCGTCATAGGGGTCCGGATCGATATCGGGCGCCACAGTGACAGTCGAGATCTCGCTCTGCCGGGCCTTGATCTCCTCAGCGCGAGCCTCAGCCAACTCAGCGGCCTTACGACCGGTCACATCACGGGGGTTCTTACGGTTGGCGGTAGCCAAGTCATTCTCCGTTTATCGGTTACGTGCGGGCACAAAATAATTTTCGGCACCACACCTAAAAAAGTGTTAACTGCTCAAAAGAGCTTCCCCTGCTGGTACTGGTCAGCACGCTCCATGGGAAGGCGCATCGCCAGATACCCCTTCTGGAAGTCCTCCTGTTTCCCGGAGGACCGATATACGCCGTTCCAGCGAGTCGACCTGTCCCGAATCTTGTCCGAGCTGTCAGGGATCGACTTCCCCTTGTAACCAGGGAAGCGGAAATTCGAGTAGGTGTAGTTGTCCGCGTAACCCTCTTCGGCACCCTTCAGAGACAGTCCCGAAAACTGCGACCGGTGCGGCGCCTTAGAGGCAGCAGAGACGGCATGACCAAGCTCATGGATCGCCGTAGGCGTCGACTCTGAGCCAGGAGCCAGTTCAATGTCTCCACCATTCGTCTTCCCACGCTTCCCTTGCGCAGCAAGACGAGAAGAGTTAGCTCCCCAGTACTCGACGCTCTTGACGTCCTTAGCTGGGATCGTCGACCGAGAGAGGTTGTTCACCAGAGCAGACCGGACCCGATGTGTGTCTTTAGGGTCCGGCGTCTCTACCTCTTGCAGGTTGCTGCTGATCTCAGCACGACGCTCAGGGGAGAACCCTCGGGGTTGGCGAGACTCGGGTGTGCGGAACCCGGCCCCGGCACGGAAGAGTGTTCCTTGGCTATTGACCTTGTTTCGTGTTTGAGGCCGGAGGTCATAACCATATTCGCCAATCGGCATGGCTATTCCTTAGAGCCCTCAACAAGGGGCCTGAGGGGGGAATCTCAGACCCCTTGGAGGTACGGAAAGCTGGGTTCAGAAACTGAACTCAGTTCGTCTCGGCGATCACGACCGATTGGTCCGTAATTAGGCCGAGCCCCCAAATTGAGTACCCACTCATGTTACGCATCTGCCATTCAGCAGACGGGCTAGGACGTTTCCGCCTAGCTCTCCATCTTTCCCATTGATGGAGGTCGGACTATATCTTCATCTCCAGTCCCTGACGCCTTGCGGTATCACCGTCAGGTCCTATAGGAGAGCCTCGCGTGTAGTCTCTACGGAGTCCCAGATACTTGGGTTCCCTCGGTATTCCCCTGAGCATTCTCGGAGGGGTTCACCGATACAGCGAAGTGTTTACTTACTGCTCGCGCAATAAGGGCCCAATACGTTTAGGCTAGGGCGTGCTCTCGTCCAAAATCGAGCACACCGCCGTCCCGGAGTTCCACCGGGAGGCTGATCGCGTGGCCAAACGCGTTGTCGCCAATCGAGATACTCTGATAAACCGGCTTCGGGGTACCAGAACCAGGGTCGTGAACGGTTTGCTTGACCTGCGTGGTCTCCACGAAGATCATTTCGTCAATCATCCCTACGGTTCCAGTTTGAAACGCGCCGGGCTGGGCGAATTTCGAGGCCTCGATCCACGACGGGTCATCGCGGAGCTTACGGCTCTGATGAGGATGGATGAAAGAAATATAATTGCTCCCCAATCGGGGGACGTTCTTTGTCGCAAGTGTCTCGGTAATATCTTTCACGACCGCAGTCGTGTAGTGATGATTACCAGTCAGAGCGGCCCGGTTGGCGGCCGGAGTACCCAGGTCATAAGGCGAAATCGCGGTCTGGCTAGAAAGCGTGTACTTATTGTAGCCATAGACCACTGAAGTGGCCTGGAGCAATGTGTCGCGACTCGACTCATCCAAGTAGGTAGCCATGTTACGGCCTAGTAGCCTGGAGGCTGTGGCGAGCACATCATCGAACGCGGCGTTTAGCAAGAACTCACTGACGGCGACGGCATACATTTTGTTACTCGCGCCGATTTCGGCGGAGGCCAGATCATTTCTGCCTGGCACTACGTCTTTGCTATCGACGTAGATCGGACTATGTCTTAAACTCCAGCCCTGAGCTACTTGTCACCTAAAGCTCAAGCCTGTTGGAGTCTCTTCGCGTGTAGTCTCTACGGAGTCCCAGGTGTGGGTTCCCTCGGCATTCCCCAACGTTCTAGAGGGGTTCGCCGATACAGCGAAGTGTGCTCCTGTGAGTCACCCCACAGGGCGGCCATTTATCGTTGACCGTGTTCCGCGACAGTGATCGAGAATTGGCTAGCGGTGAGGGCGGCGGTTTGCATCCGCACACCTTCAACGAGCTGGCTAGCCTTTCCCAAATTATTATACCGGGTGAAGTTTACTTGTAGTCCCGGTTGAACACCGAGCTCAGTTTTCTTGCAATTCTGTTACCCCCTGGGGGTACTTATTCCCAGGTGTCCAGGTCATTTCTGCCTGGCTCTGCACCTTTCCCATCGGATGCAGATCGGACTATGTCTTAATCTCCAGTCTTAACGACCAAGGTACCTGTCGCTAATCCTCTGGGAGATTCCTCGCGTGTAGTCTCTACGGAGTCCCGGTACGGGTTCCCTCGGCATTCCCCATGTTGTCTTGCCGCTCTTGAGTTGTCAGTTGGTGGGGTTCACCGATACAGCGTGGTTTTCACCTGCGAATCGCTCCGCAGGGCGGCCAAGTTACTGGTAGACCGCGAATTGCTCGAACCGAAGAATCGGCATCGCCTGAAAGCATTCTGTTACCCGTTATCACGGGGCTAGGACGTTTCCGCCTAGCTCTGCATTTTTGCCATCAATGCAGATCGGACTATGTCTCCAACTTCAGCTACGTCCGGCTGTACCGGCCTGACGGTTCTATTGAAGTTGCCTCGCGTGTAGTCTCTACGGACTCCCCGGTACGGGTTGCCTCGGCATTCCCCGAAGGTGCTTCGGAGGGGTTCGCCGATACAGCGTGGTGTTTACTCACCGGTCACCCGGTGAGGTCCCCTTTTCTAGAGGATTTCCTTCGACCACAGGGTCTGGATCACAGGCGAAAGGTTAGTGTTGGTGCCCGCGTAAGCGGTTGGTGTAGCCGAAAGATTCGGTGTACCGGTAATACCGGAAGCCATCTATACGTCCTATCCGAAGAGACCTCGATTGGTATGGGATGCCGAGTTCAAAAGCGCCTCACGGTGCTTGGCGTATTCGGACATCGGCATGGACCCAAGCTCTTGCGGAGAGTACGTTTTAGAGGCCGATTGGTTGTCCAGGGGTCCATCTGCGGAGTATCCGGTTGCGGATACTCCACGCATGTTTGCCGCCAGGGCGGCGCTTGCTTCCCCGAGCTTGGCGGCGATAGCGTCGGTCTTCGCCTTCATGAGCGAGATGGACGCCTCCACCTCCTCAGGGGAGTTTCCAGTAATCAGGTCGATCAGCTCGGGCGCGATATTCTCGCGCTCTTCGTTGACACGACGCTGGATATGAGCTTGGAGCGAGGCGAACTGCCGATCCTTCTCCAAGATCGCGCGCTCAGCGGCACGCTCTTGCTCTAGCCGAGTAATCTCGGCTCGGTACTCACGGTCTCGCTGGTCCAGCAGCTCCCGGAGGCTCATCTCCTCCTCAGCGGCTTTACGAGCCGCCTCAGCCTCAGCAGCCTGACGGGCGGCCTCGGCCTGCTGTAGAGCCTCACGCTCAGCCTTGAGGGCCTGAAACTCGGCCTCCATGGCGTTGAGCTTCGTGCCCTGCTTGGTGAGCCGGTCGTACAGCTTGTCCTTCTCCTGCTGCCTGGCGGCGGCCAGGTCGTCGGCCGTGTAAAGCGGGCCGGCGGGAGGGACGACGGGCTCAGTCGGAGTGATGATCTCTGGAGCTTCTGGCATATCGGTGGTGCGGTTCAAAGTCTCGGATCCTACGCGTTATCGTTATCCGGATTTCGGCGCTGCGGAATTTTGCTTCCGTACGCCGTGGTCACGATTTGGTTAGTGAGTTTTTCTTCGAGGCCAGCCAAGACATCCGGCTGCTTAGGCAGCGGCGGCATAGCTGGTCCAGAACCCGCAGATTCCGATGTAGTAGCCGTGAGCGGTTCCGGTGGGCCATCCCCTTGTGGGAGGACGCCCGTAACTGAAACAATAGCCGATGCGATTTGCGCGTTTAGCATGTCAAGCGCGCCCTTCTCAATGGCGTCTTGCTTCAGCTCGTCAAAGATCTCTGCCATTTTTTCATCGGGGAACTCTTCCCCCATGGAATGCAGAGCGCCACGCTTGGATTCGAGTCCAAGCATGAGCATCATCTGGACTTCATTCAGTTTGATGAGTGCGTCGACTGGCAGCGGTGGCGGCCAGGAACACTCAGTTTGATAAAGCAGCGGGTCGCGGGGGTCTACACGCGTCGGCTGCCCATCTTGAATGATTCCGTCCATCGTCGGGTCGTAGGTCAGAGTTTCGGGCTCGAATAGGAACAGGGTCCTCAGTACGAGCTCGTTGATCCGAACCAACCCGGTGGTGTATGTACGCTTTTTGCGGGCGTATTTTTGCATCGCCGGCTGATATTGAATAGCGAGGGCAACGCCAGAGGTGTTACTAATCGGCTGCATTTGCCCGAGAGCCGTTTCCGGCACACCGGTCATCTCATGCATCGAACGCTTGAGAAGCTCTAGGTAGGCCAGCGGCCCGGCGAGGTCGACGCCGTTTTCGAGGTTGTACACATTGGCGTCCGGTGGGAGCCCGCCCCACACGTTCTTGGCGCCACGCTGTAGGTTCGAAACTTTTGCGCCCGTCACCACGGTAATCGGCGCTGCGTGATATCCGATGATGTCGCTGACTTCGGTCGCTTTCTCATTGTATTCCCTGTTCAGGGAGATGATCGACTCGATGTCAGACTGTCCCCACGGGGAGCCTGAAACGAACACGTTGGGGATGTGGACGACCGGGATGACACCTAGCGGATTCGGCCGGGAATCGATGAGCTGGTCATCGACGAACTCCTCAATGACGTCGTCTGTGATGATCTCCGTGTACGTCATCACTTGCCGCGTACCCTCTAGCGAGGTGGCGAAAAACCGGTACTTAAGTTTGAACCGAATCAACCGCCCCCTATCGTGGGGGTGCCATTCTGGGAAGCAGTGCGAGGAGTTCAACGGAAGGATTCTAACGCGGCCTGGATGCCAGTTTCCGGCGGTGTCGTTCCACTCGGGGTCGTAGGCGACTTTGACGAACACGTCGCCGGAGACGCCGCCCTGTTGCGCCATTTCGGCGAGGACGGATGGCTTGTCGTTGTCCACTTCCCAGACGCGGTTCAGAAGCGCTGGAACGATGTGAGCGTACTCTTTGGCGCTCTTGAAGTGGACGCCACGGGTGAAGCTGAAGTCGGCGATGAAATCGGCCAAGGCTTGGACGTAGTTAAACGTCAGCTGGCTCTCGCCGTGCTCCCGCCTGTGCGTCCAGTGGTAGCCGAGATACCAGGCCCAATTGCGCGAATAGCGGGACAGGCGAGGTCCGTGAATGGCGTGCTCCTCGTCGGAGAGCTCGACCAGGCCCATGGGGCTAATCGAGATCGCGAGGTTGCTACCTAGCGCCTGTGTGGTGGGCGGGTAAAACGCTATCGACATTTCCCGGAAATCTGTGTGCGCAGAATGTTACGATTTCAGCGTATTGTCGGCGCACACAGATTTGTTAACGTCCACTAGTGACGAGCTACCGAGGCGTTAGCCCAGAACATGACCTCTTCGAGGTGGGTAATCGCCAGCGCCTTTTCCCGGCTCTCAGGAAGACGCTCGTTCAGCACGTACGCCAAGGACTTGCACATGGAGCGAATGGCCTCATGCTCTTCGGCGCGTTCCGGCGTAGAGGCCGGGTGGAAGTCGAATCGGTTGGCGATGTCCTCAGGGGTCACTACTCGGTCACGACCGTGGGATTGCGCCGCATGTAGTGCGATCCGGAGCGGTGAACGACGTCCCACTTGGTGTCGCCATAGTCGCTGAAAGCCGAATTGGCGAACTCAGAAAGGAAGGTCGGAGCCTCCGGCCAAGCAGCAGAACCGGCGTGAGCTCGCTGCTTCATGGTCTCCTCAGGACCCTTTCGCCACACGTTCGCATTGTGGTTCGGATTTCCTGGGGAGGTGTCATAGCCACTCATAACGCCAACGGCGAAATCACTGGGGACGTCACTATCAGTCCCTAGCCCTTCCTGGAATCGCATGGGGCCGACGCCGCCGGCACGATTCGGGGCAACGGAGCGCTCGAAAACCGTGCCGACTCGCTCCGGGAAATGGGGGGTGGGGGCGAGAGGGGAACTCTCGACGGGGTCTTTAAACACGCTTTCGCGCCCTTTCGGTAGGTACCTTATTTCAGGGTAGAAATAAGGACCCGTTTCTTATTAATCACCAGGGCGTGTTGGTGACTTCAACCTCAGGCATTTGGTGGTCGGCCGTCATGATGCAAGCCAGCGCAAGGGAATCCGGGTAATCGTCGTGGGCGTCGGATTCGTCGGGCGCCTCGGCCAGCATGTGCGGCCCGGTGAATACCTTCTGTAGGTCTTCCATCTGCTGCGAAAATCGGCGCCAGGACTTGAGCCGGCGTGTCTTCGCGTGCGCAGGCCAGGTAATCATTCCCCGGTCCATCAGCTGTGCCAGGTGCTTCCAGCGCTTGCTCTGTTCCGGCCTGGAGCTCGTCAGAGCCTCAATGTGGGTAAACGGCATCAGGCGCTGGAGCCGGTCGGCTACAACGTCGCCTACGCCGCCGGCGTCGATGCCTATAGCGAAAACGTTATAGTTCGCTAGAAAGTCGCAGATAAGTGCGTATTGTTCTTCCCATTTTTCGCCGGAGAGGTCGAGCCAGTTGAGGATTCTGTGGGGGTAGATGCCGAATTCGTCAGGCCGGTCCCAGTCGACGTAGACCACGGTGACGATGGTCGAATCTTGCTTCCTAGCTGGGTCGATGCCGACGACGACCGGCGTCTTGTGCCAGGCCCGGACAATCTCCATGCTCTTGTCACCGAGGTCTTCGAGGACCTGCGAGGTGGTGAACATGCCCTTTTCCAGCAGCCACATGAGGCGGTAGCTCAGCTTGAACTCGTCGCTGTCCTCGCCGATTCTCAGCAGTTCCTTCTTCACAAACCGGCCGTAGTGCGGGTTCGCCTTGGCTGCGGCCTTCCAGTCAGCCTCAAAGTGGTTCTGCCTGGCGCCGCGCTTGAGGGCTTCCCGCTTGTTCAGCTGGATTTGGGAATAAAAGACGCCCTTCTCATAAGAAGGTGTCCCAGTAAACACCATAGTGCCGTTAGTCGAGGCAGCCATTGGTCCGATCGACTTGTTGACTACTTTCGCATCGGCACCCTGGCACTCGTCGATCAGAATGATGTGGTAGGTACGGCCTTCGATAATCGCCCTGGGATGAGCGGTCTGGCGCCGGACCAGGGATCCGGATCGCAGCGTGATGGTCCTGCCCTTACCCCTGACGGCGTCATTGATATCGGGGTCGGACATCATCTCTAGAGCGCGTTCGCTCGTTAGTCGAGCAACGATGCGTCCATACAGGGTGTCTGCCTGGTCTTCGACTGGCGCGAAAGCTCCGACCCATACTCCCTCGCGGAATTTTCCCAGGAGGTCGGGGTACACGCGAGCCAGGACCGGAAACAGGATCATGACGGCGGCAATGGTGTTGGCAATCGTCTCCGATTTGCCACTCTGCCTGGACCACAAAGCGGTGATGGTGGCGCCGTCGCCAATGATGATGGACTGGACAATTCGGCGCGCGGCCGGCCGCTGGTAGTTATACAATGGGTGGCCTGAGAGTTCGTCGACTACCACCATTACGGCGTCGATGACTCGCTCGACGAATTCGGCCGAGAGCGGATCTAGGTCCACCTCGGTATCGAGACGCGCTTGTCGTTCAGCCGCTGTCTCGTCTAGGTATTCGTCGTCTACTGCCACAAAAAAATTCCTCGATTAGTGTCTCCTAATCGAGGTTAGAGAAAGCCGGCCTTAAGTTATTAGTGCGAGGGAGCACCGTGGGCCCCGGTCCGGAGACCGTCTTCATGATCAACCTGTGCCTTGACATGATCAAGGCCGACGTACCTGATCATGTCAAGGCGGACGTCGTGGCTGACGCGGCGGATCTCATGCTGACGGAGGGCTGGCAGCCGGATGAGGTCATGACCCGGTTCCGGAAGGACCGGGGGGTCATGGCAGGATTCGAGAGGGTCCGTAGGGATCCTCGGGTAGACCGCTGGCTGGAGAGGCACTCCTAGCTCCAGACAGCAGCAGGGCCCCCGGCGGACAGAGAAAACTTGTCACGGTTTGTCACCCCGCCGGGGGCCTCAGTCACCCATCACCCCGAAAATCGGGATTTGAGTGCGTTTGTCATATTATATGACAATTGCCTCGACCGCGACGCGGGGGCCGATAGCAAGGGACTACGGGGACAGCTATCTCCTACATCCGCGTCGCGGCCTGGTCTTTAGTGCGCAGCCTTAGGCTCGACCCTGTCCGCAGACGGATCGCCTATCTCGGCGCTTTTATCGGCAACGTCCAGAATCTGGACTGGTGGCGGTTCGAGCCACCTGTACACGCTGCTGCCGGGAATGATCAGATACATGGCGGCGGTGCCTGCCACGGCACTCCGGCCATAATCGCCATGCGTTCTTCGAATGCTCTGCGCTTCTCAAGCTGGAGCTGGAGCTGGAGACGGAACTCAGCCAAGGTTGTTGCCAGGATCGTCGGATATAGGCCGGCATCCTTTTCGGCGTGCGTCGGCGGGGAAAGCCGCACAGCCTTGTACAGGGTTTTCTGTCGGCTGATTACCCAGCCTTCTTCCAACTCTCTATCGCTGTATCGGATCTTTTCCAGGTATGCCGGATTTTGACCTATCAGGTCTTTAACGTCGCACAGATCTGATGTCTGATGTGTCTGGTTTGTGCCTATCTGGATGGTCATGGCCATCCCTCTCGTGAGACGGACTCTCTTGCGTGGGTGACTCCACGCTGTCATACGTGCCCACCGATCGGTAGTCGGTCTCCAATACTGAGCGACGACAGTTTCTGTATTATCTCAGTACTCCTTGTATTGGCCACAGTACTGATGTAGTAGTTCTGCTGAGCACCTACGCCGAGGAGCAGCAGCATGGACGCCCAGCAAGAGGTGGATCCGGCATCCGAGACGACCACATTTTTCGGCCGTGAGCTGCGGAAATTCCGAGAGGCCGCCAGGCTGAGTCAGTCGCAGCTCGGCTCCCTGGTCAGTGTGACTCAGGGTTACATCGGTCACATAGAGCGAGGTACTCGCATCCCGGCGAATGCTCTGCTCCTGAGCCTCGATGCGGCCTTGGGGGCTAATGGTCAGTTGTCCAGACTCTGGCCGCTGTTGAGTAATACGTCGGGTATTCCGTCCCCGTTTGTCCCATGGATCATGGTTGAGCAGGGCGCTCTTGCCCTAAGCCTCTGGGATCCGATGATCGTTCCCGGCCTGCTCCAGGTAGAGGGGTACGCCCGACAAATCCTCAGGGGTGAGCCGGGTATCGCCAAGTCGTCGTTGGATGAACGTCTAGCGGGACGGCTAGCCCGTAGGGAGCTGCTAACTCGCAAAGATGCGCCTATGATCTGGGTGGTGCTCGACGAAGGTGTCTTGCACCGGCCACTGGGCGGCAGTGCCGTGATGCGAGAGCAGCTCAAGTATCTGCTCAAAGTAAGCGACCTGCCGAACGTGACTATCCAAGTGGTTCCGTACGCGGCACAATCGACGAGCGGTCTACTGGGTTCGTTCCGGATCGCCCAAAATCCGGGCGGCTCCTATACCGTGTATGTCGAATCGGCCGGCCCGCCACAGGTCACTGAACAAGTAGATCTCGTGTCGGAGATCACCAACCGATTCAACTCGATCAGGGCGTCGGCGAATCCGGCGCACATATCGAGGCAAATGATCGAAGCAGTAGCGGAGGGGAAGACATCATGATCTTCAAGGAAGACGGCTGGAAGAAGTCCAAGCGCAGCGGCTCCAACGGCGGAGACTGCGTTGAGGTCCAGATGGCGGATGGCGTCGTCGGGATCCGCGACAGCAAGAACAAGCAGGGCCTGGTGCTGACTGTCAGCCCGGCGGCCTTCGCCGCGTTCCGGTCCGACATCAAGAAGGGTCTTATCTAAGTGGATCTGTCCGGCGCCCAGTGGCGCAAGAGCGGTCGCAGCACCAATGGCGGCAACTGCGTTGAGGTGGCACAGAACCTGCCCGGCGTCGTCGCCGTCCGCGACAGCAAGGACCCGACCGGGCTGGTGCTCGCCGTCAGTCCGGCCGCCTTCGCCGCGTTCGTCGGTGGTATCAAGGACGGAGATCTCGTCTGATGGGTGATCTGGACAAGACGCCCGCGACTGCTGAGGAGATCGCGGGCGCCGAATGGCGCAAGAGCACTCACAGCACCAACGACGGAGCCTGCGTGGAAGTCGCCAAGCTCTCCGGCGGTCGTGTGGCGCTGCGTGACAGCCAGAACCGTCAGGCCGGCGTCCAGACCTACTCTCGAAGCGAGTGGATCGCCTTCGTCGGCGGCGTGCAGGACGGCGAGTTCGACTAGTCGTCTGTGATCAAAGCGAAGGGCCCCTGTACCGGCCGGTACAGGGGCCCTTCTTCATGCCTTGGGAGTTGTTCTCAGCTCCCGCCAGATGCGTTCCAGCTCGTCTCCCGTTTGGATGGACAGCTTGATCAGATCATCGAGCCTCTGAAGGACCCGCGAGGGTGGACCTCCATGAGCTGCTGGATTGGACAGGGCCCCGTGCAGCTTGTCGCCTTTGGTCCCCACCTCAAGCAGGAAGTTGTGGTCATCCGGCTGGCCGGCTGACACGTAGAAGTGGCCGGGGCGCTCGGCTTTGGCCACCACCACCGTCCAGCCGTTCATGGCGAGGATCTCGATGAGGCTCGCGTACTCCGGCCAGTGGTCGACTTCTTCTGCTTCGTCGGACATGAGCTCTCCTTGCGTGGGTCTTACTTGATGCGAACGATGTGCTCGCGCCGCTTCAGAGTCTCCCCCAGCGCGGCCATGATCACATCTATGAGCTTGGATGGCTTGCCGGAAAATTCGGCGGGGTCGATGGCGATGTTGCCGATGTCGACCTGTACCGGAGCGCCGGCAGTCTGCCGCCAGATGGTCCAGGAGGCCATGGTGTCGGTGAGAGTCACATCGGCGTGGTTTTCGGGCCCCAGATCGATGTGGAACGTCCCCGGCGGGTCGACCTCACCAACCTCCTCAAGCAGGATTCCGCGCCCGCGTAAGACGCGCTTCAGGCCGTCGTGCAGCTTCTTGTCCATCTCTTCCCCTCTTAGGCCGAAACCGACACGCTATCGGCCGCGTGCTCGGTTTCAGGGTGCTTCAGCACCCAGTTCTTGTGGTCCAGCCAGGATCGCGGGTCACGTCGGTCGGGGTTCTGCTCATTGAGCCACTTGCCGGTCATGGTCTCCGGCGGCACGCCCTGCTTCAGCAGGTCCCTGATCCACTGTCGATCTTCTTCAAGGGCGCGGCGCCGAGCGCCGACGACGTCTGCCGGCTTGACCTTGGGAAGATCATCGGAAGCTTCCGGCTTGGGCTTCGGGGCTGGAACTTTCGCTTCGTTGTCCGGTGGAACGTTCGGAGCCGGTACGACGATCGGAATCTTCGGCTCCGGCGGGGTCATGGAAACTTCGGCAGTCTTGGAAACTTCAGCCAGAGCCGTGGAAACTTCGGCTGGAATCTTCGGCTCGGTTGGAACGTGGTGGCCGGAAAGTACCGATCCGACGAGGTGTGCGGCGGAAATATCCAGGAAGGCTGGAACGGAACCTAGGAGGATCAGTGGAACGAGTCCCCAGCCGAACTTTCCGTGATCATCGAGGTAGGCCCAGGTGTGTTCGCCGACGTTCAGGATCTCCATGAGTCCAGCAGAGATCCTGACGCTCTTCACGGCTCGCTGGCGTCCGGCGGATCCGACGGGCATGACAGCCCAGTTGAGTGCGCTCAGAGCGGCGTACAGCCACACGCCGATGGGGATCAGGAAGGTCATCCCGGCCCAGTCGGGGATGCGGCTGGCGAGGTGCTCGTGGGTGAAGACGTTCATCACGCCGGCGAGGAGCATGATGATGCCGCCGACGGTGAGATTTACGGGTTTGAGCCAAGGTGGCAGGACATAGGTATGCTGCTCAGAGGACATGTGGGAGTCTCCAGCTCACTCGTGTCCGAGAGGCCCCGGTCGTGTTCCAGCACGGTCCGGGGCTTCGTTCGTTGTGGGGTGATTTCACCACAAGAACGCGCTGCGCGCGAGTGCATACACCAAGGTAGGCCGCTGGCGCTACATCCGCCACGGCCTGGATTCCAGTCCACTCCACTGGACCCCAGTACTTTCTGACTGAGGGTGTCTGCCTATCGTGGCGACTATCAGGAGCGATCTTGGTCGTATGAAGTTGTGGACGTTTTTGCAGGTCAGGGGCACTTCGATAGGTGATTCTTAGACTGGGTTGCGATAGACCCCCAGTCAAGTGCGCTACCAAGCTGCGCTACGTCCCGGTTGTCCTGCGCCCTCTCGGGCGGGACGTCATAACCTTAGCGCAGATCGAGGGGGCTTCGCACACGGCGACGCCCGCGAGGGCAGGCGATCGCGCGAAGGGCGAGGGCACGTGGGGCGTAAGGCGTTGATCGACCAGGAGGAACTGCGGCGGCTGGCCGGGCAGGGGTTGTCGAACGCGGAGCTGGCCGCGCGGTTCGGGGTGAGCGAGTCCGGGATCTTGCAGGCGAAGCGGGCGGCCGGGCTCTCGAAGCCGATGCTCGATCACTCTCGGGCCATCCCGTGGAAGCTGGACCGCGCGCACAACCAGTCCGGGCCCGCGACGAACCTGCGCAACCTCTCGTCCGTGGCGCAGGGGCGGGCGATCCCCGCCGAGAAGCTGAACACGGCGTTGCGCTGGGCCGGGCGGCTGGTCGCCTCCGGCATGGACATCTCGTACGAGCCCGGCAGGGGGTTCCTGGAGGTTCCCGCCTCTCCCGGGGAGTGGCTGGTCGAAAGGCTGGTGAACGAGGCCCGGAAGGCGATCGACGCCGCCGAGACCTCCGGCGACGTCGAGGCTCGCGCGAAGGAGTGAGCTCGAGCGCGATGGCCGTGCCGAAGGCCCGACAAAAGAAATGGCCACTACCCGATAAATATCTGTAAAACGTTAAATCCAGACCGAGTAGTGGCACGCCGCAGATGTCGGCAACCGGTTTCGAGCCTTGACCCTAGGGCAGCGCACGGGTACAAGCGCCTACACAACCGGAGGCAGACATGTCCACCGTGATCTGGGTGGCCGTCGTCGTGGTCGCGGTGGTGGCGATCGTCGCAGTCGGCTATTTCGTGCTGCAGCAGCAGCGCCGACACCGGCTTCGCGACCGCTTCGGCCCCGAGTACGAACGTACCGTTCAGGAGCGCGAGAACAGGCGCGACGCCGAGCAGGAACTCATCGCTCGCGAGCAGCGCTTCAGTTCCCTCGACATCCGCGCCCTGGACGCCGGGACGCGCGAGATCTACTCGAAGAAGTGGATGGAGGTCCAGGAGCGTTTCGTGGACGCTCCCGGCTTCGCGGTGACGGAGGCCGACCACCTGGTCACCTCCGTGATGGCGGAGCGCGGCTACCCGACCGAGGACTTCGAGCAGCGGCTCTCCGACCTGTCGGTCGCGCACGGCCGCACTCTCGACCACTACCGGCAGGCTCACGAGATCAGCACCCGGGCCGCCCACAAGGAGGCCTCCACCGAGGAACTCCGGCAGGCCATGGTTCACTACCGCGCCCTGTTCGAGGAACTGCTCGAGGCCCCCGGCAGTCCGGCCGACGGCGACCGGGGCTCCCGGCGGGCCGAGGCCGTCGACGGGGACTCCGGGCGGACGGGCCCCACGGTCCCCGCCGATCGGGACGTCCCGCGGGCGGACTCCACCGAGCCCGAGACCACCGACGACGCCGGGCGAGCCCCCCGACGCGACACCCAAGGACGGTGAACCGACATGGACGACCGATTCAACCCCGATAAGGACCAGCTGGTCCACAAGGCGGACGAGGACGACGACCGGGTGGTCCGCAAGTTCGACGAGGACGAGCTGAACGCGCCGCGGCACGGCCAGGACGTGGCCCCCGAGCTCCAGGAGCCGCGCCACGGTGACGCCGACCGCACGGGCACGGCGCCCGCCGACCCGGACACCGGTACGCGCGACCCTCTGATCGGTGACCGCGACGACGTCCTCGTCGTCGAATCGAGCGACGACCGGCGCGCCGCCACCGGTTCTGACGCCCCGCTCGACGACCGGCGCGGCGTGCCGGGCGATCTCGACGACGACGGCAGGAACGACAGCCCGTTCGCCCACGCCCAGCCCTCCGCCGCGACCCCGGGCACACCGGTGGCCGGCACCGCCGCGCACGACGCCACGGTGCCCGGCACGGACTCCCCCGGGACCCCCGGTTTCCCCGAGAACACCGCGGACCGGCCGGACGACGTGCTCGACGAGGGTACGGGCTTCACCCCCGCGAAGACCGAGCAGACGCCCGCCACCACCGAGCCCGCCACTGCCGGAGCCCTGTTCGATCAGGACGCCGACGACGTACGGCGGCGCTGGCAGGAGGTCCAGGCCGGTTTCGTGGACGACCCGCGCGACGCGGTGGAACGGGCGGACTCCCTGCTCGACGAGGTCACGAGTTCCCTGCGGAACGCGCTGGAGACCCGGGCCACCGAGCT
This sequence comes from Streptosporangium sp. NPDC023825, assembly GCF_040639575.1. Classification (NCBI taxonomy): domain Bacteria; kingdom Bacillati; phylum Actinomycetota; class Actinomycetes; order Streptosporangiales; family Streptosporangiaceae; genus Streptosporangium; species Streptosporangium sp. NPDC023825. The sequence continues at coordinate 157,485 of NZ_JBFAAE010000004.1, read as the reverse complement.
CCAGGGGCGTTGGAAGAACACCGAGAAGAACGACACCGAAGACCTCCGGACCGCTCTGCGTGACTACCGGGCGACTTTGGAACAGCTCCTGAACATCTCCGCTGGAACGAGGTAACCATGCTCGCAATCGCCGCCGCCGTCGTCTTCGGCCTTGGATTCCTGCTTGACCTGATCAACACCAGGCTCGGCCCGCTCACCGGGACCGGTTTCCTGCTTCTCGGACTTCTCCTGCTCGCACTGCACCAGGCCGGGATCGGCTCGGCCGGCCCGCGGACCACCACCGGTGGCGGGGGTGGCTGGCGCCGTAGGCGCTAGACCTTCCGCAAGGCGGCCCCGCGCCGGGGAGAGCCCGCCTCGGGGACGGCTGTCGAAACGGGAAGGGCCCCGTCCACACGGACGGGGCCCTTCCTCTTCTTCTCCCCTTCTTCGTCCGCCCGCCTCCTGCCCGCCCCCCACCTCCCCTTCGTCCCCGTCTCCTGTTTCTCCGCCCGGTCGAAGGCGTCCACACTCCCGGAAGAGCGGGCACCCCGGAAGGACAGGAGCCGGGCGGTGCGGGCGAAGGACACGCGAAGCCCCGGCGGTGCCGTCCGGCGGTGCCGGCGGGGACCCGCGCGGGGCATAAGAAAACCGGCGTCGATGGCGATGTGCGCGCCTCGCGCCGGCGAAGGTGAAGAAGTGAGGGGAAAAGGCCGGGGGCGGCGTACGTGGCCACGTAGCGCCGCCCACGATCCCCGCACGGGTCCGGGCGCGTCCCGGAGAGGCGGGTTCAGACCTCGAACGACATTCAGACCTTGAACGACATGGTGATGAACGTTCCCGAGGCCCCGGTCTCGAACTTGATGTCGGAGCTGACCATCCGGGCCACCCACAGGCCCATGCCGCTGGTCGCGTGCGGCCCGGGGGGCGTCTCCCCCGGGTTGGGTCCCGGGTCCCACTGACCCTCGTCGTGGATCTCCACGACGAGGGTCCGGCCGACCGTCCACATCCGCAGCACGGCCTTGGCGGTGGTGTGACCGTGGGTGACCGCGTTGGTGGCCACCTCGTTCAGCGCCACCAGGAAGTCCGCGAGGCCCTCCTGGGACATACCGCTCCGCACGGCCTGGGCGGAGGCGAAGTCGCGTACGTCGGGAAGGTCGGGAAGGCAGAAAGCGAGTTCGGCGACAGCGGCTCCGGCCGGGATCATCGGGGAACGGCCGCCACTCGCCGTGAAGCGAGCGGGACGAACACCGTCCTCGTTCACCCGAGATCCGCCTCCCCTGTCCCAGTCCGCCGTTGTCCTCAGCATCCGGGATCCATTCAAACGCACCTTACGCCACGTCCGTTGTCGCCGACTTGGGTGCCCTGTAACGAGCGGTGTATTCAGCATTCGGCGACAAGTTCCTCGCGGAGCTGGTCAAGCACCTTCCGCAGGATACGGGAGACGTGCATCTGGGAGATCCCGAATTCCGCCGCTATCTCGGCCTGGGTCATGTTGCCGAAGAAACGCAGCAGGAGGATGTTCTTCTCCCGATCCGGGAGCTTGTCGATCAGCGGCTTGACCGCCTCGCGGTCCACGAGCGTGCCCAGCGCGTCGTCCTCGTCGGGGATGACGTCGCCCAGCGCGGCGGCGTCGTCGTCGGCGCCGAGCGGGGCGTCCAGCGAGAGCGCGCTGTAGGCGGCCGAGGCGTCGAGGGTGAGCAGGACGTCCTCTTCGGAGATGTGCATCTTCTTGGCCAGCTCGGCGACCGTGGGGGCTCGGCCGAGGTCCTGGCTGAGGTCGGAGACCAGGCGGTTCAGCTCGGCCCTGCGCTCCTGGTAGACGCGGGGGACGCGGATGGCCCAGGTGCGGTCGCGGAAGTGGCGCTTGACCTCACCGGTCATGGTGACCACGGCGTAGCCGCGGAAGGGGTGCCCGAGAGTCGGGTCGAAGCCGTTGATGGCCTTCATCAGCCCCACGTACGCGGCCTGCAGGAGGTCCTCCAGCGGCTCGCCGCGGTAGCGGTAGCGGCGGGCGATCTCCATGGCGAGGTGGCGGTGCATCTCGACGATGCGCTCACGCAGACGCTCGGCGCGGTATTCGGAGATCTCAGGCAGGGACATCTCGGCGAGGAGTTCCTCGGCGGTCATGTCGGTGAGTGCGAGTGCCTGAACAGACATTGCTGCTCCCTGGTATTACTGTCGGGCGAGCCGACCACGGAAGCAACATCCGGGCAGACGGCATCGCCTCGACCTATTTTTCGAGGCGAGGCCCTCTGCTGGACCTCTGGTTCCATTATTGCCCGGAATCCTGGAGTATTACTCGCCCCCAGGTAACAGTAAGGTTGCTAATCGAATGGCACGAGGAGGCCCTGAGTGACGGTGTCGGAGAACGGCGAGAGATCGGCAGCCCTGACTCTCACGTCGGCGCTCGTCAGTGGGATCAACGTGATCCGGGTGACGGGTCTGCTGGACGCGACGACGAGGGATCAGTTCGCCGACTACCTGGCGGCAGAGACCGGCGAGCACGGTCTCGACATGGCGCTGGATCTGAGCGGGGTGACCTTCATGGACTCACGCGCGCTGGGACTCATCGTCCACCACTGGCAGGTCAGCACCACCGCGGGCGCCAAGTTCGCCCTGATCGGAGTGGAGTACGCCAAGACAAAGGTGATGTGGATCACCGGTCTGGCCCAGCGTCTGCCCCTGTACGACACGATCGACGACGCGATCGCCGCCTTCGGCTAGCGGCCGATCGTCTCGGCCGGCCGGGGACCGTCCCGGCCGGCCGGGACGACCAAGTACCGATCACCGGGACGGGGGCCGCCGGCAGGGGTCTCAGTCCTCTTTCTTCGCCTCGCGGTTGCGCTGGTGCTCCTCGACCAGCAGCTTGGCCAGGTCGGCGACCTTCACCTGGTGGTGCTGCGAGATGCGGCGCAGCTCGTCGAAGGCCGCCTCGGCCGAGCAGCCGCTGGACTTCATGATGATGCCCTTGGCCTGGTCGATGATCGCCCGGCCGGCGAGGGCCTCCTGCATCTGGGCCGCGTCGGTGCGGACCTCGTCGTAGTCCCACATGTTGGCGAGGGCCACCCCCACCTGCTCGGCGAGCATCTCGGCCAGCGGCGGGACGTTCCTGGCCGCGAAGACGCCGGGGCGCACCCCGTACATGCCGAGGACCAGGACGGCGTGCTCGATGACGATGGGCATCGCCAGGACCGAGCGGACGCCGCAGCGGACGGCCATGCCGGTGTACGCCGGCCAGCGCGGCTCGCGCAGGACGTCCTGGACGATCACGTGGCGCCTCGTGGCGCGGGCCTCGGACGAGGGGCCCTCGCCAAGTTCCTCCTCGCTGTCGAGGAGGACGATGAGCTCGCTGTGGGAGGCTGAGACGACCATACGCTCCTGGCGCCAGAGCTCGGCGGAGCCGCCCGCGCAACCGGGCACACCGCCGGCGAGGGTGGCCGTGAGCCCGCGCAGCACGCTCTCGGTCGATGTTTCCTCGCTGACCCTGCCGAGGACCGCGAGGTCCCGGGCGAGAACAGGGGTGACCATGTCCATCTCGCGACTCCCCTCACCTGTGTCGCTAACTTAACCACTATCCGACCACGCATCGATTAGACCTACCGGGTGGCGTACCGTCTACGACGGGACCAGCCCACTCCGGCCCCTGACGAGGACGAGCATTGACCGACGCCATTGGCCTTCAGACCCTGGAGCAGGCGCTGAACGCGCTGACCACCAGGATCTCCTCCCTGCGTGAGGCGAAGTCCGCCTACCCCGCCGACCCCCGGTCCACACTCGACGCGGCGCTCGCGGAGCTCGACACCGCCCGCGAGCTGCTGGACGCCTCGGTGCGCGAGCTGCGCAAGGCGCCCAAACGCTCGGGCGAACGGGAGAGCGGGTCACAGCGGGAGCTCAAACTACTGCGGCAGGTGTTCCGCACCTTCCCCATCCCGGTGGTGGTGCTGGACGCCTCGGGGGTGGTGCGGCGGATCAGCGCCGAGACCTCCCGGATGCTCGGCAGTCCCGCGGGATACCTGATCGGCCGCTCGTTCCCGCTGTTCGTCGACGTCTCCCGGCGGGCGGCGTTCCGCTCGCACCTGACGGCGGTCCAGCAGGGCGGCCAGACCGCGACCCTCCAGACGCGGCTGGCCCACCAGGGCCGCGCGCACACGGTGCAGCTGGCCGTCACCCGGCTCACGATGCCGGGCGAGCCGCAGGAGATGGTCGCGGTCATGATCCTGCCGCTGGAGGCGCAGGTGGCGGGGCCGCCCCCCGGCCCGGCCGACCGCTCGGACGCCATCCTGGTCATGGCCGCGGCACGCCGGCAGGAGCTGCTGGCCAGGATGACCCGCCTGCTGCTCGACGAGGAGAGCCTGCGCCAGCCGGTGACCGTCACCAGGGCCTCCCGGCTGCTGGCCGCCGAGTGGGCCGACTGGGTGATCGCCGACGTGGTCCGCGACGGCATGCCCAGGCGGGCCTGCGTGCTCGGCCCGAGCGACAAGCCGGTGACCCAGCTGGTCCGCCTCGCCGAGGGGATGAACCCGCTGACCGCGCCGGCCGTCGCGCACGTGCTGACCGGCGGTTCGGGCGTGGTGCACGAGATGCTGGAGGACGAAGGGCTGCTCGGCGACGTCCCCGGTGGCCCGCCGCTGTTGCGGGTGATGGGGGCCGCCTCGGTGCTGATCGTGCCGATCGGCGGCGAGGAGGGCGTGCTGGGCTCGCTGACCCTGGTGCGGCTGCGCGACCGCGAACCGTTCTCGCTGGCCGATCTCGGGCTGATGGAGGAGGTCGGCGTCCACCTGGGGCTCGCGCTGCGCGCGCGGCGCAGCTTCCAGACCCGCTCGCGGGCGGCCGACGCGCTGCGTACCAGCGTGGTGCCCCGGAGCCTGCCGGACATCCCGGGATTCGAGGCCGCGGCCATCTACAACGCGGGTTCCAGCCCGGTCGGCGCCGAGTTCTACGACGTCTTCCGCGCCGGCGAGGGGTGGGGGTTCGCCCTCGGAGGCGCCGCGGGCAAGGGTGAGGAGGCCGCGTCGGTCAGCGCCATGGTGCGCAACGGCCTGCGCGTGCTCAGCGTCTGGGAGACCGACCCCGGCGAGGTGATGCGCAAGCTGAACCAGGCGCTGACCGCCCAGCACAACGGCATGTTCGTGATGGCGGTGACCGGGTTCATCAAGGCGCGCAAGATCAGGCTGGCCAGCGCGGGGCACCACCCCGCCGCGCTGCTGCGGCCCGACGGCGGGGTGCGGTTCACCGCCGGGGGCGGCGTTCCGCTGGGCATCGCCCCCGAGGCGGAGATGTTCACCGAGGAGCTCACGCTGACCTCCGGCCAGACCCTGATCTTCTACTCCGACGGCCTGGTGGCCTCGCAGAACGAGCTGGGTGAGTCCTACGGCGAGACCAGGCTGGCGGACGTGCTGGCGCGCTGCGTGGCGCAGTCTCCCGCCGAGATCGTCAAAACCGTGGAGGAGGACCGGCACGCTTTCTCCGGCGGGAGAGTTTGGGATGAGATCGTGATACTCGCCCTCCGTGTCGTATAGCTTGACTAACTCGGTGGGGCCGGTCGGTCCCGCCGGGCGATGAGGGGCCGCGCCCGGCGGCGCCCGCGTCCGACGGAATGGGGCGGGGTATGGGATCGCTTCAGGATCGGCCCTCCTCGGGTCGGATCGAGCCCGGTGAGCGCCCCCGCCCTTCCTTCCCCGGCCTGGCCGGGTCCGGGATGCCCGGATGACCTCCATCCACCAGGCCGCGGTGTACGGCTCCGACGGGCGTTTCCTGGCGATGGCGCTGCCGTTCGTCCGGGACGGGCTGGCCAAGGGCGACCCGGTGATGGTCGCGACCACCTCGGCCAACCTGGAGCTTCTCGGGGGTGCCCTGGGCAGGGACGGCCGCCTGGTCGACTACGCGGAGACGGCGTTCCTGGGCCGCCGGACGGTGGAACGTGCCACCGCCTTCCACCGCTACTGGCAGCGGCGCGGGCCCGAGGCCCCGCGCGGCGGGCACGTGCGGATCCTCGCCGAGCCGGTGTGGGCCGGACGCGCGCCCGCCGACGTGCGGGCCTGGCAACGCATGGAGTCGGGCCTGAACCTGCTGCTGCGCGCCACCAACGTGTGGATGATCTGCCCGTACGACGAGAGGACGGCCGATCCGGGAGTGGTGGCGACCGCGCGGCGCACCCACCCCACGCTCTCCGAGGACGGCGTCTCGATGACGCCCTGCCCCGAGTACACCGATCCCGCGGGCTTCATCGGCGAGTGCGACTCCTTCCCGCCCCTCGAACCGCCGGGTGACTCGGCCGCCGCGCACGTGGAGACGCTCCATGCCCTGCGGGTGTTCGTCACCGGCCACGCGTCCTTCATGGGGCTGAGCCACGACCGCGCGAAACTGCTCTCGGTCGCCGCCTACGAGGTGGCCGCCCTGCTGGGGCCGCCCGTGACGGTGCGGATGTGGGAGCGGCTGGGCGCGATCACCTGTCACGTCGACCGCCGGGGCGGGCGGGTCGCCGATCCGGTCGCCGGCTTCCTCCCGCCGGGTTCGACGGCCGGTCCCGGCGACGGCCTGTGGATCGCCCGGCAGCTGTGCGACCGCCTCGACATCCACAATGACCAGCACGGATGCGTGATACAGCTGCACGTCCCGAGTGCCAGGGCCGAGGAGTCGCGGCAGAGCAGGTCCTATTAGCGGGCCCGTTTCCCGCCGAGGGTTTGGCTTTGGCGGAGATCGGGGTATGGTTGACCTCATACAGACGTGTGCCTAAGACGCAGGCACCCCTGAAGGAATCACAGGCTTTTCATGCCTAATCTCCTCCCAGAGGTGTGCCGTGAACATTGCATTCGTCTCCTCCGAGGCTCTCTCCTCCACCCAGGACGAGTCCGATCTCGCCGCCCAGCGCGCTCACCTGATGGCAGTCGCCCGTGAGCTCGGCCGCGAGCACAAGGTCACGATCTACAGCCGGAGGAACTCCGACTCGGAGAAGTCCAAGGTCCGCGTGTCGCAGGGCGTCACGCTGGAGAACCTGACCGCCGGGCCCGCGCAGAACCTTCCCGAGGACAGCGTCCTGCCCTACCTGTCCGACCTCGGCGACCAGCTGATGCACCGCTGGGGACAGGATCGCCCGGACGTCATCCACGCGCACTCCTGGACCGGCGGGCTGGCCGCGATCGCCGGCGCGAACGGCCTCGACGTGCCGTTCACCCAGACCTTCAGCAGCGAGAACACCCGCGACGCCAAGAAGGTCCGGCTGCAGCGGGCCATCGGGCGCCGGGCCAGTGCGGTGATCGCCGGGTGCGGCGACGAGGAGAGCTCGCTGATCCGGCTGGGCGTGCCGCGCCGCAACATCTCGGTCATCCCGTGCGGCGTCGACGTCGAGCGGTTCCGCCGCCAGGGCCCGGCCGCCGCCCGCGGCACCCGGCCCCGCCTGCTGCACGTCGGCCCGCTCACGGCCGACAAGGGCGTGCACACCGCGATCCGCGCGCTGGAGGGCATCCCCGAGGCCGAGCTGATCATCGCCGGCGGCCCCGAGTCCGTGGACCTGGAGCACGACGCCGACGCGCACAGCATGATGCTGCTGGCCAAGGAGATCGGCGTCGACGACCGGATCACCGTTCTCGGTCACATCCCGCACTCCTCGGTCGCCAAGCTGATGCGCAGCGCCGACGTGGTCGTCTCGCTGCCCAGGGAGGCGCCGGCGGGCGTCGTGGCGCTGGAGGCCATGGCCTGCGGCGTCCCCGTCATCGCCTCCGCGGTGGGAGCCCACCTCGACTCCGTGGTGGACGGGGTGACCGGCCTGCTGGTTCCCGCCGACCGCCCGGCGCAGACCTCCCGCCTGACCCGCGAGCTGCTCGCCGACCCGACCCGTCGCACCGCGCTCGGCTTCGCCGGTGCCGACCGCGCCCGGTCCCGCTACTCGTGGGAGCGGATCAGCCAGGAGCTCGTCCACGTCTACGAGAACGCGCTGTCCGGCTCCGCCCGCTGACCGCGCCCGCCGCGCCGGCCGGCACCGCGGGCCGCGCGGAACGCCCATCCCGAGACCGGGGGTCCCGAAAGGGGCCCCCGGTCTTTCGCGTGCGGGACGCGTGGCGACCGGCTACGACGGCTACGACCGGCCCCCGCGACGTCCACGACCGGCTCCCCGCGACGCCGGCGACCGGCTTCCGCGACCGCTACGACCGGCCCCCGCGACGCCCGCGACCGGCTCCCGTGACGTCTACGACCGGGTCGCGCGGCGGTGCAGGACGACGCCGAGGCCGCTGGCGGCCAGCAGGACGACCCCGGCCACGACCAGGATCACCGCACCGCCCACGGCCCCGTCCGTCCAGTCCCAGACGGCCTCGGGGACGGCGAGCGTCAGCCCGGCCACGCCGCTGACGATCAGCACCCAGGTGCGCCACCGCCGGTACAGCGCCAGGCAGGCCATCGCGATCAGCGCGGTGAGCCAGTGTCCCCAGGCGCCTGCGTCCCACAGGACGGGCCACTGTCCGCCGAGGATCGCGATGGCGGCGCCCATGCCCAGTCCCAGGTCGCGCGGGACGAGCAGCCCGGCGAGGGCGGCCACCAGGATGAGCACGCCCAGCGCGACGTAGGCCAGGCCCCAGCCGGGACCCGCCCCCGCCGAGGCGTCCATCAGGCCGGTCACCGTGAGCAGGGCGAAACCGCCGCAGGCCAGCAGGCCGATCGCGGTGGGCAGCAGCGCGTAGGCCGCCGCCGCGACCACCAGCCCGGCCACGCCGGCGACGAGCACCTCCTGGCGGTCGACCGCCACCCCGGCGCACAGGGCCGCCGTGCCCGAGCCCAGCGCGGCGAGCGTGGCGGCGACCCTGCCCTGCACGGCGGCCGTCCTGCCGGTCGCCGACCGCGCCGCCGCGCCGAGCCCCGCGGCCACCGCCAGCAGGAGGAACGTGACCACGGCGAGGACCGTGATCCTCGCCGGCTGGGTCATCCGGTCCCAGCCCAGGCCGACGAAGGCCGCGGCACCGGCCAGGACGAACCCCCCGCCGACGTACGCGAGGATCTCGCTCCACCTGACCCGGTCTCCCGTTCCCGGCTCGCGCAGCGCCTCGCCGACGGCGAGCGCGACCGGCTCCACCTGCTCGGCGCGGAGCTCACCGGACTCCACCAGCCGGGCCAGTGCCCGCCGTACGGCGTCGACGTCGTCCATGTGCGGAATCGTGGCACAACCGGGCCGGGAGGGCACCCCCCGAACCCGTGGGACGTATGCGAAAACGGGATACCTCTGTTACTGGAGCGCGATCGTTGCTTTGATGTCCCCATGTCGATTCGTGGCACGTTCCTGGGCGCCCTGGCCCTCTCCCTCGCGTTCTCCTCGCTGACCGCGCCGGGCGCGTCCGCGCGGACGAGCCCGTCCGCCGCTCCGGGGTGGGGCGCCCCGGTCCTGGTGGAGAACTTCGACGGCACCCGCGTCGACGGCCGCAGGTGGGTCGTCTACCACTCCCTCGGTGCCGAGACCAACCCGCGCACCGGGCGGGCCACGAGCGTGGGCGGCGGCGTCCTGCGGCTCAAGGGAGGTTTCTACGGTGGCAGGGACCTGTCGGGGGGCGTCGCGACCCGCAGCGCGCAGCGGTACGGGCGCTGGGAGGTGCGGCTGCGGGCCGAGCGCGGCGCGGGCTACACCCCGGTGGCGCTGCTCTGGCCGTCCGACCAGGGCGGCGGGGAGTACGCGGAGGTCGACTTCGCCGAGATCATCGACCCGAGCCGCAGGTCGGGCGGGATCTTCGTGCACCGCGGCGACCGGCCCCAGGCCCAGCGGCAGATGCGGGCCGACTTCACCCGGTGGCACACGGTCGCGGTCGACTGGCTGCCCGGACGGCTGACGTTCTGGCTGGACGGCAGGAAGGTGTGGGACTACCGGGGGCCGAACGTGCCGAGGAGCCGCTCCATGCACCTGACGCTGCAGAACGACGTGACGTGCAACGAGTGGTCGCCGTGCCGCAACCGTTCCACTCCCCCGACGGTGAGCATGTACGTGGACTGGGTGAAGGTCTACCGGGCCCCCGTGTGACCGGACCCCGTGTGGGTCAGAGCAGGTGGGCGGCCTTGAGGGCGAGGTGGATGAGCAGGCGGTCCTCGCCGTCGGCCAGGTCCCTGCCGGTGAGCCGCTCCGCCTTGGCCAGCCGGTAGTAGAGCGTCTGGCGGTGCACGCCGAGCGCGCCGGCGGTCTCCTGGACGTGGCCGGCGCGGTCGAGGTAGCCCTCCACGGTCCTGGCCAGCTCCGGGTCCTCCCCCAGCCCGGCGATCTCCTCCGCCAGCTCCCGCAGCCCCGCCGGGGACATCCGGGCGAGCAGCCGGTAGACGCCCAGCCCCGGCCAGGTGGCGACGGGGGCCAGCGCGGGCACCCGGCCGGCGACGCCGAGCGCGTGCACGGCCTCCCGCCAGCTTCGCCAGGCCTGCGCGGGCTCGTCCCTGGGGGCGCCGACGCCCACCACCGTCGCGTACATGCCCCGGATCCGGTCGGCCAGTTCCTCCGCCTGGCCCGCCGGGACCAGGAGGGCGACCAGCGGCTCGCCCCGTACCGGGAACGCGGGGTCGGCGAGCACGGCGCGCGGGAGCGTCCAGAGGGCGACGACCCGGTCCGGGGAGGTGCGGGCGGCGATCGCCGCCACCGGGCCGCGCACGTCCTCCAGCCGCGACAGCGCCCGGGAGCGTTCCTCGGCGTCGGAGGAGAACAGCTCCCGCAGGTTCGCGCCCAGGTCCTGGCGGCTGCGGGCCTCCTGCGCCAGGGCGGTGGCGGCCCGGGAGACCAGGTCGCCGACCGAGGAGAGGGCTTCGTCGCCGAGCGTGCCGTCGTCGAGGAGCCACAGGTAGCCGTAGGTCACCTCGTGGTGCCGCAGCGGCACGCACACCCGCGCGAGCACGCCGAGGTCGGCGTCGGCGGGGATGCGGACAGGGCCGCGGGCCCCGGCGATGCCGTACCCCTCGAAGTAGGCGCGCACCTGGTCCGTCGCGCGGCGCCGCAGGATGGACTCCTGGCGCACCACGTCGATGTCGCCGCTCTGCGCGGCGTAGGCCAGGAGCTGGAAGGCCCGGTCCTCCAGGGTGGCCGAGGCGCCCAGCCTGGCGGCGATCTCGTCTACCGTCTCCTGCAACACCTCACCATTGTCGTACATATGTATGAACGCCCTGCCCGTTGATCGTGGCAGATGCACATGATGGCCGCGCGAGCCGAGGTTTTAGGCTGAGAGCATGCTCGGTTCTCTCCTTCTCGGCGCATCCCGGTTGCCGCTGGTGCGGCGCACGGTCTCCGGCGTGCCGCTGACGCGCAAGGTCGTCGATCGCTTCGTCGCGGGCGAGACGCCCCAGGAGGCGGTCGAGGCGATCCGCGGGCTCGCCGCCGCCGGTCTGGCCGTCACCGTCGACCACCTGGGTGAGGAGACGCGGGACTCCGCCGCCGCCACCCAGACGGCCAAGGCGTACGTCACGCTGCTCGGCGCGCTGGACGGGCTGGGGCTCGGGGACCGGGCCGAGGTGTCGGTGAAGCTCTCCGCCGTCGGTCAGGCGCTCGGCGCCGACGGCGACAAGATCGCCCTGGAGAACGCGCGGCGGATCTGCGAGGCGGCCGCCGCCTCCGGGGCGAGCGTGACCCTCGACATGGAGGACCACACCACGGTCGACTCGACGCTCGCGATCCTGCGGGCGCTGCGCGCGGACTTCCCCTCCACCGGTGTCGCCGTGCAGTCCTACCTCTTCCGCACCGAGGCCGACTGCCGCGACCTGGCGTACGAGGGGTCGCGGGTGCGCCTGGTCAAGGGCGCCTACGCCGAGCCCGCCTCGGTGGCGCACCAGAACAAGAACGAGGTCGACAAGGCCTACGTGCGCTGCCTGCGCATCCTCATGTCGGGCGCGGGCTACCCGATGGTGGCCACGCACGACGACCGGCTGATCGCGATCACCGAGACGCTCGCCGACCGGTTCGCCAGGTCGCGGGGTGACTACGAGTATCAGATGCTCTACGGGATCCGGGCCGACAAGCAGCAGGCCCTGGCGGGAGCGGGCCACACCGTGCGCGTCTACATCCCCTACGGCGACGACTGGTACGGCTACTTCATGCGCCGGCTCGCCGAGCGCCCGGCGAACATCGCCTTCTTTCTTCGTGCCCTTGGAGGCAAGTGATGGATGCCATCTCCACCGTTCCCGCCCCGTCCAACGAGCCGGTGCTCGGCTACGCGCCCGGCAGCGCCGAGCGCGCGGCGCTGGAGAACCGTCTCAAGGAGCTGGCCGGGGCCCAGCTCGACCTGACGATGACGATCGGCGGCGAGCAGCGGATGGGCGGCGGCGCCTCGATCGAGGTGGTCCAGCCGCACAACCACGCCTCGGTGCTGGGCCGCACGGCGGACGCGACCGCCGACGACGTGCGCTCGGCGATCGACGCGGCGCTGGGGGCGGCGCCCGCGTGGCGCGCCCTGCCGTTCGACGAGCGGGCCGCGATCTTCCTGCGGGCCGCCGACCTGCTGGCCGGCCCGTACCGGCAGACGCTGAACGGCGCGACGATCCTGGGCCAGTCCAAGTCCGCGCAGCAGGCGGAGATCGACGCCGCCTGCGAGCTGATCGACTTCCTGCGCTTCAACGTGGACTTCGCGCGCCGGCTGCTCAGCGACCAGCCGGTCTCCTCGCCCGGCGTGTGGAACCGGATGGAGTACCGGCCGCTGGAGGGCTTCGTCCTGGCGATCACGCCGTTCAACTTCACCGCCATCGCCGCGAACCTGCCGTCGGCGCCGGCCCTGATGGGCAACGTCGTCGTCTGGAAGCCCTCCCCCACCCAGCAGTTCTCCGCGCACTTCACCATGCGCCTGCTGGAGGAGGCGGGGCTGCCGCCGGGCGTCATCAACATGGTGACCGGCAACGGCTCGGCCGTCTCCGAGGTCGCGACGACCCACCCGGAGCTGGCGGCCATCCACTTCACCGGCTCCACGCCGACCTTCCAGCACCTGTGGTCCACGGTCGGCGCCAACATCGCCTCGTACCGGTCCTACCCGCGCCTGGTCGGTGAGACCGGCGGCAAGGACTTCGTGCTCGCCCACCCCTCGGCCGACCCGGCCGTGCTCACCACCGCGCTGGTCCGCGGCGCGTTCGAGTACCAGGGGCAGAAGTGCTCGGCCGCCTCCCGCGCGTACGTGCCGCGCTCGGTCTGGTCGGTGATCCGCGACGAGCTCGTGGGCACCGCCGAGTCGCTCACCGTCGGGGACGTGGCCGCGGACCTGTCGACCTTCATGGGCGCGGTCATCGACGAGCGGGCGTTCGCCAAGAACAGGGCCGCGATCGACCGGGCCCGCTCGCTCGACTCGATCAACGTGCTGACCGGCTCGTACGACGACTCGACCGGCTACTTCGTGCGGCCGACCATCCTGGAGTCCGCCGACCCCACCGACGAGATCTTCGTCAAGGAGTACTTCGGGCCGATCCTCGGCGTGCACGTCTACGACGACGCGGACTTCGACACGGTCCTGGACCAGATGGAGAGCGTCTCGCCGTACGCGCTGACCGGCTCGATCATCGCCAGGGACCGCCACGCGATCGCCTCGGCGTCGGAGCGGCTGCGCTTCGCGGCGGGCAACTTCTACGTCAACGACAAGCCGACCGGCGCGGTCGTCGGCCAGCAGCCCTTCGGCGGGGGCCGCGCGTCGGGGACCAACGACAAGGCCGGGTCGATCCTCAACCTGACCCGCTGGGTCAGCGCCAGGACCGTCAAGGAGACCTTCGTGCCTCCGGTCGACCACCGCTACCCGCACATGGGCTGACGTTCCGCGGACGGGACGGCGGCGGCCCGGCCTCAGGCCGCCGGGCTTCCCCGAGTGATCCCTCACGGCAGGGTGACGCCCGGGTCTCGCATCCGGGACCCGGGCGTCGCCCATCACTGACGTCAGGTCAGAAGTCGTCCGGCGAGTTCACGCCACTGGCGCAGGGGCGGGGTCCGTGGTGTGGCCGTGACGACGAAGAGGCTCACGTGGTCGGCTCCGGCCTCCAGGTGCTCCTCGACGCGGTGTGCGATGAGATCGGCGGGCCCGCGACTCACCAGCGCGTCGACAAGCCGGTCGTCGAGGGAGTCGACGTCCTCGAACCCCAGGTCCTGCAGCAGTGCACGGCGGTTGGGAAGGAGCGCGGCGGCGTAGGAGCGGGCCAGGTCCGCGGTGGCGGCGCGGTCCGGGTCCAGAACGACGAGCTGGGTGACGGCCAGCAGCGCGTCCGGCCCGAGCAGGGCCCTGGCGGTCCTGGTGTGCTCGACCGGCATGCCAAGCGGATGCGCCCCCCAGGCTCGCTCGCGGGCGAGGGCGAGCAGATCCGGACCCAGCGCGGCGAGCACTCGGCGCGGGGTGACCCGCGACTCGGGCGGACCGAACGGAGCGGCGTCCATCGCGTCCAGATAACCGCGCATGGTCTCCGGCGGAGGACCGAAGCGGTGGCCACGGACGTCTTCGGCGAGGCTGGGGTGACTCTCCCAGAGCCCGAGCAGGAAGCGCCCGGGGAACGCCTCGTCGAGGGTGCGTTGCGCGGCCGCGGTGCTCACCGCGTCGCGCGCGTAGATGTCGGCGGCGCCGGCGGCCACCACGATCCGCCGGGTGGCCGCCAGCAGGATCCCGGCCTGTGCCATGGCCTCCCGCCCCGCCGTCTCGGGGAACCACAGCGTCCCGTAACCGGCGTCCTCGATCGCCGTCGCCGCCTCGCGGAGGGCGGCCGCGGGATAGCCGTCGAGGTCTCCCGCCCAGATCCCTATGCGCCCGAGATCGAGTTCATGGCCGTTCATGCGTTCTGCCGAGCCTCGAAGAAGGCTTCGATCTGAGCGGCGCCGGTCCGCTCCAGCCAGGTGCGCAGGTCCATCAGGCCGGGGTGGATTCGCCGCGCCGGAGAGAGGTCCTCCATCTCGGCGCGTACGAGCTCGGCTCCCGCCGCGGCCAGGGCCTGCGCCGATGCGCTGCCCGGATCGCGGGTCAGCGCCCGAACCCGCCGGCCGCCGGCGAGCAGATGCGCCGTCACGGCCCTCCCCTGCAGGCCGGTCGCGCCCGCCACCACAATGATCTTTCCCATGTCCACACCTCTCCCGGACGCACTTGACACATAAGTGGGGTGGAACCCCGCTTATGTTCGGCTAACATATGGGGGGCCACCCCGTTTAGCAAGCCGAGTGGAGATTCAGTGCCTCGCGAAGACCGCACGATGCGCGCCGACGCGCGGCGCAACTACGACCGGATCCTCGTCGCCGCCGGCGCGGCCATCGCCCGGCACGGAGCAGAGGCCTCCCTGGAGGAGATCGCCCGGCACGCCGGCGTCGGCTCCGCCACCCTGCACCGGCACTTCCCCTCTCGCCAGGCACTACTGGAGGCCGTCTTCCGCGACCGGGTGAAGACTCTCTGCGCGAAGGCGTCCGAGCTGGCCTCCGACCTCGATCCCGGCCCCGCACTGGTCACCTGGCTCCGCGCCGTGGGCACGCACGCCGCGTCCAACCGCGGCCTGGCCTCGTCGCTGATGCGCGGCGCCCACGACGGCGATCCGACGCTGGGCACCACCTGCCACACGATGATCGTGAACGCCGGCGGCGAGCTGCTGGAGCGTGCTCGCCAGGCGCACGCCGTCCGCCCCGACGTCGCCATCGTGGATCTGCTCAAACTCGTCAGCGCCATCTCACTGGCCACCGAGCGGGAACCCGGAGGAGCAGCCGAGGCCGACCGGCTGCTCGCACTCGCCATCGACGGCGTGCGCCCTCATGAAGGACCTCACGCCCACGGCGAGCAGTGAGACCGCGTGTGTCATGCGGTGACCGCCGCCCCTCCGGTCGACCACCGTTACCCGCACATGGGGTGACCCTCCCTCGGAGGGGGTGGCGGCAGCCCGGCCTCAGGTCGCCGGGCTTCCCCGAGTGACCGCCTCACGGCGAAGCGATGCCCGGCTCTCGAATCGGAGGCCCGGGCGCCGGCCCTGCCGACCGCGGCGCCACTCATCCACGACCCGTCCTCGACGCGTCGTCGTCCCCGGTCCCATGGATCTGCGCTGTTCGAAGAGGAACCGTGCCCGTCGCCCTGTCATCGCTGACCACCGCCTCTCATGAGGGCCAGATCATCGACGACGCGCAGACGGCCTCCGGCGGCACCAGGCGACCGTCCACCACAACGGCACCTCTTGTCGAGGGGTGACGGACAAAAAGCAGAAGAATCCGTCTCCCAGGTAATAATCGGGGTTCGGACGCGCAACAACTGCGCACTCGTCTTTCCGCGGGAGCAGGAGACCACCACTTTGGCGCGCTACGCGCTGAAGACGAAATTTCCTCTGAAGGACCCTCCAGCAGGACATTCGATCCTTGACGAGGAAAGCGGTGGGCGTGTCCCGGGATCATCGCCACCGACTTCATGTCCAGCACCATCTCGGATACTCACCGGCGGCGGCCCCCTCCGCCCTCGCAGAACACGACTCCAGCGACGTATCACTCCTCGCCGACGAGGGTGCTATGGGCGATGGACAACACCATCAAAACGAAAGGGGGTCGAGTTTCATATCGAAGACGAACATTCCTGTAAGGTCGTGTTCAGCCATGAAGTTCAGTGTTCCATCCGGCCGCAGGATCGTGACAGCCCGCCCGAATAGAATGACGCGGGAAAAGAAGGCGCCAAGCGCGAATGCCCGGCCCGGATCGACGAGCACCGGACCGATGTGCGCCCGTTGAGCCCGCGTCGGTTCACCGAACCGGCCGAGCACGTCACCGGAGACGACGAGTGACCGGAAGGAACGTGCCCCCCCCCCGATCGGAGGAGAGAAGAGACCATGTCAGCCTCTGATGCCGGCGCGGGGACCGAGGCTGAGGGGACGGGCGCACTGAGCATGCTGCGCGACAACCCAGGGTTCCTGTCGCTGTGGTCGTCGCGAGTCGTCTCCGTCGGCGGTGACGCGCTCAGCCTCGTCGCGCTGATGCTCCACGTGGCCGACACGACGGGGCAGGCGATCGCGGTCTCCTTGCTCCTGCTCGTCGGGGATTTCGTTCCCTCCCTGCTCAGCCCGATCGCCGGCGCGATCAGCGACCGCTTCGACCTCAAGCGGGTGATGATCGTCTGCGAGGTCGCCCAGGGCGTGATCCTTCTGCTCATCGCGCTCTCGCTGCCGCCGCTGCCTCTGCTGCTGGTACTGGTGGGTCTTCGCGCGATCGCGGGGCAGGTGTTCCTGCCGGCCTCGCGGGCGGCGATACCGGGTCTGGTGCGAGACAGGGACCTGGAGACCGCCAACTCCACGCTCGGATTCGGGACCAACGCCGCCGAGGCTCTCGGGCCACTGGTCGCGGCGGTGCTGTTCCCCTTCATCGGCGTCCGCGGCGTTCTCCTGGTCGACGCAGCCTCCTTCCTGCTGGCGGGGGCCCTCCTGCTCCGGCTGAAGTCTCTCCCCCCGATCCCCGCCGAGGGCGGCGAGAAGTCCTCGCTCCTGCAGGACGCGAGGTCCGGGCTGGGTTACATCTGGTCGGCCAAGGTGGTGCGGATCATCGCCCTGGGTTTCTGTGCCGTCGTCGCGTTCAACGGAGTCGACGACGTCGCGCTGGTGCTCCTGGCCAAGGTGACCTTCGCCGCCGGCGACTCGGCGGTGGGATTGCTTCTGGGGGCGGTCGGCATAGGGCTGCTCCTCGGGTACGCCCTGATGACCCGTTACAGCACCCGCGTGCCGCTGGTGGTCCTGCTGATCGCCGGCTTCGCGGTGAGCAGCGTGGGCAACCTGCTCACCGGGCTGGCCTGGGCCGTCGCGGCCGCGTTCGCCGCCCAGTTCGTCCGTGGATTCGGCATCGCGGCGATGGACGTGGCCACCAACACCATGCTGCAGCGGCTGGTCCCGCCGAGGATGCTCGGCAGGGTCTTCGGCAACCTCTACGGAGCCGTCGGGGTGGCCGCCGCACTGTCCTACGTCGCCGGTGGTTTCCTGCTCGACGCCACCTCCGCGCCGGTGACCCTCGTCATCGCGGGCGGCGGGGGCACGCTCGCCACCGTACTCGTCGCGCTGACCCTCCCGGGAGTGCTGCGCAGGAACACTCCCGGCCGGGGCACGGAGGAGAACGTCAAGGGCTGACCCGGGCGTTCGGCGCCGGAACGGTCTTCGCGATCGGTGTGATTCCGGTCGCTTCGACGATCGAGCCGCGGCCGCCTGCCCCCTCGCGAGACGGCCCACGCCGACGAGCGGCCTGTCGACTTCGAGTTCGCCGGCTACCGGCGCGCCCCAGGTTTGCGACATTTATATAGCCGACTATAAGATAGCCGACTATGGAAATCATCGACGTACTGGCGATCTGCGGGAGCACCCGGGAGGGATCGCACAACCGGTCGCTCCTTCACGCCGCGCAGCAGCTGGCGGACGCCCCGCTGCGGGTGGAGGTGTGGGACGACCACGCCCGGGTTCCCCGCCTGGACGCCACCCGTGGCCGCCCCTTCCCCCAGGCCGTCGGCGCTCTGCGCGAGCGCGTGGCGGCGGCCGACGTTCTGCTGCTGGTGACGCCGGAGCTGAGCCGCGGCATCCCGGGGCAGCTGAAGGACCTCGTCGACTGGCTGTCGATCCTCGCGCCCCCGCGCCCGCTGGCGGGCAAGCCGGTGGCGCTGATGAGCGCCTCACCCAACCGGTTCGGCGGAGTCTTCGCCCAGTTGCAGCTCGGCGACATGCTGCGGCGGGCCGGCGCCGAGGTGCTCTCCGACTTCGAGGTGGCGGTCGGCTTCGCCCACCGTCACATCGACGCCGACGGAGTTCTGACGGGGGAGGAGGCGCGACACGACATCACCCGGCTGTGGCAGCGCGTCCTGGCCCGCGCCGCGGACGGCCGGCCGGCGGTGCCGGCATGACCGCCGGGCGGCAGGTCGCGGCCGAACAGGGGCCGATCGGTTACGCCCTCGCCGAGGTCACCAGGGCGCACCGCGCCGAGATGCAGCGCCGGATGGCCGAGCTCGGCCTGCACCTGGGCCAGGAGCTGCTCATCGTCGACCTTCACCACAATCCCGAGACCACCCAGGCGGAACTCGTCCAGCGCATCGGCATCGAGCAGCCCACCATCGCCAAAGCGATCACCCGCATGGAACGGGCCGGGTTCGTCGAGCGCGCCCCGGACCCCGGCGACCGCCGGGTGACCCGGTTGCGGCTGACCGAACGCGGCGAGGCCGTGGTCGACGCCGTCGTGGCCGCATGGGCGCAGGTGGAAAGCCGGGCGAGCGCCGGGCTCGGCGAGGCCGACGCCGCGCGTCTCATCCGGCTGCTGCACACCGTCCGCGACAACCTCACCTGACCACCACCCGCAGGAGAACGCATGGAACTCGGACTCGCAGGAAAAGTCGTCCTGGTGACCGGCGCGAGCACGGCCATCGGCAGGGCCACCGCGCTGGCCTTCGCCGAGGAGAAGGCACACGTCGCCGTCGGCTACCACACCAACCTCCAGGCCGCGGAGGAGACCGTGGCCATGGCCGAACGGCGCGGAGCCCAGGCGATCGCCTGGCGACTCGACCTCGGCCGCCCCGACTCACTGCCGTCGGCGGTCGAGCACGCCCGCGACCGGCTCGGGCCGGTCGACGTCCTGGTCAACAACGCCGTCCGCTGGCCGGACTGGCCGGAGCCGGGCGAGCTGTTCGAGACCGCGCCGCCCGAGCGGTTCACCACGTCGGTGACCGCGAACCTGGTCGGCCCCTACCTTCTCGCCCGCGCCGTGCTGGCCGACATGCGGGCGAACGGATGGGGCCGCATCGTCAACGTCTCCACAGGACTGGTCGAGGACGGCTTCCCCGGCAACGTCTCCTACGTGGCCGCCAAGGCGGGCCTGCACGGCCTCACCCGGGTGATGTCCAGGGAACTCGCCTCCGCCGGCATCCTCACCAACGTCGTCATGCCGGGCTTCACCCCGGCGGGCAAACCCATGCCGCAGCACCTGCTCGACAAGGCGGGCGAGGCCGCCGCGACCAAGCGCGTCAGCCATCCCGACGACGCCGCACGCATGATCGTCTACCTGTGCTCGGCCGCCAACACCAACACCACCGGCGAGGCCATCAGGACCGACGGCCATTTCCTCACCCCGGGCTGACCCTCCGCCCCCGGCGCCGCTCGTCCACGATCCGTCCTCGACGCGTCAGGCCAGGTCAGACCGTGGTGATCGAGCTCATGGGGAACCCGGTGGAACCCACCGCGGACCGTCCGGGGGCCAACGCGTCACAGGAGGATCCACACCGGCGGTGGCGGGTAGCGGTGGATCTCCGCCCGGTGCCCGGTCGCGCCGGCGAACTTGGCGTCGTCGGTGAGCAGCGGCACACCCAGCAGTTCGGCGAGAGCCACATACATGCCGTCGTAGGCGGTGAGGTTGTCGCGCAACTCCAGCACCCGGGACCGCAGCGGCAGCATCGGATGCCGGACGATCTTGAGCTGGGCGTAGCGCTCCAGCATGACCTGGGCCCGCGCCGGGGAGACGCGCACCTCCGGCTTGCCGGTGATCACGTGTCCGCGCGCCACCGAGGCGATCTCCACGTCGATCGACGCCGGGGAAACCGGCGCCGCCGCGATCGAGCCGGCGATCATGGAACCGGCCCGTCCCGCCGAGCGGGACGGGCCGGTCGAGGGTGTGGATCGCGCCTACCGGGCGGCCCTGTCGGGACGCTCGCTGACACGGATGGAGTTGACGATGGGATCGCCGGTCCGCGCGGTGAAGCCCACGTTGATCTGGCCGTCGGTGACCTTCACCGTGTACTGGCGGCTGACCGCGGTGTTCTCCCCCGCCTCCCGGGCGAGGTCGAGCGCCGAGATCGCGAGCTTGCCCTCGATGCCGACGTCGAAGACCCGCTTGCCCGGACGCTTGTTCCGGGTCTCGGCGAAGCCCAGTTCGACGGTGTAGACCCCCGTGGGGACCTTGTCGAACCGGTACTCCCGCATGTCCTCGCGGGCGCTCCTGTAGAGCGTCTGCTCGGTGGTGCCTCTGACGGTCTTGCTCGAGGTGCTCGTCCTGTCGCCGTTGCCCACGTAGCCGTAGCCGCCCGGCGTGTACTTCCGGTCGGCCGCCCAGACGTCACCGACGGCGTCGACGGCCTTCCTGGAACCGCCGGCCTCGATGGCGACCTGGAACTTCGGCACCACGACGGACACGCTGATCGGGAACGCCGGGTCGCGGCCGCTCGCCGAGCGCACGACCAGCACGCCGGTGCGGACGCTGCCGGGCTGGACATCCGCGCTGGACGCGGTGACCTGCAACGTCACGGACCCGCGGGCCGCGATCTGCCCACTGGCCGGGGTCACGCCCAGCCAGGTCTGGCCGGAGGCGATCTCGACGGTGTACGCCGCGTCGGCCCCCAGGTTGGACAGCTCGACCGCGCCCTTCCTGGTGGAGGAGGCCGGCATCACGAGGGTGACCTCGTCGGTCGACGCCGTCACCCGGCCGGTGGCCAGGGCCGTGTCGAGCAGGTTGCGCTCACCGGCCTTGACGGTGACCTGCTTGGTGAGAGTGCCGTAGTTCTCCTCGGAGACCTCGACCTGGTGGTCACCGGCGGGAGCCTGCCCGAAGAAGGTGCCGTCGGTTCCGGTGGTGAAGGTGGCCACGTCGCCCACCTTCACCGTCGCGTCCGCCAGCGGCTTGCCGTCGTTGGCGTCGGTGACGGTGCCGGTCACCAGCCCGTGCCGCCGGGCGGCGAAGGACAGGCTCTGGCCGTCGGCGATGGCGGGGAGAGGATCGGTCTTGAAGGAGTACTGCAGGGCGTCGGTGCCCTCCGCGTTCTCGACGCCGATCGTCGCGGTCGTGCCCGCCTCGGCAGGGGCGTCGATTCCGCGGTAGCGGAACCCGATGGAGCCGTCCTCACCGAGCAACGCCTCGAACGAGAAGTGGTCGTCGCTGTCGTAGAACTGCACGTTGCGCCACTCCACGACGAAGGTGCGGTGCGGTGCGGTGCCGACGGTGGCGGTATAGAGCCCGCTGTCGTCCCACATCGCCAGGTCTTCCCAGTACGGGTAGATGGAGGCGTTGGAATCGCCGGTGGTGGGCAGGGAGGTGTTGCTCGGGAAGGCGTAGGTGTTGGCGCCGAAGGTCAGGAACCCGTTGGTGGCGACCGCGCCGCGGGTGTAGGTCTTGCCGTAGAACGGGAAGGCGAACGGCAGCGTGATCATCTGGCTCTCGTCGTCGCCGCCGAGCCGCTCCTTGGTGGTGCCCTCGATGTACGGCTCGGTGCCGCTCCCGCAGGTGTAGCCGAAGGAGTCGGTGTGGCTCGCCAGCTCGATGTCCTTGACCAGGTCGCCGGTCACCGTGACGGGCACGGCGGCGTCCTGCGTGCACCGCGAGCCCGCGGTGACCTTCAGGTCGAAGCCCCGGCGGGGCAGTGTGAGCTCGTAGTGGCCCTGGGCGTCGGTGACCGTGCCGGCAGGCGTGCCCGCCGCGGCGACCGTGGCGCCGGCCTGGGGCAGGCCAACGCTGGTGACCGTCCCGGACACCGTGCTCAGGGCCTGCGCCACCAGTGACGCGTCCCGGGTGATCGTCTGGTCGGTCGTGACGGTGACGGTCGCGGTGACATCGTCGTAGGTGAACTTCCTGAAGGTGATCTCGTAGTCGCCGCTCAGGAGGCGGGGCAGCGTGTAGGACCCGTCCCGCGCGGTGGTGACCGTACGGCTCACCGGTCCGGAGACGCTGATGGCCGCGCCGGCCAGGGGGGATCCGCCCGAGGTGACCGTGCCGGTCAGCGTGCCCAGTTCCCCGAGCGGGGTCGACTTGACCGCGGCGTAGGAGTCGAGCATGCCCTCGCCCCAGACATAGTTGTCGGCGGCGGTGCCGCCGCAGCTCGTGTCGTCGACGTCGGCCGCGGTCCCGTCGAGCAGGGCGCGGGTGTTCTCGACGTCGTTCTTCAGGCTGGGCGACATCGACCACATCAGCGCCACCGTGGCGGCGACGTGCGGGCTGGCCATCGACGTGCCGGAGTTGGGGCGGTAGCCGCCGTCGTTCCAGGACGAGCGGATGTTCACGCCTGGTGCGGTGATGTTCGGCTTGATCTCGCCGTTCTCGCCGGGACCGCGCGAGGAGAACTCCCCGATGCGCCCGTCGAAGTCGAACGCTCCGGCGCTGTAGGCGGCGATGTTCCCGCCGGGGTTTCCGGTGCTCTCGCAGGTGACGGGCGCCCTCAGGGCCTCGTTCCCGTTGGAGAAGGTGGGGAAGATGCCGGCGGCGACCCAGGCGCGGACCATCTCGTCGTACCAGAGGTCGAGGCCGCCGCCTCCCCAGGAATTGTTGATGACGTCGGGCGCGAGGTCGGGACGCGGGTTCTGGTGGTTCAGATCGGTGGGCGCGAGCATCCACTGGCCGGCGGCGAGCAGCGCGTCGTTCGGGCAGCTCCTCGGCTTCACCGTGCAGGCCTTCGCGGTGATCCACTTGGCGCCGGGGGCGACACCGATGTTGTTGGCGCCGCCGTCGCCACCGACCATGGTGCCCATCGTGTGGGTGCCGTGGCCGAGGTCGTCGCAGGGCACGCCGGCCGAGCACACGCCTATCGTGTCAACCCAGTTGTAGCTGTGGTCGACGCTGCCGTCGGTCTTCGTGCCGCGATAGGCGGAGACCAGCGCCGGGTGGTCCCACTGCACGCCGCTGTCGATGCTCCCGATGACGATGCCCTCACCGTGGTCGCCGAGTTCGTCCCACACCTTGGTGGCGTTGATACGGTCGATGTTCCACTCGACGGAGGCCGCGGTGGCCTTGACCTCCTTGGCCGGCTCCGGGTCGGGCAGCTGGACGATCCGGGACGGCTCGATCGCCGTCACCTCGGGGAGCTTGGCGATCTCGTCCGCCAGTTTCGCGTCGCCGGTCACCTTGATGGTGTTGACGATCCAGAACGGGGTGAAGTCGGCGCGTGCGGCCTTGAGGAGCTTGCGCAGGTTCGTCTGCGAGGCGGCGGCTCTCTCCGTCTTCGCCCGGTAGACCTCCTTGCCCTTCTCGGCCTTGGTCTTCGCCGTACGCGCCGCCCGCAGGTCGGCGTCGTCCTTCAGGCGCACCCAGAAGGTGGCCTTGTCGTCCTTGGACAGGTCGGCCTGGACCACCCGGTCGATCTTGTCGGATTCAGGTGCGGCCTGTGTGGCGCTGTACGCCACACTCTGCTGGATCAGTGAGGCGAGGGTGATGGTCCCGATCAGGACCACTCGCCAGGGGCGGGCTGTGAACACACGATCTCCTTCACGGGCAGGGGATGCCCGCGGGGGGAAGCAAAATGGGCGATAAGGGATCTCCCTAACCTCCGGGGAGGGTAATGAATAAATGTTGCATTTGCCTGTAATAAGGGACAGAAAAATTTACAAGGGTTTAATGCGCGCCCGCGTGAGGCGAGGGAATCCGCGCGGTCCCGGCTCGGCGAAACAGACGATGACCTGGGGCTTCAACCGTTCCGCCCGGGGGCCGGGGCCTGAAGGCGGGGAGCCTTCTCCGGGGTGGCGTGTTTCCGCCATCTGACGGAACACGACACGATGGGGCACGAGAGACCCCAGCAGCGCCGCGACGCCGCCGAGGTCCACCGGCGAGAACGGGAACGAGGTCCACCCGTCGTGGCCGGTACGCCCGCGGGCGGCGCAGGCCTCCCGGCGACGGCGTCGGTAGTTCAACGCCGCCGGGTTCGTCCTCAAGCGCTCGGGCCCGGCCCTTTGGTCGAGGCCGTACGCGCGGCCGTGAACGGCGATGTGCTCATCAGCCCGCAACTCACCGTACGGCTCCTCAGCCGGATCGGCCCGTCGCCCAAGGACGTCCCCCGGGGCACGGCGCTGACCGAACGCGAGGACGACGTCGCCCTGCTCGTCGCCCAGGGCAAGACCAACGCCGAGATCGCCGCGGAGCCGTTCCTGTCGCCCGGCACGGTCAAGAACCACATCGCCGGCATCCAGCGCAAGCTGGGGGTGCGGAACCGCGTCGGTATCGCCTCGTGGGCCTGGAGCACCGGCAGAACCCGCGCCTGGCCGCACCGAGGCTGAACGGCGCCGGGCGCCACCCGTCCGGCGGCGCCGTGCGGCCGGTCGCCGCCCCCGCACACGGCCGCGCCTCAAGGATGCCCTGAGGCGCGGCAGGGGTGGCGTCAGGCCGCCCGCCCCCGCGGCGGCACGACCTCCGCGGCGGGTGGCGGCCCCGGCGGGGTGCCGTCCCCGAACGGCCTGCCGCCGAGCCCCTCGCGGCCGTGCGGGGCGAGCCACCCGGACAGGTCCGGGCCGCCGGGCACGATGTGGTGGGGATTGCTCTCGTCCAGAACGAGGTGGTAGTGACGCTTGATGTGGTCGAAGTCGACCGTGTCACCGAAGCCGGGGGTCTGGAACAGGTCACGCGCGTACGCCCACAGCGCCGGCATCTCCGTCAGCTTGGAGCGGTTGCACCGGAAGTGCCCGTGGTAGACCACGTCGAAGCGCACCAGCGAGGTGAACAGCCGGATGTCGGCCTCGGTGATCGTGTCGCCGACCAGGTGGCGGCGGGTCCGCAACCGCTCCTCCAGCGCGTCCAGGCGGGCGAACAGCGCGTCGTAGGCCCGCGAGTACGCTTCCTGGGTGGTGGCCATGCCCGCCTCGTACACCCCGATGTTGACGTCCTGGAAGATCTGCTCGTTCAGCTCGTCGATCTCCGCGCGCAGCGGCTCGGGGTACAGGTCCGGGGCGCCGGGGCGGGCGAGGGCCGTCCACTGGGTCGCCAGGTCCAGGGTCATCGGGTCGAAGTCGTTGGTGACCAGGCGCCCGGTGACCGTGTCGACCATCGCGGGAACGCTGAACCCGCCGTCGTAGTCCGGATCGGCGGCCAGGTACGCCTCGCTGAGGTGGCGGTAGCCGAGGACGGGGTCCCTGCCGTCGGGACCGAGGGCGAAGCTCCAGCCGCGGTCGTCCTGGATGGGGTCGACGACGGCCAGCGAGATCGCGTCCTCCAGGCCGAGCAGCCTGCGGCTCACCACGGCCCTGCTCGCGAACGGGCACGCGCGGCTCGCGACCAGCCGGTAGCGATGCGCTTCCGCCGGCCAGGCCGAGTCCGGATCCGCGGTGATCCGGGCGTCGAAGCGGCTGGGGGACATCACGGATTCGGACTCTGCTTCGGACTTCGCGGTCAATTCGCCTCCAGGGATCGTGGGCGGTCTCCTCGTGGCGAACTTCCCCGTACGGCGGGAGGCATGACGACTTCGAGGAGTCCGCGGAGACCGGATTCGTGGCCGCCGGGGTGTGCCGCGACCGCGGCCGGGTTCGGAGCACCGTGGCGGCCGCGACGTGGAACGGCGTCGCCCGGGTCTCCGGTCGGAGACCCGGGCGACGCCGTTGCGAGCCGCGCGTCATCGGCCCCCGGGGCCCCTCACCTCGCGCCGGACGGCCTCGGGATCCTCGGCGCGGCCCACGGGTCAGGGCCGCGCGACGGCCGCGTCCGGTCCCCGGACGCTCAGGAGGTGTCCCCGGACGTTCAGGGAGTCGGGGTGGGAGTCGGGGTCGGGGTTTCCGTCACGGTGGGGGTCGGCTCGGGGGTGGGGACGGTCGGCGTCTCCGCGGGAGGCAGCGGGGTCTCCGTAGGCGGGAACGGGGTCTCCGCGGGAGGCGGGACCGTGGGGGTCGCGACGGGCGACGTGGGACAGATGCTGGGCTCGCGCCACTTGCCGATCCGCCACTTGCTGAGGGACCACCAGTCACCGCCGCGCCAGAACTTCCTGTTGGGCCGCGTCAGGTCGAAGACGTAGGCGGCCGTCGCCGTCTCACTCGTGGCCGGCTCGTCCGTGGTCGGCTCGTCCGGGGTCGTGGTGGTCGGTGCCGACCCATCCGGGGCTGTGGTGGTCGGGGGCGGCTCGACCGGGGTCGTGGTGGTCGGCGTCGGCTCGTCCGGGGTCGTGGTGGTCGGCGTCGGCTCACCCGGCGTCGGCTCACCCGGCGTCGTGGTGGTCGGGGTCGGCTCACCCGGGGTCGTGGTGGTCGGCGTCGGCTCACCCGGCGTCGGCTCCCCCGGCGTCGTGGCGCCTGCCGTCGTGGCGGTCACCGAGACCCAGTCACCCTGCCTGATCACGTTGCCCCGCCGCCCCGAGAGGGACTTGGTGGAATCGGTGATCGTGTACACCCTCTCGAAGCCGTCCTGGCTTCGCACCGTGATCGAGTCCTCCGCCACAGCGGTCGCCTCACCGGTCTGGGCGAACACCGTGAAGCCGCAGCCGTCCTTCGCCGGCAGGACGAACTCGCCGTGCAGCGTGCCGGGGAACGCCACCGGGGGTATCCGGGGCGGCCGCGTGGTGGTGGTGGGCGTCGGGGTCGGGGTCAGCGTGGGACCCGGGATGGGAGTCACCGTCACCGTCACGCTGGGGGCCGGCGTCTCCGGCGGCGTGGGAGCGGGCGGCGGCGACGCCGCTGACGCCGAGGACACCCCGACGCCGCCCGAGGCCGCCAGCACGACGGCGGTGGCGAAGACCATCGGGCGTGGAATGCGCCAGGGTGTTCTGCCCGATCCGCTCGACGACACCTCGTTGGAACTGCCGGGGTTTGTTCGCGTCACCTTGTCTCCTCCATCTGGTTTGATCCGAAACCAGCGGGGGCGTCGAGGGGGTGCCTACGCCCGCCGCCGAGACCGAGGACCACTGCCCGGTCGTGATCCTCCGTCCAGGGCGCGGGGAACAGTGCCCGCTTCAAGCGAACCCATGCAAGCCAAATAAGTGCATGACACCCTAAATCGGGCTTTTCAGCAGCTCACCACCGTGTTGAAAAATTCGAACTTCGTACAGATTCGTTCCTGACGAGCCCGCTCCCCCGTCCCGGGCGGGAATGGGAGAGGCCCTCGGGTGCCCGAGAACGTGCCGTCCCGCGGGCCCGCGGATGGCCGGAGAACCGCGGGTGCCGGTCGGCCCGCGGATGGCCGGAGGACCGCGGGTGGCCGGAGGACCGCGGGTGCCGGTCGGGTCGCGCCCCCCGCATCCCGTACGAGATGTCCGGAGGGATCCTCAGTCCGCCACGTCGCGGCCGGCGACGACCCTGCCGACGCGGAGCCTGACCAGCCACTCCCCCGGTACGCCGTTACGCCGGCCGAACTCGTGGGCGCGCTCGCGGCCCATGTACCGGCCGCCGATCTCGGTGGCCCACCTCACCAGCTCGTCCGTGTCCGCGGAGAGGGTGACGAGGCCCTCGAGCATGACGTAGGAGAACGGCGGGGTCTCGTCGTCCACGCACAGGACCACCCTGGGGTCGCGCCGCAGGCTCCTGCCCTTGACGCTGCTCTCGTGGGTGGTGAACACCACGTCGTCCCCGTCGAGCACGAACCAGACCGGCGTCACGTGCGGCCTGCCGTCGGCCCTGACCACCCCGAGCTTGCCGGTACGCGTCCCCGTCATCACGAACTCACGCCATTCGGCGTCCGTCATCTTCTCCATCCGACGATTGTCGTCAGCCCGTCTTCCGGACGAGCGCCGGGACACGCCGCCGGGCGTGCGCGCGCACCTCGGCGTGCTCAGGCGTAGGCGGCGACCATCCCGGCGACCACACCGGCGAGCGAGACGAGCGTGAGGAGGCATCCGGAAACCACGGCGGCCCGGCGGCCCCGCCGTGCCCCGGAGACGTGGAGGAGGACGTACGGCAGGAAGCCCAGCACTCCGACGCCAAGGAAGGGCATGGTCAGCGCGGCCAGCACACCGGAGGTGCCGGTTGGTACGGCACGGTCGCCCTCGGGGGTGAGCCGGGCCCGCCTGACGTCACCGGCGGTGGAGTCGGGTGAGGCTTCGACCGGGATCGCGTCGCCGCCGCCGTCGGGCGCGAAAACGCCCCTGCAGTCGTAGCGACCCCGGCCCAGGTCCTCGCACGAGACCACCGTGAGCGTGCCGGGGACGCCGACGGAGCCCGTCGCGAGCCTGAGGCCGGGCACCGCGGCCACGAGGGGCAGCACGCCCAGCCCCGTCCAGAGGACCAGCAGGACGGCCATGCCGACCTTCCCCGGCGTGCGTCCCGGGCCGGGGTCCGGCACCGGCTGGAAGGCGTTCGCGATGTCGTCGAATGCGCTGCTCATGGGGAGAGGATGGGGCACGCCACTTGTGAACTACCTGTTCATGGCTTGTCGCGGATCGCCCTGGCCTCCGCCTCGGCGGCGTCAAGCTTGGCGGCCTCCTCGGGAGTGGGCGCGGTGCCGCCGAGGTGGCGGGGCTGCCACCAGACGCCCGGCGGGATCTCCGGGTAGCTCCGCTGCGCCTTGTCGAGCATCTCGGCCATGCGCTCGCGCAGGTCCGCGGTGACGGCGTCGTAGTCGTCGCCGCGCTGGGGGTACATCGGCTCGCCGACCTGGATCGTGATCGGCACGTGCCGCTGCAGCAGCTTCTTGGGGTGCCCCTTGGTCCACAGTCGCTGGGTGCCCCACAGGGAGACCGGGATCATCGGCACCTTGGCGCTGACGGCCATCCGGACCGCGCCGTTCTTGATCTCCTTGATCGTGAAGGACCGGCTGATCGTGGCCTCGGCGAACACGCCGACGACCTCGCCGCCCTTGAGCGACTTCAGCGCCGCGCCGAACGCGGCGGCCCCGGCCGCGCGGTCGACCGGGATGTGGTGCATGCCGCGCATCAGCGGCCCGGAGATCCGGTGGTCGAACACCTCCTTCTTCGCCATGAAACGCACCAGGCGCCCGGAGGGACGCGCGGCCAGACCGGCGAAGATGAAGTCGAGATAGCTGATGTGGTTGCTGACCAGCACGGCCCCGCCGGTCCGCGGGATGCGCTCCGCGCCCTCGATGCGGATTTTGAGGTCCAGCGCACGGAACAAGGTCAACGCCGCCCCGATGACCGGGGGGTACACGATCTCAGCCATGGCTGAACCGTACCTCAGCTCTCCCCCCGGCCCGACCTCCCCCGATCCTCTCCCGGACGCCTCGCGGGGCCGGGCCTCAGTGTCCCCGGAACGCCTCCTCCAGCCACCACGATCCGCGCGCGCGGCTGACCCTGGCGTGGACCAGCAGGGGCCGGTCACGGTCCCCCTCCAGCCACCGGGCCACCGCGACCAGATCCTCCCGGGCCCGTACGGTGACCGCCTCGCAGCCGAAGCCGCGGGCGACGGCGGCGATGTCGGCGGGCGGGAAGGTCACGGTATCCAGGGGGTGCCCGTCCGGGCCGAAGTGGTGCACCTCGGCGCCGTAGCCGTCGTCGTCGTACACGACGATCACCATCGGCAGGCCGAGCCGTACGACCGTCTCCAGCTCGGCGACGCCCATCAGCGCGCCGCCGTCGCCCAGCGCGGCCACCGGGAGCCGGTCCGGCCGGGCCAGGGCCGCGCCGATCGCGGTGGCGAGGCCGAGGCCGATCGACTGGAACGCCTGCGTGAAACAGAAACCCCGCTCATCGGGGACATCGAGAAACATCGACGGATATCCCATGAAATTTCCGGAGTCGATGGAGACCACGCGTTCCGCGGGGAGCAGGTCGTCCAGCGCGATCGTCAGCGTCCGGGGGTCGATCCTGCCGTCGCCGCTCTCGTCGGTGTAGGGAACGTCCCGCCAGCGGTTCTCCCGGGCGATCCGCGCGGCCAGCCCCGCCGAGCGGTACCCGGCTCCGCCGGTGCCCGGCACACCGGTGCTCGTACCGCCCGGAGCTTTCGCCTCGCCACGCGATACGCCGTCGCCATCACCGTCGCCGTGGTCGTCACCGTCACCGCCGCCGTCGCTGTGGTCCTCACCGTCACCGCCGCCGAGCAGGCGAGTGACGGCCCGCGCGGTGAGGGCGGCGTCGCCGGCCACGCCGAGGTGGACGGGCCGGTGAGCACCGAGCGCGGCGTCGTCCAGGTCGACCTGGACGACGGTGGTGTCGCGGCCGATCAGCGTGCCGTGGCGCATGGTCCACATGTTGAGGGCGCAGCCCCAGCCCACGAGCACGTCGGCGTCGCGGATGAGCTCGACCGTGAGCGGCGAGGCGAAACCGCCGCTCACGTCCAGGTCCCACGGGCTGCCCCGGAAGAGCCCCTTCGCCACGGCGGAGGTGGCCAGCAGCGCCCCGGCCCGCTCGGCGAGTTCCTCGATCTCGCGCCGGGCCCCGCGTGCGCCCCGCCCGGCGACGAAGACGGGGCAGCGTGCCGCCGCGAGGATCTCCGCCAGCCGGGCGACCTGCTCGGCCCCGGGTTCCCGCGGCGGGACGACCTCACCGGATTCCGGTACGGTCGCTCCCGATCCCTCCCCCTCCGCGGTGACCGCCGGGGCCTCCCGGCCCGCGTCCGGGACGGCCAGGCCCTGGACCTCCAGCGGAAGGTTGAGCAGGACCGTACGGCGCCCGTCGCGGGCGGTGCGGAACGCCTCGGCCGTGTCGGCGGCGGCGGTCTCCGCCGACCCGATCCGCATCGGGACGGCACCCACCGCCTCCGCCAGCGCGGCCTGGTCGACGAAGAAGTTCGAGCGGGGCTCGGTCACCTCTCCGGCCAGCACGACGAGCGGGGTACGGCTCTTGGCGGCCTCGGCGATGCCGGTCATCGCGTTGGTGAGCCCCGGCCCCTGGTGGACGCTGAGCACGGCGACTTCGCCGCTGAGGCGGGCGTAGGCGTCGGCCATGGTCGCCGCGCCGCCCTCGTGGCGCGCGGCGACGTAGCGCGCGCCGTACGCGACCAGGGCGTTGGTCACGTGGAAGTTGCCACTGCCCACCACCCCGAAGGCGGTGCCCACGCCGAGCGAGGCGAGGGTCCGCCCCACGACCTCGGCGACGTTCACCTCTCGACCAGGGCCAGCACCCGCAGCGGGCTGCCCGAGCCTCCGGCGATGGGCAGCGGCGGAGCGACGACCACGGCGCCGGTCACCGGGAGCCGGTCGAGGTTGCGCAGCTGGGTCAGGCCGTACTTCCCCGCGCCCAGCAGGAACGAGTGGCACGGGAAGGCGGGGTCGAAGCCGTGCGCGGCGCCCGCGTCGGTGCCGACGGTCTCCACGCCCAGCCCGGCGATCGGGGTCTCCTCGGCCAGCCACCGGGCGCACTCGACCGAGACGCCGGGCGTGTGCGGGCCCGTCTCGTTCGCGTTCAGGAAGCGCTCCTGGTCGTGGGAGCGGGCGTCCCAGCCGGTGCGGTAGAGCAGCCACCCGCCCTCCGGCAGCGGCCCGTTGGCCTGCTCCCACGCCTTGACGTGCGCGATCTCCAGCAGGAAGTCGGGGTTCTCGGCCGCCTCGGCGGCGAAGTCGAGGACCACGGCCGGGGCGATCAGCCGCTCGAGCGGCACCTGCGAGACGTCCTCGCCGTCCTTTCCGGTGACCCAGTGGACGGGCGCGTCGAAATGGGTGCCGGTGTGCTCACCCGTCACGATGTCGTTCCAGTACCAGGCGGGGCCGCGGTCGTCGTAGCGGCTGATCTCCTTGAGCGCGAACGGGACGGTGTTGCCGAACGGCTCCGGCAGCCGCAGGATCGGCGTCTCCGGCGACAGCGGCGCCGTCAGGTCGATCACCTCGATCCCGCCGTTCCGGATGCTCTCCACCAGGTTCCGCAACACCGACATGACGCCTCCAACGGGACTCCAACGGGACAGGACCTCGGCAGATCCTCCTACAGCGCCGCCTTCGCCCGCCACCTTCGCCTACCCACCGGTCCTCCCTGCCCGGCGACGGCCGCGCGCCGATCCCGTACGCCCGGTCAGGGCGAGGATCGGAGCCGGGAAGAGGGCTTCCGCGGCCGATGCTTGCCATCGCTCGCGAACAGGGCGAGTTTGGGAACTGTGAAAAAGCTCATCAACGATGTCGAGTCCGTCGTTCCCGATGCGCTGCGCGGCGTCGCGGCGGCCCATCCCGGGCTGCGGGTGGACGTGGACAACCAGATCGTGTTCCGGGCCTCGGGGCCGCGCCCCGGCAAGGTGGGCCTGGTGTCCGGCGGCGGGTCGGGGCACGAGCCGCTGCACGCCGGGTTCGTGGGCTACGGCATGCTCGACGCGGCCTGCGCCGGTGAGATCTTCACCTCCCCGGTACCCGACCAGATGATCGAGGCCACCGCGGCGGTGGACGGCGGGGCGGGCGTCCTGCACATCGTGAAGAACTACACGGGCGACGTGCTGAACTTCCAGATGGCCGCCGAGCTGAGCGGCGAGGAGGGGGTGCGGGTGGAGAGCGTTCTGGTCGACGACGACGTGGCCGTACGCGACTCCCTCTACACGGCGGGACGCAGGGGCACCGGCGCCACGCTGTTCGTCGAGAAGATCGCCGGGGCGATGGCCGAGACCGGCGCGCCGCTGGCCGAGGTCGCGCGGGTGGCCAGGGAGGTCAACGCCCGCAGCCGCTCCTTCGGGGTCGCGCTGAGCCCCTGCACCACACCCGCGGCGGGCATGCCCACCTTCGATCTCGCCGACACCGAGATCGAGCTGGGCATCGGCATCCACGGCGAGCCCGGCCGGACGCGCTCGGCCATGCGCCCGGCCCGCGAGCTGGTCCACCTGGCGATGGACGCGATCCACGAGGACCTGCCGATCTCCGGCGACACCCTCGTGATGGTGAACGGCATGGGCGGCACCCCGCTGATCGAGCTGTACATCGCCTACGCGGCCGTCGTGGAGCACCTGGCGGAGAAGGGGGCGCGGGCGGCGCGTAACCTTGTCGGCAACTACGTCACGAGCCTCGACATGCAGGGATTCTCGATCACGGTCTGCCGGTTGAACGAGGAGCTCACCCGGTTGTGGGACGCCCCCGTCGAGACCCCCGCGCTGCGCTGGGGCCGCTGATGGCCTCCGACGCCGACGCCGACGCCGACACCGACGGGCACGGAACCGACACCGGCAGACGCCGAGAGACACCGACACCGACACCGGACGCTGAGATGGACACCGCGATGGACACCGCCCTTTTCGCCGCCTGGATCGAGGAGACCGCCAGGATCGTCGCCGCGGAAAGGGAGCGGCTGACCGGCCTGGACGCCGCGATCGGCGACGCCGACCACGGCGCCAACCTCGATCGGGGTTTCACCGCGGTCACCACGGCCCTGGCCGGCAGGGCACCGGACACGCCGGGATCGCTGCTGGTGCTGGTGGGCAACACCCTGATCCGCAAGGTCGGCGGGGCGTCCGGCCCCCTGTACGGCACGGCGTTCCGCGAGGCGGGCAAGACGCTGGGCGACACCCCCGAGGTGTCCGTCGCGCGGCTCCACGCCGCCCTGGAGGCCGGGCTCGCCGGGGTGCGCAAGCTGGGGTCCGCGGCCGAGGGCGACAAGACCATGGTGGACGCCCTCGCCCCGGCCGTGCGGGCACTGGAGGCGGCCGTACAGGACGGGAAGGACCCCGCGGAGGCGATCGGCGCCGCGGCGGCGGCGGCCCGTACCGGAGCCGAGGCGACCATCCCGATGCAGGCCCGCAAGGGCCGGGCCAGCTATCTCGGACCGCGCAGCGTGGGCCACGAGGACCCCGGCGCCGCCTCCACCGCGCTCATCCTCTCCGCCCTGCACACGGTGGCGGCGCGATGACCCGCTCCCCGCTCCGGCCGGAGGCGAGCGGCCGCCGGTTCGCACCCGGTCGCGGACCGGCCGGCGGACCCGTGGTGAGCCCGTGGTAGGCATCGTCCTCATCTCGCACAGCGGCCCGCTCGCGGCAGAGGTGGCACTGCTGGCCTCGCAGATCGGCGGCGGGAACGTCCCGCTGGCCGCCGCGGGCGGCACCGAGGACGGCGGCCTCGGGACCAGTCCCGACCTGGTGGCGGCGGCGATCGAGGAGGTGGACCGGGGAGACGGGGTAATCCTCATCCCCGACCTGGGAAGCTCGGTGCTCACCGCCCGGCTCTTCGCGGACGAGCGCGTGGTCATCGCCGACGTGCCGTTCGTCGAGGGGGCGATCTCGGCCGTCGTGTCGGCGGGCACCGGCTGTGCGCTGCGGGCCGTGCTCGCGGCGGCCGAGGAGGCGAGGACCTTCCGCAAGCTCTGACGCGCGAACCCCCGCCCTCCGGGGAGGGCGGGGGTTCGCGCGTGCGCGCGAGGCCGGGACGGTGGTGTGGAGACCGTCCTGGTT